>NZ_JACHBR010000002.1:952500-1180000 GCF_014200435.1 Sphaerisporangium krabiense | reverse complement strand
CTGGTAGAAGGCGTAGGGCGAGGTCAGCTCGGGGTCGAGCCAGACGGCTCCGCCGGCGGTCTTGCCGAACTTGGTGCCGTCGGCCTTGGTGATGAGCGGGACGGTCAGGGCGTGGACGTGCCCGCCCTCGACGCGGCGGACGAGGTCGCAGCCTGCGGTGATGTTGCCCCACTGGTCGCTGCCGCCGATCTGCAGGGTGCAGCCGTGCCGCCGGTACAGCTCCAGGTAGTCGTTGGCCTGGAGGATCTGGTAGCTGAACTCGGTGTAGCTCAGCCCTTCGCCGGCGAGGCGGGCCGAGACGGACTCGCGGGCGAGCATGCGGTTCACCGGGAAGTGCTTGCCGACGTCGCGCAGGAAGTCGATCGCCGAGAGTCCCTGGGTCCAGTCGAGGTTGCTCACCAGGATGGAGTCGCCGGTGAGGTCGATGAACTTCTCGACCTGGACACGGATGCGCCGCACCCACTCGGCGACGACCTCGGTGGAGTTGAGGGCGCGTTCCTCGCTCTTGCCGCTGGGGTCGCCGATGAGCCCGGTGGCGCCGCCGACCAGGCCGATGGCGCGGTGTCCCGCCCGCTGGATGCGCGCGAGCGTGAGCAGCGGGACCAGGTTGCCGACGTGCAGGGACGGCGCGGTCGGGTCGAAGCCGCAATAGACCGTGATGGGACCTTCGGCCATCGCCGCGCGAAGGGCGTCGATGTCGGTGGACTGCGCGATCAGGCCGCGCCACGCAAGGTCGTCGAGGATGTCGGTCACGATCCCGGCTTTCGTCGTCGATGTGATAGGGAAGGCTTTCGCCTGGTTACAGCCTGCCCGATCATCTCACCACCGCGCCACTTGATAGCCGCGCCGTGACGAGGTCGCGGGGTCAGTTCGGGCGGGTCTTAGGGACGTGCTTGCGGTACGGGGAGACGGTGGGGTCGCCGTCGATCCAGAAGCGCCAGGGGGTGTCGGCGGCGCTGGAGACGCCGGTGCGCGGGCCGGAGCGGACGGCCGCGGGGCTCGGGGGGTCGCCCTCGAGCACGCGCAGCTCGCCGGGGACGCAGCAGTCGAGGCCGTTGTGCTCCCTGCCGATGCCGAGCGCGACGGCCAGCCGGGCGGGCCCCCGGGCGAGGTCGCGTTCGGCGGGCACGCGGCCGGGATGGGTGAGCGGGCCTGAGGTGGCGGGCCGGTGGCGGCGGGCGCGGGCGACGTCGGCGCCCTCGATGACCTCTCCGGCGCGGAGCAGCACGCCCGAGCCCATGCCCTCGGGCAGGCAGACGAGGTTGGCGCAGTAGTGCATGCCGTAGGTGAAGTAGACGTACAGGTGGCCGGGCGGGCCGAACATGACGGCGTTGCGGGGCGTGCGGCCGCGGTAGGTGTGGGAGGCCGGGTCGTGCCCCGGCGGGCCGTACGCCTCGACCTCGGTGAGGCGCACGGCGACCGGCCCGTGGACCAGGACGCGCCCGAGCAGGCCGGGGGCGACCACGTCCGAGGGCCGGTCGAAGAACTCCCTGCCTAGGAGCCGCTCGCCCACGCCGCCTGGCCGTCGACGATCTCGCGGAGGACGGCGAGCTGGTCGCGCACCCGGTCGGGCGCCGTGCCTCCGTGGGCCTTGCGCGAGGCCAGGGCGCCCTGGACGTTGAGGACGTCGAGGGGGCTGCCGCCCTCGCCGGTGGCCGCGGCGAAGTGGGGGGAGATCTTGGCCAGGTCGTCCTCGGTGAGCCTCTCGAAGGTGGTGTCGTTGACCTGGCACCAGACGACCAGGTGCCCGACGGCCTCGTGGGCGTCGCGGAAGGGCACCCCCTTGCGGACGAGGAGCTCGGCGAGGTCGGTGGCCAGCGCGAAGCCGTCGGGGGCCGAGGACTCCAGCCGGGCGGTGTTCACCCGCATGGTGGCGACCAGGCCGGACATCGCGGGCAGGACGAGCAGGAGCGTGTCGACGGTGTCGAAGATCGGCTCCTTGTCCTCCTGCAGGTCGCGGTTGTAGGTGAGCGGCAGGCCCTTGAGGACGGTGAGCAGGGACACCAGGTTGCCGATGAGCCTGCCGGACTTGCCGCGGGCCAGCTCGGCGACGTCGGGGTTCTTCTTCTGGGGCATGATCGACGAGCCGGTGGAGTAGGCGTCGTCCATCTCGATCCAGTGGAACTCCTGGGAGGCCCACAGGACGATCTCTTCGCCGAGCCGCGACAGGTGGACGCCGATCAGCGCCGCGCAGAACAGGAACTCGGCGGCGAAGTCGCGGTCGGCGACGGCGTCCATGGAGTTGGGCGCCGCGGCGGCGAAGCCGAGCTCCTCGGCGACGGCCTGCGGGTCCAGGGGCAGAGAGGACCCGGCCAGGGCGCCCGCGCCGAGGGGGGACACGGCCGCGCGGCGGTCCCAGTCGCGCAGCCGGTCGATGTCGCGGGAGATCGGGTGGACGTGCGCCAGGAGCTGGTGGCCGAAGGAGACCGGCTGGGCGTGCTGCAGGTGGGTCATGCCGGGCGCCGCGGTGGCGGCGTGCTCCTCGGCCTGGCTCATCAGCGCGGTCTCCAGCTCGACCAGCCGGGACACGATGTGGCGGACGTGGTCGCGCAGGTAGAGGCGCAGGTCGGTGGCGACCTGGTCGTTGCGGCTGCGGCCGGCGCGGAGCTTGCCGCCGAGCGAGCCGAGACGCTCCAGCAGCCCGCGCTCCAGCGCGGTGTGGACGTCCTCGTCGGCCACGGTCGGCCGGAAGGAGCCGGACCTGCACGCCTCCTCGAGATCCTCGAGGGCTCCGATCATGCGCGTCAGCTCGTCCTCGCTGAGCAGCCCCGCGCGGTGGAGCACCCGGGCGTGGGCCCGGGACGCCAGCAGATCGTACGGCGCGAGCCGCCAGTCGAACTGCACGCTGACCGACAATCGGGTCAGCGCGTCGGCCGGACCGCCTTCGAACCTGCCACCCCAGAGCCGCATGGGCTTACCACCCTCAGCCACCGTTTCCTCTTCTCTCGACTTCCCTGTCCGAACGCTCAATCCGCGACCCTAGCCCAAAACCGAGGTCGGCCGAGACGGCCGTCGCGCGCGGCGGCGATCTTGGAGGGCAGGCTCCAGAGCTGCACGAAGCCCTTCGCCAGGCACTGGTCGAAGGCGTCGCCGGTGTCGTAGGTGGCGAGCGAGAAGTCGTACAGCGACGTCTCGGAGCGCCGCCCGCTCACGACGGCCCGGCCGGCGTGCAGGGTCATGCGGATCTCGCCGGAGACATGGCGCCGGGCGGGGCGGTCGTCTCATGCGGTCTGGCCTCGTCGGTCCGTCAGGCGGACCAGTGATCCGGCGAGCGACTCGCCTCCCTGAGGGTCCCGGCTGATGACCAGGACCGTGTCGTCTCCCGCGACCGTGCCGAGGATGGACTGCCAGTCGGCGTGGTCGAGGGCGGAGGCCAGGAACTGCGCGGCGCCCGGTGGCGTGCGCACGATCACGAGGTTGGCCGAGGCCTCGGCCGAGACGAGGAGCTCTTCCGCCACGCGGCGCAGCCGGGCGGCGGGGGTCTCGCCAGTGCCGACGCGGGCCAGGGGGATGCGGCCGCCGCCCTCGCCCGGCAGGGCGTAGACCAGCGAGCCGTCGTCGGCGCGCAGCTTCATCGCGCCGAGTTCGTCGAGGTCGCGCGAGAGGGTGGCCTGGGTGACCTCGACGCCGCTCTCGGCGAGCAGCCGGGCCAGCTCGGGCTGGGACCTCACCTTGTGACGGGTGACCAGCTCGGCGATCTTGGCGTGCCTTCCGGCCTTGGTGAGCGGGACGGTCATCGGCCGACCAGCCATTGGAGCAGGGCCTTCTGCGCGTGCAGGCGGTTCTCGGCCTGGTCCCAGACGGCGCTGTGCGGACCGTCGAGGACCTCGGCGGTGATCTCCATGCCGCGGTAGGCGGGCAGGCAGTGCAGCACGACGGCGCCGGGCGCGGCCAGGGCGAGGGTCTCGGCGTTGAGCTGGTAGGGCATGAGGACGGCCACGCGTTCGTCCTTGCCGGCCTGGCCCATGGAGACCCAGGTGTCGGTGGCCAGGACGTGCGCGCCCGCGGCGGCGACGGCGGGGTCGGTCAGGACGGTGACCGAGCCGCCGGTGGTGGCCGCGATCTGGGCGGCGCGGTTGAGGATCAGCGTGTCGGGGTGGTGGGCGGGCGGGGCGGCGATCCGCACGTGCATGCCGGCGGTGGCGCCGCCCAGCAGGTAGGAGTGGGCCATGTTGTTGGCGCCGTCGCCCAGGTAGGTGAGGACGTGCCCGGCCGTGCCGCCGAGGCGCTCGCGCACGGTGAGCAGGTCGGCGAGGATCTGGCAGGGGTGGAACTCGTCGGTGAGCGCGTTGACCACCGGCACCGTGGAGGCCGAGGCCATGGCGTCGATGCGCTCCTGGCCGAAGGTGCGCCAGACGATGGCGGCGACCTGGCGGGACAGCACGCGCGCGGTGTCCTCGACGGGCTCGCCGCGGCCGAGCTGGGAGCCCGCCGCGTCGATGATCAGCGGGTGGCCGCCGAGCTCGGCGACGCCGACCGCGAAGGAGACCCGGGTGCGGGTGGAGTGCTTGTCGAAGAGCACCGCGACGGTCTTGGGGCCGGCGAGCGGGCGGTGGCCGTGGCGGTCCTTCTTGAGGGCCTCGGCGAGGTCGAGGACCTCGGCCTGCTCGGCGGGCGTGAGGTCGTCGTCGCGCAGGAAGTGCCGCGGGGTGTCGTGGGTCATCCGGACGCCTCCGTCAGGATCGCGGGCAGGGCCTCGACGAAGGAGTCGGCCTGCTCGGCGGTGATCACCAGGGGCGGGGCGATGCGGATGGCGTCCGGCTGGACGGCGTTGACCAGGAAGCCGGCGCGCTGGGCGGCGGCCTGGACGGCCGGGGCGGCGTCGGAGGTGAGCACGGCGGCCAGCCACAGGCCCCGGCCGCGGACGCGGGCGAGCAGCGGGTGGCCGACGGTGTCGATGCCGGCAGCGAGGCGGGCGCCGATGGTGCGGACGTGGTCGAGCAGGTCGTCGCGCTCGATGGTGTCGAGGACGGCGAGGGCGGCGGCGCTGGAGACGGGGTTGCCGCCGAAGGTGGAGCCGTGGTCGCCCTTGGCGAAGATCGTGCCTGCGTCGCCGAAGCCGACGCAGGCGCCGATCGGCAGGCCGCCGCCGAGGCCCTTGGCGAGGGTGAGGACGTCGGGGATGATGCCGTCGTGCTGGTGGGCGAACCAGTGGCCGGTGCGGCCGATCGCGGACTGGATCTCGTCCAGGACGAGCAGCGCGCCGGTGGCGTCGCAGACCTCGCGGGCGGCGGCGAAGTAGCCGGCGGGCGGGGGGACGACGCCGGCCTCGCCCTGAGTCGGCTCGAGGAACACGGCGGCGCAGTCCTCGGTGACGGCCTGCTTGAGCGCGTCGGGGTCGCCGTAGGGGACGAAGCGGATGTCGAGCGGGAAGGGCCCGAACTGGTCGCGGATGGACGGCTTGCCGGTCAGCGACAGCGCGCCGAGCGTGCGGCCGTGGAAGCCGTTCTCGGCGGCGACGAAGTACGTCCTGCCGGTGGTCTTGCCGTGCCGGATGGCGAGCTTGAGCGCGCACTCGTTGGCCTCGGCGCCGGAGTTGGCCATGAAGACGCGGGCCGGGGCCTTCAGCAGGCCGAGGAGGCGCTCGGCGAGCAGGACCTCGGGCTCGTTGACGAACAGGTTGGAGGTGTGGGCGATGGCGCCGACCTGGCGGGTGACGGCCTCGACCAGCGCGGGGTGCGCGTGGCCGAGGGAGCTGACCGCGATGCCCGCGATGAGGTCGAGGTAGCGGGCGCCGTCGGCGTCCCACACGTGGCAGCCCTCGCCGCGCACCGGCACCACGGGCGGCACGCCGTAGGTGGGCATGAACGACGCCTCGAAGCGCTGCTGGAGCGAGCCCGCGCTCGCGCCCTGGCCGGTCATGACCGGGCCTCCGGCGACACCATGGTTCCGATCCCCTCGTCCGTGAAGATTTCGAGCAGCACCGAGTGTGGCACCCTGCCGTCCAGGACGTGCGCCTGCGGCACGCCGCCGGTGACGGCGGTCAGGCACGCCTCCATCTTGGGCGCCATGCCGCTGGACAGGCTCGGCAGCAGCGCCTTCAGCTCGGGTGCGGTGATGTGGCTGATGACCTTGGCGGCGGCGCCGCCGTCGCCCGAGGCGGGCCAGTCGGCGTACAGACCCTCGACGTCGGTGAGCACGACGAGCTTCTCCGCCTCCAGCGCGACCGCGAGGGCCGCGGCGGCGGTGTCGGCGTTGACGTTGTAGACCTCGCCGTCCTCGCCGCGGGCGATGGAGGACACGACCGGGATGCGGCCGTCGTCCAGCAGGGCGCGCACGGCCCCGGCCTCCACCTTGACGATGTCGCCGACCTGGCCGATGTCCACTTTACGGCCATCGACCTGCGCGTGCTTGCGCACGGCGGTCAGCAGGTGGGCGTCCTCGCCCGACATGCCGACGGCGAAGGGGCCGTGCCGGTTGATCAGGCCGACGACGTCGCGGTTGACCTGGCCGACCAGCACCATGCGCACCACCTGCATGGCCTCGGGCGTGGTGACGCGCAGCCCCGCGGTGAAGCTGCTCTCGATGCCGAGGCGGTCCAGGTGGGCGTTGATCTGGGGCCCTCCGCCGTGCACGACGACGGGCTTGAGGCCGGCGTGCAGGAGGAAGACCATGTCGTCGGCGAACGCCCGGCGCAGGGACTCGTCGGTCATGGCGTTGCCGCCGTACTTGACGACGACCGTGCGGCCGCGGAAGCGCTCCAGCCACGGCAGGGCCTCGATGAGGACGGCCGCCTTGGCGTGCGGCGCGCGCAGGGGGCCGGTCCCGGTGGTCTCGCCGGGGGCGCTCATGTCGAGTACGCCGAGTTCTCGTGGACGTACTCCGCGGTGAGGTCGGTGGTGTGGACGGTCGCGGAGTGCGGTCCCGCGGACAGATCGATGGTGATCGTGACGTCGCGGGGCCGCAGGTCGACCTTGGCGCGGTCGTCTCCGGCCGCGCCGCCGCGGCAGATCCAGATGCCGTTGATCGCGACGTTGACGCGGTCGGGCTCGAAGGCGGCCCCGGTGGTGCCCACCGCCGACAGGACGCGGCCCCAGTTCGGGTCCTCGCCGTGGATGGCGCACTTGAGGAGGTTGGACCTGGCGACGGCGCGGCCGACCTCGACGGCGTCGGCCTCGGAGGCGGAGCCGACGACCTCGATGGCGATGGCCTTGGTGGCGCCCTCGGCGTCGACCAGAAGCTGGCGCGCCAGGTCGGCGCAGACCTCGGTGACCTTCCGCTCCAGCTCGCCGGGGGCGGGCGTGACGCCGGAGGCCCCGCTGGCGAGCAGGAGGACGGTGTCGTTGGTGGACATGCAGCCGTCGGTGTCCAGGCGGTCGAAGGTGACGGACACGGCGGCGCGCAGCACCCGGTCCAGCTCGGCGGCGGGCACGTCGGCGTCGGTGGTGATCACGCAGAGCATGGTGGCCATGCCGGGGGCGAGCATGCCGGCGCCCTTGGCCATGCCGCCCACCATGTACCCCTCTCCCCTGCGGAAGGAGATCTTGGTGACGGTGTCGGTGGTGCGGATGGCGTCGGCGGCGGCCAGGCCGCCGTCCCGGGAGAGCTGGCCCGCCGCGGCCTCGACGCCCGGCAGCAGCAGGTCCATCGGCAGGCGCTCGCCGATCAGCCCCGTGGAGCAGACGGCGACCTCGCCGGCGGAGTCGCCGAGCAGCTCGGCGACCTTCTCGGCGGTGGCGTGGGTGTCCTGGAAGCCGGCCGGGCCGGTGCAGGCGTTGGCGCCGCCGGAGTTGAGGACGACGGCCCTGACCCTGCCGCCGGTGAGGACCTGCCGGCTCCACAGGACGGGCGCGGCCTGGACGCGGTTGCGGGTGAAGACGCCGGCGGCGGCGCGCGAGGGGCCGTCGTTGACGACGAGGGCGATGTCGCGGGCGCCGCGCTGCTTGAGCCCGGCGGTGACGCCGGCGGCGCGGAAGCCGAGGGGGGCGGTGACGCTCACGCGTGCCCCCCGAAGGTGGGTCCTGGCGTGGTGGGCTCGCTCATGGTGCGACTCCGTTGAGGGGAAGGCCGAGTTCTTCCGCGAGGCCGAGGGCGATGTTGGTGCTCTGGATCGCCCCGCCCGCGGTGCCCTTGGTGAGGTTGTCGATGGCGATGACGGCGACGACGCGGCCCGCCCGCTCGTCGAGGGTCACCTGGAGCGCGGCGGTGTTGGAGCCGAGGGTCATGGAGGTGGCGGGCCAGACGCCCTCGGGCAGCAGGCGCAGGAACGGCTCGTGTTCGACCGCCGCGGCGTACGCCTCGCGCAGCGCCGCGGCGGTCAGGCCGGGAGCGGCGGGCGCGGTGCAGGTGGCGAGGATGCCGCGGCTCATCGGGGCCAGGACCGGGGTGAAGGACACCGTGACCGGCCGGCCGGCGACCCTCGAGAGGTTCTGCTCCATCTCGGGGGTGTGGCGGTGGGTGCCGCCGACGCCGTAGGCGGTGGCCGAGCCCATGACCTCGCTGCCGAGAAGGTGCGGCTTGGGGGACCTGCCCGCGCCGGATGCGCCGCTGGCGGCGACCACGACGACGTCGGGCTCGGCCAGGCCCGCGGCGAAGGCGGGGAACAGGGCCAGGGTGACCGAGGTCGGGTAGCAGCCGGGGACGGCCACGCGGCGGGCGCCCTTGAGCAGGTCGCGCTGGCCGGGCAGCTCGGGGAGGCCGTACGGCCAGGTCCCGGCGTGGGGGCCGCCGTAGAAGTGCTCCCAGGCGGCGGCGTCCTGGAGGCGGAAGTCGGCGCCGCAGTCGACGACGAGCGTGTCGTCGCCGAGGATCTCGGCGACGGCGGCGGAGTGGCCGTGGGGCAGCGCGAGGTAGACGACGTCGTGGCCGGCGAGGGCCTCGGGGGTGGTGTCGAGCAGCACGCGGCCGGCCAGCGAGGGCAGGTGCGGCTGGTGGGCGCCGAGCGGGTCGCCGGCGCTGGAGCCGGCCGTGAGGGCGCCGATCTCGATGGCGGGGTGGTCGAGGAGCAGGCGCAGCAGCTCGCCTCCCGCGTAGCCGCTGGCTCCGGCGATCGCCGCCTTCATCCGCTCCCCCTTTTTTGCATATTCATGCACTGCCCCTCATGAACCTGCCTGGGAGAGAGTATGCATCGCTCAGCATCATTATGCAAGACTTCCTCCGGCCGCGCGGCCCCTGTTCGCCGTACTTACCGGTCGGTATCGTCGGGGAAAGGCACTCGCACTACTCCTCGGGAGTCACGGCGCATGACTGTCACGCACGAGCAGGCCCTGGCACGGCTGACCGGTCCCGGACAGCTCTTCGAGATGGAGGAGATCGAGGCCGGCGGGGCGCGCGTGCGGACGTGGCGGCACGCCCCGCTCACGTTCCGGGCCCTGCTGGAGAACAGCCGCCTCCACGGCGAGAAGGTCTTCGTCGTCTACGAGGACGAGCGCCTCACCTTCGAGGAGCACTACCGGCGGGCGGCCACGCTGGCGCACCGGCTCGCCGGGGAGTACGGCGTGAGCAAGGGCGACCGCGTCGCGATCGCCATGCGCAACTACCCCGAGTGGATCATCGCCTTCTCGGCCGTGCTCGCCGCCGGGGCGATCGCGGTGCCGCTGAACGCCTGGTGGACGGCGCAGGAGCTGGAGTACGGCGTGACGGACTCCGGGGCGCGGCTGGTCATCACCGACGGCGAGCGGGCCGCGCGGCTGGCGGCGACGGGCGTCCCGATGATCGTCGCCCGGCTCTCCGGCGAGCCGCCCGCGGGGGCGCGGGAGTTCTCCGAGGTGCTCGGCGAGGTGCGCGCCGGCGTGACCCTCCCCGCGGTCGACCTGGAGCCCGAGGACCCGGCCACGATCTTCTACACCTCCGGCACGACCGGGCTGCCCAAGGGCGCGCTCGGCAGCCACCGCAACCTCGGCCAGTCGCCGATGAGCGTGGCGTACGCGCTGCTGCGCAGCGTCGTCCTGGCGGGCAAGGACCCCTCCTCGGCCGCCGCCACGCGCCGGATAACCCTGCTCACCGTGCCGCTCTTCCACGCGACCGGGTGCTTCGCGGTGCTGACGCCGACCCTGTTCACCGGAGGCGGGCTCGTGCTGATGTACAAGTGGGATCCCGGGGAGGCCCTCGCCCTCATCGAGCGCGAGAAGGTCACGATCATGACGGGTGTGCCCACCAACACCTGGCAGCTCCTGTCCCACCCCGACCTGGATAAGTACGACATATCCAGCCTTGGCGGGGTGAGCTACGGAGGCGCACCCGCCCCGCCCAAGCTGCTGGAGCGCATCGGCGACCGGCTGCCCCGGCGGCAGGCGTCCAACGGGTACGGCATGACCGAGACCACCGCGCTCGCCATCTACAACAGCGGCCCCGCCTACCTGGCCAGGCCGGACAGCATCGGCCTGCCGCTCGCGGTGTGCGACGTGCGCGTCTGCGGGCCGCTCGGCGACGAGGTGCCCACCGGCGAGGTCGGCGAGCTGTGCCTGCGCGGGCCGAACGTCATCGCCGGGTACTGGAACAGGCCGGAGGCCACCGCGGAGACCTTCGCCGCGGGCTGGCTGCACACCGGCGACCTGGCCAGGGTCGACGAGGAGGGGTACGTCTACATCGTCGACCGCGCCAAGGACATGGTCATCCGCGGCGGCGAGAACGTGTACTGCGCGGAGGTCGAGGCGGCCCTGTTCGAGCACCCCGACGTGGACGACGCCGCCGTGATCGGCATCCCCGACGAGGAACTCGGCGAGCAGGTCGGGGCGGTCGTGCGGCTGCGGCACGGGGCCACGGCGACCGCCGATGAGCTGTCGGGCTTCCTCGGCGGGACGCTGGCGCCGTTCAAGATCCCCGTCCGGTACTGGTTCCGCGAGGCCGAACTGCCCCGCAACCCGGGTGGCAAGATCCTCAAGACGCTGCTGCGCAAGGAGACGCTGGGATTGTGAGGCGGCGCGCCGGGCGGGGAAAACCTGTTGCCCGCGGCGCGGCGCGCCCTCCACACTGCCGCCTGTGTCCGACGGTCCTTCCCGATCCCTGAGAACGCTGCTGGCGCGGCTGCGTCTCGACGTGAGCCCCCTGCGGGAGTCCCGAGACTTCCGGCTGCTGCTCGGCTCCAGCATGATCTCCATGTTCGGCAGCGTGCTCACCATGGTCGCCGTGCCGTACCAGATGAAGCAGCTCACCGGCTCCTACGTCGCGGTCGGCCTGGTCAGCCTGGCGGAGTTCGTGCCCATGGTGGTGTGCGGGCTGTGGGGAGGCGCGATCGCCGACGCGCTGGACCGGCGCAAGATCGTCATCTGGGCCGAGGCGGGCCTGTGCGTCACCTCGCTCCTGCTGGTGGCCAACGCCGTGCTGCTCCCCCGCGCCGCGCAGATCCCGGTCCTGTACGTGGTGGCCGCGCTGGCCGCCGGGCTCAGCAGCCTGCGGCAGCCGAGCGAACAGGCGATCATCAACCGGGTGCTCAAGCTGGACCAGATGGGCGCCGCGTTCGCGATCCAGTCCCTGGCCCGCAACGCCGGCATGATCGTGGGCCCGGCGGTCGGCGGCGTCGTGGTCGTCGCCCTCGGCCCGGCCGTCTCCTACGGCGTGGACGTGGTCACCTTCGTGCTGTCGCTGGTGCTGCTCGTCCGCGTGCGGCCCGTCCCGCTGATCCGCGAGGACGGCACCGCCTCGCTGCGCTCCCTCGTCGAAGGTGTGCGCTACGCCGTCCGCCGGCCCGACCTCATGGGCACCTACCTGGTCGACATCGCCGCCATGGTGTTCGCCTTCTCCAACGCCCTCTACCCCTTCCTCGCCGACGAGCTGCGCGCGCCCGCCGCGCTCGGCGTGCTGTACGCGGCGGGCGGCGTCGGCTCGGTGATCGCCTCGCTCACCTCAGGCTGGACGTCCCACATCCACCGCCACGGCCGCGCGGTGATCGTCGCGGCGGCGCTGTGGGGAGCCGGGGTGGTCCTGGCGTCGATCATGCCCAACATCTGGCTGATGGCGGCGTTCCTCGCGCTGGCCGGGGGCGCCGACATGATCAGCGGCGTGTTCCGCGGCACGATCTGGAACCAGACCATCCCCGACGAGTACCGCGGCCGGCTCGCCGGCATCGAACTGCTGTCGTACTCCACCGGCCCGATGCTCGGCGACGCGCGGGCGGGCCTCCTCGCCCAGGCCGGCGGCGCCCGCTTCTCCCTGGGCGTCGGCGGCCTGCTGTGCATGGGCGCGGTCGCCGCGATGGCCGCCGCCCTCCCCCGCTTCCGCACCTACGACGCCCGCACCGACGAACACGCCCTCGCCGAACGCGCCCGCCGCGAGGCCGCCGCGGCCTCGTGACTCAGCGCACGGTGAACGTGATCGTCGTGCGGCGGGCGAGGGGGGCCGCGGTTCCGGTGACGACCACGGTGAACGTGCCGCGGGGGGTCGACGAGGTGGTGCGTACGGTCAGGCGGGAGGTGCCGGGGGCGGTGACCGGGTTCGGGGCGAAGGTCGCCGTGGTGCCCGCGGGCAGGCCGGTCGCCGAAAGGGAGATGCTCGGGGCGGAGCCGGAGGTGAGCGCGACCGAGACGATGCTGCTCGCCGAGCCGCCGCGGGGGGCCGACAGGGTGGCGGGCGTGGCCGCGAGGGTGAAGTCGCCGGTGGCGGCCACCAGGGTGACCTGCCGGGAGTGGGTCGCGCTTCCGGAGGTGCCGGTGATCGTCAAGGGATAGGCGCCGGGGGGTGTCTCCGGGGGGACGGTCACCGTGAGCCGGGATTCGCCCGTGCCCGTGACGCTCGGGGGCGTCCAGGCGGCGGTCGTCCCGGCGGGCAGGCCCGTCGCCGACAGGGTCACCTCGTCGGTGGAACCGTTCATCGCCGCGACGACGGCCGTGTAGGAGGCGCTCCCGCCCACCTGGGCGGTCGCGGACGCGGGGGTGGCGGCCAGCGTGAAACCGGGCGCGGAGGCGAGCCATCGATAGGAGGCGAGGACGTCCAGCCTGCCACTTCCGTAATCGTCGTCGAAGCCCGCGCCGCCGAGGTCGGCCGCGCCCGCGCGCAGCGCCGCCGCCTGGCGGTCGGCGTCCAGGTCGGGGTAGGCGCTGAGCAGCAGGGCCAGGGCGCCCGACACGTGCGGCGCGGACAGAGAGGTGCCCGAGGCGACGGTGTAGAGGCCGTAGAGGTCGGTGGTCCTGACGTCCACCCCCGGCGCGGTCAGGGCCGGGGCCATCGCGCCGGGGCAGGCGGAGGGCCCGCGGCCGCTGGACGGGTCCAGCGCGTCGGCCGTGTCGGTGGCGCCGACGGCGAACGCCTCGGGGTCGCCGGCGGGCGCGCGCACCGAGCCGGGCTCGGGGCCGGAGTTGCCCGCCGCGAACACCGGGAGCACTCCGGCCGCGCGGAGGGCGCGCAGGTCGAGCTGGAAGTCAAGGGAGCATCCGGTCGTCGCGCCGGTCCAGGAGTTGTTCACGACGTCGGCCCCGTCGGGGGTGGCGGGGTCGCCGTCCGGGTCCAGCGCCCACTGCAGGGCCAGGTGGATGCCGGTGGCGGTGGCCACGCCCCGGTCGTTGAAGATCTTCGCGGCGATCCAGCGGGCGTCCGGCGCCATGCCCACGGCGGTGCCGCCCGCGTCGCCGCCGACCATGACGCCCATGGTGGCGGTGCCGTGGCCGTTCACGTCCACGGGCGTGGACGGGTGCTCGCCGTTCGGGTCGTACCAGCTCTGGGCGCCGCCTCGGAAGCGGCCGGCCAGGTCGGGGTGGGTGGAGTCCACGCCGGTGTCCAGGGCGGCCACGACCACGCCCTGCCCCCGGTACCCGAGGTCCCACAGGCCGGGGGCTCCGACCCGGGCGACGCCGGGTTCGGCGGGGGCGGCGGACCGGGCGAGCGCCGGAGCCGCGATCGTCAGGTCCGGCCGGATCTCGCGCACCTCGGGACGCGCGGCCAGCTCCGCCAGGACCCGCCGGGTGGCGGTCACCGCGACGCCGTTCACGATCCATAGCGGGGTGATGGCGGAGACCAGGCCCTCGGAGCGGCGGGCGCGGAGCAGCGCCAGCAGGTCCTTCTGCCCGGCCGCGGCCCTGGCCCGCAGCCCGTGTTCCACGGCGGCCCTGCGCCCGTGCCGTCCGGGTGTGCCGCGGGTGAGGGAGGCAGGGTCCGCCTGGTCCTTGAGCACGACGATCACCGGGGTCTTGGGGGCCGCCTCGACGGCCGCCGCGGGGAGGGCGGGCGCGGTCGCGAGCAGGACGAGGAAGGCGATGGCGAGCGGGCGTCTCATCCGACGGTCCAGACCATGGGGACTTCCAGGCGGGCGCCCGCGCGGTGGACCACGATGGTCAGCCGTACCGGGCCGAGCAGGTTCAGGGCGGCGGTGCCGAAGTAACGGCCGGGGTCCGTCGGACGGAGCACGGTGCCGCCCGAGGGGAGCTCCAGCGCGACGCCGTCGATGGGCGCGGGCGCGGGGCGGCGCGAGCTGGTGGCGGTGACGGTGAAACCGTTGACGCCCGCCCGGTTGGGGGTCACCGAAAGGCCCACGACCAGGTCGTCCACGGTCACGGTCGCGCTACGGGTGCGCGCCGCCACGGGAACCGGGGGCCGCCGCGAGGGGCTGGTCTCGGCGAGGGTTCCCGCGGCCAGCAGCAGCACGGCCCCCGCCACGGCTTCGGCGGCCACCCACCGCCCGCGCGTCCGCGCGCCAAGGACGTCCGCCGACGTCCCCTCGTGGGACGGAAGGGCGTCTCCCCGTCTCCGTTCGCGGGAGCGGAAGGGGGTCGCCTCGGGGGTCGCCTTGCGTCCGTGCCCGCGAGAGCCGAGCACGCCCGAGTACCCCGGCTTCCGGGAGTGAAGGGTGCCCGCCAGGGCGAACACGGCCTTGGCGGCCACCCGGCTTCCGCGAGGGCGGACCGCGTCCAGGGGCCGGGGTTCGCGGGAGCGGAGGGCGCCGGTCAGGCCGAGGGCGGCCACCACGATGACGATCGCGCCCTTCACCAGCAGTGTCCTGCCGTACGGCGAGGTCAGGGGGGCGGCGGAGGGGGCCAGCTGGAGCAGGGCGTGCAGGAGGCCCGTGAGCCCGGCCAGGACGGCGCCCGCCAGGGCGAGACGGGTGAGGGGGGCACGGTAGGCGCGGACCAGCGGGCGGCCGTCCCCCGGGCTCGCCGCGAACAGGACGGCGAGCGCGGTGACCGTGCCCAG
Source organism: Sphaerisporangium krabiense (assembly GCF_014200435.1). Lineage (NCBI taxonomy): Bacteria > Bacillati > Actinomycetota > Actinomycetes > Streptosporangiales > Streptosporangiaceae > Sphaerisporangium > Sphaerisporangium krabiense. Next base: position 1,164,940 of record NZ_JACHBR010000002.1, on the reverse strand, counting down.
CCAGAGCAGGGCGGTCAGAATGTGGACGGCGTCTGCGGCGACCGCCGGAGCGCCGAGAGCGGCGGCGTGCCCGGCCCATGCCTCGGCCGTCACCACGACGCCCGTCGCCGGTACGGCGAGCACGGCCCCGGCCACCGGCCACCTCACGAGCAACGGCTCCCTGGCTGCCACCTGCGGCCCTCCCCCGGCCAAGCCGCCCACGGCCCCGTCACCAGGCATCCCCGCCACAGGGACCTGCGCCACCGAGACCGCTGCCGAACTCTCCCCGTAGCCCGCCGCCGGGGAGGTGTCGCGTTCGGGAGCGGTGGTGAGGATGGCGAGACGTTCCTGGATGGTGGAGGTGGTGACGGCGGATGGAAGCCCGGATGCGGTAGAGGGTCGGGAAGGGGCCGGGTGGAGGGTGGCCGTGGTTCGCAGGGATCTGGCGTGGTGGGAGGTCGCGCGGCGGAGGGCCAGGGCGTAGGCGGCGAGGATGGCCAGAGCCGTGGTGCGGGCGAGCCATAGTCGTTCCCACTGGGGGGCGGGGGGTTTTCCGGCGAGTTCGGCGAGGCCGGCGGCGACGGCGAGGGCGGCGCAGGCGGCGGCGAACGTGACCAGGCGGTGCCGGGCCGCGGCGACCCGCAGGGGCGGTACCGGCGGGCGGACCCGGCGGAGGACGAACCCGGCCGTGGACAGGCCGCCGGCCAACCCGGCGAGCAGGCACAGGCGCGCCCAGCGCAGCGCCACGTCGAAGGGCCGGGGGCCGGAGGACGGCGACGAGGCGGACGCCAGGGCCGACGGGGGCGCCGATCCCACGGTGAAGAGCAGGACGCCGTCGGTCGTGTGCGCGTCGTCCTCGGAGACGACGCGCCAGGCGATGCCGTAGGCGCCCACGGCCAGGCGGGGAAGCTCGACGGTGAGGCGGTCGCCGGTGGCGACGGTCCTCGCGCCGGGAAGGACACGGCCCGAGCCGTCCAGGAGCCGCGCCGAACTGAGCCGCGGCGCGACACGCTCACTGAACGCCAGGACGGCGGCACGCGGCGCCTCGGGGAGGGCCGCCCCGGCGATCGGGTCGGACTCGACCAGCTCGGCGTGCGCCCGCGCCGGCGACGCCCACAACACCACGGCCAACCCCGCTACCAGCCCTGCCATCAAAACGGCGCGGACACGCTCCACGATGCCTCGCGCTTGTCCGCGTCGGGGCGTGGATTCGAGCGTTCGGGGTGGGTCGGGTGGAGTGTGGCGCGGGCCGCTTGGGTGGGGGTTGTCACGAGACGGGGACATGGGGGACCTGGGTGGCGCCGAGGAGGACGGTGACCTTGGTGCCACGGCGGATCCAGTTGCCGGGGTTGATGAAGACCAGGTAGTAGGTGACGGCGGCCTTGTAGGGGCCGGTGTGGGAGTGGCCCATGTAGAGGTCCTTGACGATCACGCCGGACGTCTCGTCGACGAGGATGGGCGGGGTGGCGGCGTCGTGCAGGGCCTGGGCCTTCGCGGGGTCGAGGACCTGGAAGCGCAGGTCGACCAGTCCCCCGCCGCCGCTCACCGCCACCCGGACGAGCCGGACTCCCGCCCGGCCGGGCAGGTCGTCCGCCGCGACGGAGGGGCGCCGCAGCGCGGTCCTGGCGTCGACGGCCAGGACGCCGGGACGCCGCGAGGTCTGGCCGGTGAGGGCGGGGGCGGTGGCAAGGGCGTCGGCGGAGGCAGGACCGGCCGTTCCGGGCGGGGGTCCGAGAGGGGTCGCTCCTGCCGCCACGGTGAGGACGATGGCGAGCAGGGCCAGCCGCCACGTGCGCCCGGTCCTCCCCCGCTCGGGCGCGTGCCCGGTCATCCCCCGGCCCGGTGCAGGGCTCTCCTGAGGTGGCGGGGTCACGGGATCTGGAGGAAGGTCAGCATGGTCTTGTGGAGTTGGCGGTTGTAGAGGGGGAAGCGGGTGCCCGAGGCGGGGACGGTGACCACGGCGTCCTCGGTGCCGCCGGCCGGGATGGTCTCGGCGGTGGCGTCGAAGGGGGCGGCGAGTGGGCGGGCGTCTCGGGCGATCACCCGTTCGTAGGCGCCGAGCAGCCGCATCGTCGTGTTGTCGAAGCCCGCGTTGAGGTAGCGCAGCAGCACCTTGGTCCCCGGCGCCACGCCGTGCACGGGGTCGGTGTCGGGGTACGCCTTGCCGTTGACGAGCCAGAACTTGGGCGCGTACCGGTAGAGGTCGGCGGACAGCGGCGCGGCGTTGAAGGCCGGGTCGATGGCGGACAGCACCAGGGGCGCCTCGCGGTCGTAGGCGGTGGAGGCCGGCTCGTAGGCACGGCCCGCCACCGCGGGGCGGACGATGAGCGCGCCGTACAGTCCCATCGGGAGCTGCCGTTCGGTCCCCTGGTAGAGGTAGGTGCCGGGCGCGGACGCGGTGAAGGTGGCGGTGGCCGTGCCGTCCGGCGGGGCGGTGACGCGTGCGCCCTGGCCGAACGAGACCCCTGGGATCTCCAGGGACACCGGGGTGTCCAGGGTGTTGCGCAGGACGACCGAGACCTGGTCGCCCTGTCCGGCCGTGAGGACCGGGCCGGGCACCGAGGGTGTGACGCCCGCGCACGAGCCGCCGGAGCCGGCCCGGGCGAAGCCCCAGACGTTCACGGTGACCGGGCCGGGGAGCGTGAGGGTGCCCGCGGCGGCGCAGAGGTCGATCGCGACGTCGGCCGCGTGGGCGGGCGAGGCCGGGACGGTCAGGCCCGCCGCGACCAGGATGGGCACCAGGACCCGCCGCATCACGGTCCTCATGACGGGGCGCGACCGACCTTGGCGGAGGAGGCCCGCGCGGAGCCGGACCGCACGCGCTGTCGCGCTTGTGGCGTGGCGTCGGTCGTCGGTGGGCCACACGCGAGATCGGGGAGCACGCATTCTTGTCCTCATGGCGCGTCGTAGATCAGCTTGGGGAGGGCGTCCCGCTTGGGCGTGGGTTGTGCGCGTGTTGGGACTCATGGCGCGTCGTAGGTGAGTTTGAGCAGGTTGCCCTGCGTCACGAAGGGGGTGGCGGCGCCGGTGGTGAGGACGCGGACGCGGACCTTGCCGGCGTTGGCGCCTGTTCCGATGTAGGGGGACTCGGGGGCCGGGACGGTTCTGGTCAGGGTGGTGTCGGTGGTGCCGATCGTGGCGGCGGGGCCGAGTTGGGTCCATGTGCCGGTGGACCACTTCCAGATCCACAGCGTGGTGGGGAGCGCGGCGATCGAGTCGCGGCCGGTGTAGGTGACGGTGAGCGCGGTGGACCCGGCGGGCACGCCGGCGAAACCGCCGTACCAGTCGGTGGTCCTGGCGCCGGTGGTGGTGGAGCCGACCCGGTAGTAGGAGGCGTCGGCGGCGGCGAGCGCGGCGACGTTGCCGGAGTCCAGGACGCCGGCCGTGACGGCGGCGGAGCCCGCGGCGGCGGCGCACCCGCCGGGCGGGTCCACCCGTAGCAGGGTGGCCATGCCGCCGAAGCCCGCGTCGTAGTTGGTGAACTCGTTGAGCGCGTGGCTGTGCCAGGGGAAGTACCACTCGCCGCAGATGTTCTGCGAGGTGGTGCCCACGGGCAGGGTGCCCTTGGCGCCGAGGTAGGCGCCGCCGCTGGACCAGGTGTCGCCGCCCTTGAAGTCCAGGTTGCGGTAGTCGGGGGCGGCCACGGAGGACGGCAGGGGGTTGCTCCCGGCGTCCCAGGAGTCCTGGTCGGTCCAGGAGAACAGGTAGTCCTCGGTCTGGCCGGTGCCGATGGTGGCGGCGAAGTGGTCGCCGGAGGCGTCGCCGCCGGCCGGGGTCCGCAGCGGCCTGCCGTCCTGGGCGATCTCCTTGATGTGGTTGCCGTGCGGGTGGAAGGGGTGGTTGAGCGTGCCGACGTTGGCCATCCGGATCAGCGCGGGCAGCGGGTTGCCGGTCGCGTCGTAGGGTTTGACGCGGACGAGCGCGCCGTACGGCTGCGCGGGCAGCCAGGAGACGCCGTTGTCCTGGAGGGTGTCGGGGAACTGCCGCCCGTTGATGGCGAAGTACCGGCTGCGCAGCGTCCCGAAGTCGTAGGGGGCGCCGGTCTCCACGGCGTGGTGCAGGTCGGGGTCGATGTCGCTGAGCAGCAGCAGGTACTCGCGGCGGGGGTCGAACCGCGTCGCCGCGTCGTAGGCGTAGTCGGGGTGCCCGGCCGGACGGACGACGAGCGCGCCGTAGAGGCCCATCTCGACCTGCTTGGCGGGGTCGGTGCCGCTCTCGTAGACGTAGGTCCCGGGCTCGCCGGCGGTGAAGGTGTAGGTGGCCTGGCCGCCGGGGGGAGCCTCGTCGGCGAGCAGTCCGGGGCTGCCGCTTCCCTGGATCCCGGTCTGGCCGGGGAAGACGATCGAGACGGGCTCGGTGAGGTCGTTGCGCAGGCGGACCGTGACCGTCGCGCCCTGCTCGACGCAGAGCACGGGGCCGGGGCTCTGGAAGGCGCCGCCGGTGGGGGCGTAGCTCCACATCAGGACGCTGTTGCCGTCCGGGGTCTCGGCGTAGCCGCGGGTCGCCGTCAGGTCGAAGTCGGGGCCGTCTGCGCAGACCATCCCCTGGCGCGGCGGCGCCGGGGCCTGGGCCTCGGCGCTGGGCGCGAACGCGACCAGCAGGGCGGCGGCCACGACCGCCGCCCTGCGCAGGTGCCTACGCATAGGTCTCCCCCACCACGGTCTGCGCGGGCAGCGGCGATCCCTGGTACACCCTGACCTCCGTCACCATGCCGCCGAGTCCCGGAGCGCCGCGGTTGGTCAGGCGCCGGAAGTCCCGGTTCTTGAACAGATAGGTGTTGTACGCTCCCCGGGCGTCGGAGGCGACCGGCGCGGAGGGGTTGAACGGCGGGGCGGTGAACAGCACGTCGCGCGCCTCGCCGGGGCCCATGTAGAGGGTGTTGGTGACGTACGGCGCCTTGCGGAGCGTGGCGTCCTCGCCGACGACCTTCAGCGGGATCCCCGGGAGCTGCATCGCGTGCTGCAGGTATCCGAGGTTGGCGAGCCGCAGCAGCACCCGGTCGCCGGGGTTGGCCTGGATCAGCGACGAGACCGGCTGGTAGGGCAGCGAGGGGTCGCCCGCAGGAAGGACGGTCTGCGGGTAGACCCGGCCGTTCATCGTGAAGTACTGGGGGTCGTAGTCGGTGAAGATGAACTCCTGGATCAGCTCGTCGGCGTCGTGCTCGCGCTCCTCGATCTCGTTGAGCAGGATCGCGAAGTGCCGGTCGTAGGCGGTGGAGCCGTCGCCGTCGTTGTAGGCGTAGGACGTGGTCCGGTGCAGCGGGTCCGGGGCCGGGTCGCCGTCCTGGGCGGGCCGGACGTAGACGATGCCGGTCATGCCCATCTGCACGTGCTCGACGTCCTCGAAGTGGCAGTGGTACATGTACGTGCCCGGGTCGTGCGGGCGGTAGTAGTAGGTGAACCGGCGGTGGATCGGCACGCCGACCGACACCTCGGGCACGCCGTCGAACAGCGCGGTGGGGGTGCGGAAGCCGTGCCAGTGGATGGTGTGGGAGTCGACGAGGTCGGGACGGCCGACCAGCCCGAGGTTGGTGAGGGTGATGTAGACGTCGTCGCCCTGTTTGACGTCCAGGACGGGCGAGACATGCCGCGCCTTGCCCTTGTAGGTGGCGACCAGGTCGTTGACGGACATGGTCGCCGGCACCGCGACGAACCCGAACACGTACAGCGGGGCCCGGCCGGGGAGGATGATGTGGCCGTCGGTCCCGGCGAGGGAGATCGTGGTCTGCCCGGCGGCCTGGGCGGTGCCGGTGAGGGCCCGCCCTCCGACGAGCAGGCCGCCCGTGAGGGCTCCCGCCTTGAGAAGGTCCCTTCGTCTCATGTCATCGCACCTCGTCCGCGCCAAGATCGAAGGGAAGGGGCTGGGGGGAGGCCGGGCGCGCCTGGCCGTCGATGTCGACGGTGGGCGCCGGGATGCTGGTCGCGGTCCTGGGGGCCGGGTAGTCGCCGTAGGCCGGGCCCTTGTTGATCGCCGGTGAGGTCGGCCTGAGGTGGTAGTCGCCGGCGAGGCCGACCGGCGGGTCCTGTCCGGTGATGGTGACCGCTGCCATCTGCGGGTCGAGGCGCGAGCCCGCGACCGCCAGCTCCAGCGTGTAGGGCAGGACGAACTGCGGGTCCTGGCCGACGATGTTGCCCTGGCCGCCGGGCAGCGGGTGGTCGGCCCCGTCCGAGCCGCGGATGGTCGCGGCGCCGAGCAGCGAGTAGCGCGGCGTGAAGGTGTCGGCGGCGCCGGTGGTGCCGTGCACCTCCATGTCGATGTAGCCCTCGGAGACCAGCGTGGCGCCGGGCCCGGGGTGGCTGAGCGTGTAGGCCTGGTTGTGCCAGAAGATGTTGTCGAACAGCGCGACCGGGTCGGAGAACTTCGGCGCGCCCGGGGGCAGGGTGGCCTGGAACAGCGGGTCGTTGGCCTCGGCGGCGAGCCCGGCGGCGTGCGGCGTGGTGTCGCAGGTCTCGCAGGAGGCGGTGGACACGTTGTTGGCCAGGGTGTTGCCGACCAGGGCGACGTTGGAGGAGTCGTCCAGCAGGACGGCGCCGCCGAGGTCGGCCGCCCCGTTGTCCACGATCATGTTGTTGCGGACGTTGACGCGCGCGGTGTGCGCGCCCTCGACGAACAGGCCGCCGGCGTCGTCGCCCGAGTAGTTGGCCTGGATGACGTTGCGGTCGAGGTCGACGGCCCCGGAGCCGTCGCCGAGCGGGGTGGTGCCGTCGGGCAGGGGCTGGGGGACCTCCTGGGCGATGGTGACGCCGGCCCCGGAGTCGACGGAGTCGTTGTAGTAGATCTTGTTGTCGTGGATGGAGCCGCCGGGTGACAGGCCCCAGTGCGAGATGCCGGCGCCGTACTCGACCCCGAAGTTGCCGCAGATGACGCTGTCGGCGATCTCGTAGCCGCCGGAGCCGCGGAAGATCCCGATGCCGCCCGAGCGGGTGAGGCCGCCGCTGCCCATGACGCGGTCGTGGGCGATGCGCACGCCGGTGTTGTGGGAGTCGTAGTAGGGCTGGCCGATGCCGATGCCGCCGGCGAAGATGCCTCCGTCGCTCTCCAGGACGTCGTTGGTGATCTGCAGGTTGGCGGCGTAGGCCTGCAGTTGGACGCCTCCGGCGCCCTGTCCCTGGCCGGTGGTGATGGCGAGGCCGTCGATGCGGGCCGCGCGCGTCCCGGAGGGGAAGGCGGTCGGGGTCTTGGCGGCGACCGTGATGCCGGCGCCTTCGAACACCGGGTGGCCGGCGTCCACCCCGGCCAGCGTGCCGGCGGCGGCCAGCGCGGCGGTCCAGGTGGGCTTGTTGTCATGGAAGAAGCGCCCGTCGATGACGGTGCCGGGGATGTCGAACCTCGGGTCCTCCGGGGCGCGTTCCTGCTGCTCGCGGGCGCCGACCAGGCCGCCGGGGCCGACTCCTTGCAGGATGAGCGGCTTCCAGAGCAGGACGTTCTCGTGGTAGACGCCGGGCTGGAGCACGAGCAGGCTTCCGTCGGCGGCGGCGTTGACGGCGCTCTGGATCGCGCCCGGGGTGCCGGGCCCGGCGACGTTCACGACGGGCGGCAGGTAGCCGACGCCGCCGGCCTCGCCGCGCACGTGCAGGGTCAGGCCGTTGGGCGTGGGGACGCCCGCCGCGGTGCGGACGGTGAGCTGTTTCGGCCCCGGCCGGATCTGCGTGGGCAGGACGCCGGTCGCCGGGACGCGGATCACGATCTTGCGATCGCCCCAGCTCACGATGCCGCCGTTGGCGGTCGTCAGCACACGGGTCTGGACGGTGGCCGGGTCGCCGAGCACGACCGAGCCGGGTGCGGCGCCGAAGAAGTCGCCCTGGACGGTGATCTGGCGCGCCTCGGGCGGGTCGCCCGCGGTGACGTACGGCTTGGACACCTGGAGCAGCTCGGGGGTGTTGACGGGCAGCTCGCAGGCCGTGCCGGAGATCGGGTCGAGGGGCGTGTCGAGCTGGTCGGTCTGGCCGGGCCACACGTCCCAGGCGAAGCTCGCCGTCAGGTAGTTGGGGTTGAAGGTGGGGTTCGGGTGCGCCTTGTCGCCGGGGTCGTTGACGACCACGACGTACATGCCCGGGCACGGTCCCTGCGGGATGGGGCAGTTGTAGGTCTCGGTGGAGGGCAGCAGGGCCTCGTAGGAGCCGTTCTCGCTGGTGGTGACCGTGCTGATCAGACGCCAGTTGTAGTCGCGGATCCCGATGGGGATCTTCCCGATGGGCCGCGGCTCGCCGTACCAGATGGACTTGGCGTCGCGGTCGAAGTAGATGTCGTCGGAGACCAGGCCGACGATGCGGCCGGGCTCGGCGACGTCCGGGCCGTTCTTGAACGCGGTCATCAGGAAGAAGTCGGCGTTGGCGTTCTGCTTGTTCTGCAGGACGACCAGCCGCTTGTCGCACAGCGGCCGGGAGGGGCTGGGGGTGACGCCGTGGTAGGGGCTGCGCGAGGTCAGCGTCGACTGGTCGATGACGTGCGGGTCGCCGGCGCAGGCGGGCGGCGGGATGGCCGGGGTGAACTGGGCGCCGAGGTCGACGTTGACGTCCTCCTCGCGTACCGGGCGGTACAGGCAGCCGGTGCCGCCGGGGCCGCTGACGTACTTCTCCCCCGCCGGGTTGCACGGCCGGTCGTCGCCGGCGGCGGCCGGCATGACGGCGTGGGTGATGTAGGTGCCGGCCACGAGCGGGACGGGCGCGCTGCCGTCGCGGCAGACGGTCTCGCCCTCGTCGCCGAAGTGGCCGAAGCCGCCGGTGGCGGGCGGGCAGTAGTCGGAGAAGGCGTAGCCGCCGTCGAAGGCCGCGTCCTTGGTCTCGTTGCCGGTGGCGGGGACCTCGACGCACTTGGGGCCGATCAGCGGGTGGAGCTGGGGCCCGATGTCCTTGCCGTCCTTGTCGAGGACGTCGCAGTCCTTCGATGGCTCCCAGTGGTCGGTGACGTACTCGTTCAGCACGGGATCGTCGGCGGTGCCGGGCACGCCGTCGGGGCCGGGGCCCTCCAGCCGCACGGTGACGCCGGGGATGGCGGGCTCGTAGTCCTCGTGGGCCTGCATGCGCGCGTCGAACTCGTTGCGGGTGGTGGCGAAGTAGGTGATGCCGACGATCTGGCCGGGCTCGTCGTCGCGGTACTGGTACTTGCCCCAGTCGACCTCGCTGTGGTGGCCCTCGATGACGAGCTGGTTGGTCAGCAGGCCGCCGCCGACGTCGGTCGGCACGCGGGTCGCGCGGGTGCGGTCGTACTCGCTGTGGACGGACGCCCCCGTGGTGCCGAAGCGGGAGAAGCCGGTCTCGCCGATGAACCACTTGCCGAGCGGGCCGCCCTCGGCGTTGGTGTACTCGTAGCGGCCCTGCGCGTCGGTGAAGGTCGCGTCCTTGATGGAGCCGTCGCGCCAGCGCTGGTCGACGTCGGTGTTCGGGACGGCGGGCTCGCAGGTGTCCTCGTCGCCGAGGTCGGCGCAGTCGCGGACGCCGTTCGCCTTGCTGCCCGCGGGCAGGGCGTCGCCGTTCTTGGCGACGCCGGTGTCCTGGTAGACGTGGCCGGACAGCCAGCCGAACCAGCGGGACACGCCCACGTCGCCGAGGTCCACGTTCCGGCCGGCGGGGACGTCGACGGGGAGGAAGCGGATGATGTAGCTGAGCTGCTCGTCCCAGATCGACAGGATGTAGGAGCCGGGCGGCACGCGCGGGATCCGGAACCCGCCGTCGGCGTCGCCGCGGCCCACGTAGACGGTGGTGTCGTTGGCGCTGCTGGTCAGGGCCACGTACGGGCTCTCGACCGGCTCGGCGGTGGACAGCACCTCGAACGGCGGCCACGCCTTCCAGTTCTTGGCGGTGCCGCTGATGGAGCCGGTGCCGGGCGCGGGGAAGTCGGTCGCCGTGCAGACGAAGCCGAACCAGTAGCCGGTGCGGCGGTCCGGCGGCTCCCACAGGGCCTCGCCGGGCGCGCCGGTGCCGTCGCTGCCCTCCTCCACGCCGGCCTGCAGGCCCACGCCGCCGTCGATGGTGGTGGTCTGGGTCCAGGTGCCGGAACCGTCGCGGCCGCAGTGGTCGGGGGGCGTCACGTAGATGAAGTAGGTGGCGGGGCCGAGGTCGTCGACCTGGACGAACCCGTCGGAGGCGGTGCGGCAGTCCCCGCCGCACAGCGGCTCGTTGTGGTAGTTCACCGAGACCTGGGAGTCGGTCTGCTCCCGCAGGGTGACCTGGAAGCCTCCGAGGCCGGCCTCGCCGGTGTCGGGGGCGCCGTTGGTCCACCGGGAGTCGTCGAAGACGAAGACGCGGATCTTGCCCAGGGGCAGCGGGTGGGCCTCGCTGGCCTCCGACAGGTCGACGCGGACCGTCCCCGCGTCGCGCGGCAGGGTGATGTGCCGGCCCCACATCTTGTGGCCGGCGGCCCTGACCGAGATCAGGTAGCGTCCGTCGGGCAGGTCGACGGCGGGCCTGCTCTGGTCGCCCTTGGCGACGATGGGGCTGTTGCTCTCGGTGGCGGCGACGCCGGTGCGCAGGGCCGGGTCGGGGTCGTCCGGCAGGCGTGAGTTGTCCAGGTTGACCAGGTACTGGAACGCCGGCAGGGCCGCGCCCGTGGCGAGGTCGCGCGCCTCGATGGTGATCGAGCCCGCCTGGGCCCCGGCGGGCGGCGTCACCCCGAGCACGGGCGCGATCGCCATGACCAGGGCGCTGATCGCGGCCCACACGACCGCTCCTCGCCTACGGCGGCGCGTTGCTCGAGCTCTCCTCATGCTCGGATCATCGGAGCGGGCCGCCGGACGGCCACGCTTCATGACGGGGCTGTCATGCGACTGTCAGGCGGCTGTCACACGCCCACGGGGTCAGCGTCCCAGGTGGCGTCGCACCCGGTCGCGGGCCGAGGGGTCCAGGGCGTCCAGCAGGGCGCGGGACAGTTCGTCCGGCAGGGAGGTCAGCAGCGTGGCGACCTTGGCGGGCGGGACGTAGGCGAGCACGCGGCCGGCCCGCCGCACCGACCGCTCCGCCATCGCCTCGACCAGCGAGACCAGGACGGAGTTCACGGCCAGCGCGTCCAGCACGGCCGCCCCGGTCTTCGGGCCGGCGTGCGCGAGGATCCGCGCGGCCTCGCCGGGCCGCACGCGGCCGACCAGGGCGGCGGCGCCGGACCTGTCCAGGTAGTCGACGGCGCGCCCGGCGTGGGCGGGCGCCAGCAACCGCAGCACCGCGGCGGCCTCGCGGGGGCTGTGCGCCATGGCCGTGAGCATGCCGGCGGCGGCCTTGGGCGGGACGGCCCCGAGCACGGCGGCGGCCTTGGCGCCGGGCAGGGCGAGCAGGACGCCGGCGGCGAACCGCGGCTCGGCCTCGGCCAGCAGCTCGCCCGCGGTCTCGGGGGCCATCGCCGCGTAGCGGGCGGCGGATCCGGAGGCCACGGGGGGCGTCGCCGGCGCGGGCGAGCGGGGCCGCTGCCGTGCCACCGGCGGGCCGGCCGGACGCGCGGGCGACGGCTCCGCCGGGCGCCCGGACGGCGGAGGTTCAGCGGCGGGCGGAGGACCCGAGCCTGGCGGACCCGAGGGGGGCGGAGGGCTCGGGGGCGGGGGCGACGGGCGGGCGGCCGGGTGCGCCGCCGGCGGCACGGCGGGGCCGCCGGGTCTGGGACGCGGCCGGGAGGCGCCGCCGATGACCGAGCGCAGGACCAGGTCGAGCTCGTGGCCGGTCATCCGGCGCTCGGGGTCCTTGTGAAGGAGGCGCGCCACCGCGTCGGCCAGGGGGCCGGGGCGCACGGGCTTCGGCGGGTCCTCGTCGAGGATGGCGCGCATCGTGAGCAGCGCGTCGCCGCGGCCGAACGGCGAGTACCCCTCAAGGGCCCAGAAGAAGGTGACGCCGAGGGACCACATGTCCGAGGCGGGGCCGAGGACGTGGCCCCTGATCCGCTCGGGCGCCATGAACTCCACGGTGCCGATGAACCCGTTGCGGGAGGTGAGCGTGCTCTGGCCGGACACGTGGGCGATGCCGAAGTCCACCAGGACGACGCGGCCGGCCTCGCTGATCAGGATGTTGGCGGGCTTGACGTCGCGGTGCAGGACGTCGGCGCGGTGCGCCGCGTTCAGGGCGCCGAGGACGCGGACCCCGATCTTGGCCAGGTCGCGCTCCTCCATCCTGCCCTCGTCCATCAGGGCGCGCAGCGAGCGGCCCTTGACGTAGGCCATGACGATCCAGGGGCGGCCCCGCTCCTCGAACACGTCGTAGATCTCGACGACGTTGGGGTGCTCGACGCCCGCGGCGGCGCGCGCCTCGCGCAGCGCGCGCTCGCGCCGCACGGGGAGCGACTCGCCGTCGTCGGCGACGACCAGTTCCTTGATCGCGACCTGGCGGCCGAGGACCTGGTCGGCGGCCAGCCAGACGTCGCCCATGCCGCCGCTGCCGAGCCGCAGCAGGAGCCGGTAGCGGTTCCTCAGCAGCCGGGCGGACGCGGGCGGCGCCGCGCGGTCAGTCATCGTCGTCCGGGAACAGGTTGCGGGCGCGGGTGCGCTCGGGCCGCGCGGCGTTGGAGACGGCCGGCGCCCGCGTGCCCGCCATGCCGCGCAGGGCCTCGTCCTCCATGCCGCCGAACTCGTGCGGCATGCTGAGCGGCCCCGACAGCGATTCGGACAGCGGCTCCGGCAGCGGCTCCGGCAGCGGGCCGGGCCGGTGCTCCTGCGGGTCGTCCAGGACGGTGGGCGGGCCGACGACGGTGGGGTCCGGCGGCGGCTGGTCGAGCGCGGACTCGGCGTCCCAGATCTGCCGGGTGGTGCGGCGGCCCTGCGCGCCGTCCGGCGCGGGCCGCGCGGCGACCCGCATCCCCGTCCGGGCCTCCATCAGCTCCTTGCGGGCCTCCATCTCGAACAGCTTCTCGTAGTTGCCCGGCTTCTGCATGAGCTTGACGGCCACCGGCAGGCACTCGATGAGCAGGAAGAGCAGGAAGAGCAGGGTGCGGGCGGCGTTGAGGGTGACGTCCTTGCCGGAGACCTCGTTGAGGGCGCGCAGCCGGATGAGCAGGCCGTTGAGGCTCTCGTTCTCGTCGTTGAAGGAGCTCTGCAGCGTGCGCTGCTGCTCCTCGGCCGCGGCGAGCTGGGGGCGCAGCTCCTTCAGCTGCTCGGTGGCCGACTCCAGCCGGGTGGCCCTGGCCTGCTTGTCGGAGGCGGTGAGCTCCTTCTTGCGGGCGTCGATCTGCTTGTTGAGCTCCTCGACGCGCTTCTTGGCCTTGTTCATGGCGTCCCTGCTCGCCTGGGCGAGCTCGCCGTCGCCCTTCTTGGAGCACCCGGGTCCGCCGTAGAGCTGGCACTGCAGTTCGTCGTAGTGCTTGGTGGCCTGCTTCTGCTGGGCGTCGCGCTCGGCGGTCAGGGCCTTGAACCGCGGGTCGTTGCGCGGGTCCTGCGCCTTCTCGCCGCGGGAGGCGACGATGTTCTCCTGCTCGGCCACGGCGGCGCGCAGCCGGATCAGTTCCTTGCCGGCGTCGCCCTTCATCCGCTCGGTGGTGAAGGCGTTGGCACGTTCCTGCCTGATCTCGACGATCTGCGCGTCGATCTCGGTCTTGAAGATCTGCAGGACCAGGGGCGTGGAGATGACCACGCCGAGCAGCACGGCCATGAGGACGCGGGGGACGGCGAGCCGCCACCGGCGCCGGCCTTCGGCGGGGATGGAGCCGACGAGCCACCGGTCCAGGCTCAGGATCGCGAGGCCCCAGAGGATGCCGGCGGGGACGGCGACGAAGTAGCTGAGACCGAGGGCGCTGCCGAGGGCGAAGGACATGGAGATGGTGGCCAGCACGCTGGTGGTGAGCACCGCTCCGCCGATGCCCTCGAACTTGCCGCGGTCGGTGGGACAGCGTTCGAGGATCTCCGGCCGGGCACCGGATAGGACAATTAGGAACTTTCTCATCTATTCTCCCCGCTATCACGCGGCGACTGGGGCTGACTACATCATAAATCGGATACAGGGCAACACCATCACCTTGTAGTGGGCTTAAGCTATACATGTGCCGGAATATTTTGATCAGAAGACCAGGCGACGGGCGGTCGCCGTTAAGAGGCCGCCTAGATAGCCGGAGCTCCAGCTCGGGGGCAAACGTCCAATATGGGGACCTATGGTCGTTTTGTTGCTAATACCCAAGGGGAGCAGTATTTGACCACGTCAGGTCTTGAAATGCTCGGCCCAGCTCTCGTGACCGCCGTCACGGAACTGACCGGCTCCCGGCATCTCATCGTCTTCGAGGTCACCGCCGGGGGCGTCACCGTCTTCGACGTCCACCGGGACGACACCGGCACCCCCCGCGGCCTGGTCGAGCCGCTCGTGCCGCGCGAGGGGGGCGTCGTCGCGGCCGCCCGGCTGGCCGCGGACCTGCCCCGGCCCCGGCCCGGCGACACCACCGTGATCCTGCGGTGCGCCTCCCCCGCCGACCCGCGGGCGGCCCAGGCGGCGGAGGTGCTGCGCGCCGCGAACCCCGGCGCCCGCGTCTTCACCGAGCCGGGCGCGCGCGCCGGGGACGCGCTGCGCAGGGCCATCAGCGAGGAGCCCCTCACCCAGCCCTACGACCTGGTCGTGCTCCGGCGGCACCCCAGGGAGGGAACGCTCCACTTCGCGGGACACCCCCTCTTCGGCCGCGAGGCGCGCTCGGGCGACCATGTCGAGCTGACCGTGCGGTGCGAGCCGAGCGACGACCGCGGCACGGTCTTCGCGGTCACGGCGTGGGAGGACCACCGCCGTCCCCGGCTGGTCTCCGCGCACGCGGCCAAGCTCGCGCCGGGGCCGTACAAACTGCAGGCCGAGCTGGAACGGCCCGGGAGGGTGCGCTTCCACGGCCTGCCGGACGCCGCCGAGCGGTGCGAGGTCCCCTGGGGGGACCTGGTGGCGGCGGTGCCGCCCCGGCTGGACCGCTTCGCCGACCCGGCGCATCTGATCTGCGCGATCCAGCTCAGCGGGCCCTACGAGCGCGTGCTGTCGCGCGTGCAGTGGGTCGGCGGGTTCCTCGGCATGGTGGCGGACGGCCCGCAGGGCTGGCTGCGGGTGTCCCTCGTCACCTACGGCTCGCACGCCGTGCACCGGGGCGACCCCGAGCAGCCCGCCAGGGCCGAGTGCGAACGGGTCACCCCCGAGCAGGCCCAGGAGGCGCTGCACAGGCTGGAGGAGCGTCGGCTGCCGGGGATGCGCGAGGCCATGGCCCGCGGCTATCCCTACGCCGCGCGGATCGAGGACATGCTGGTCGAGGCGGGCAGGCTGGTCGAGGCCGCCGGGCGGGGGCCGGCGGCGCTGCTCACCGTCGGGGACCGTCCGCCGCACCCGCCGCGGACGGACCTCTCCGAGATCATCCCGTGCCGGGACAAGCACGACTGGGAGTCGCTGCTCACCGCTCTGGAGCGCGACCACGCCGTGACGTTCGCCGCCGTCTGCGACCTGCCCGCGGAGCGGGCCCACCGCGCCTGGTCGCGCCTGGGAGGCGGCGCGCCCGCCGAACTGGCCACGGCGGACGCCGAGGAGGTCTGCGCCCGGCTCGGCCTGGCCGTGCCGCCGGTCCAGCCCGTCCCCTTCCCGTTCATCGCGGTGTAGCCGCCCACCATAGTGAGGTACAGCATGGCCAACCAGCGACACGGCGCCGCCCCGCCCGAGCACAACATCGCGATCTGGGGCGCGCCCGGCTGCGGCAAGACGACCTTCCTCGCCGCGCTCAACATCGCCCTCATCCTCAACGACAGCCCGTGGCGGATCTTCACCGACGATCCCGACTCCCAGGACTTCCTCACCGACATGACCACGTCGTTCCAGGAGCAGAGGTTCCCGCCCGCGACGGTCACGCTCCGCCACTACAAGTGGTTCTTCAGCAGGCAGCCCGACAAGCAGCCGAAAGGGCTGTTCCGCAGGGCGCGCCCCGAACGGATCGGGCTGGAGGTGCTGGACGCCCCGGGCGGGTTCTTCGGCGCCGACCGCGCCGGTTCGGGGGCCGAGCGCGAGCCGCTGCTGGAGAACCTGGAGAGAAGCCGGGGCATCGTCTACCTTTTCGATCCCACGCGCGAGCACAGGAAGGGCGACGCGTTCACCTACCTGAACACCGTGCTCACCGAGCTCGCCGGGCGGATGATCTCGAAGAACCGGTTCGCCGGTGATACTTTGCCCCACTATTTGGCGGTTTGCGTCACCAAATTCGACGAGCCGCGCGTCTTCATGACGGCTCAGGAGAACGGACTGCTGACGCCGAACCCGGAGGACCCCTACGGCTTTCCGCACATCGACAGCGACAACGCCGAGGAGCTGTTCCAGGAATTGTGCGGCGTCTCCTCCAGCGGGTACGCCAAGATGGTCGTGCCCACGCTGAAAAAGTATTTCTGGAAGGACCACATCAGGTTCTTCGTGACCTCCTCCATCGGGTTCTACCTGAACCCGGCCACGGGACGGTTCGACCCGGACGACTACCAGAACCGGCTGCCCGACGCCGCGCCGCCCGCCCCCTCCGGCCGCGGCGAGCCCGCCGGCGCCTTCAAGATCCGCGGCCCGGCGCACCCCATCAACGTGATCGAGCCCATGCTGTGGCTCGGGCGGCAGATGTCCGCCGACCGGCAGGGCAGGGAGGCGGGGTGAGCGGCGTGGTGCGGCTCACCGCCGACTGGGCCCAGTTCGGCAAGGACTCCGGCGCGGGCGGCGACTACGGCATCATCGCCTCCAGCCGGGGCGAGTTCAGCCGGGACGAGTTCCACGACATCCTCTTCCGCTGGTCGCCGGGCCAGGTCACCCCGCCCGAGGTGACGATCAGCTGCCTCAGGGTGGACGACGAGGGCGCCTACATCGGGCTGGCCGTGCACGACTGGTCGAACCGGCGCGACCACGAGGGCCGCCCCGTCGCCCTCACCAGCTACTACTGCGTGCCCTACACCCCGCTGCAGGACACGCCGGTGTCCTACGAGGCGCTGTACGCCGCCGTCGCCGCCTGCGCCCCCACCGGCGAGGACCCGGTGGTGCTCACGGTCCCCGTCCTGGACGAGCCCCAGCTCGCCGCCATCGCGGCCAGGGCCGGCGAGACGGCGATGGCCGCGGCGGCCCTCCTCCTCGCCGAGGAGCAGATCTGCGTGCTGGGCGGCGAGAACCTGCACGTCCTGGACCGCCTGCGCTACCTGGACACCGTGGCGGCGCTGCTGCCCTACGGCGTGCGCACGCGGCTCACGGCCTCGACGTGGACCGACAGCGCGACGCCGCACCGGATCAAGCTCTCGTTCGCCCGGCACGCCAAGAAGGACGCCTTCCCCCTGTACTTGAACACGACGGCGGGCCGGCCGTGGAGCCAGACCACACGCGAGTACTTCGCCGCCCTGGTGCGCCGCCCGCCCGCGACCGTCGTCAGGGCGCTCGCCGCCGCGACCAAGCCCGTGGGGTTCAGGCACGCCTTCGACGTGGCGGACGCCGTCCTGGAGGGCGTGCCGATGACCGGTGACATCCTGGACGTCCCGGCCCCTCCCGGGCCACCGGCGCCTCCCGAGCTCCCCGCCGTGCCGGAGAGCCCGCCGACGATCGAGGAGCTCCTGCACCGGTGCGCCGCGGCGCTGGACGCGCGTGACTACGGCGATCTCGGCCTCGCCGCGGCCGGGCTCAGGACGCTGGCGGACGGGCGCGAGCCGGGCCGGCAGGAGCGGGCCCGGCATCGTCAGATCATCGAGACCAGGGTGCTGCCCGCCGCCGCGACCGGTCCCCGGGGCCCGGACGAGTCCTTCTACGACCTGATCCTGCGCCTGGGATACGGGCACGCGCTCACCTCCGCCGACCTGGACTCGATCGCCCGGGCGGGCGCGCCGAGCGCCGAGCTGTACGCCGCGATGGCGCGCATGCCCCTGGCCGACGACCTCGTGCAGGTACGGGTGGCCGTGCGGGCCCCGGACAGCCCCCTGGCGCACCTGGTGGGACGGATCTCCATCGCCCTGCTGATCCCGGTCGCCGCGCAGGAGCCGTCCGACCCCGAGGTCGTCCGGTATCTCCGCGACAGGGTGACGAGACACCCCGACCGGCTCACCGGCAACGCCGAGATCGCCCTCGCGCTGGAGGAGCACGCGTTCCTGTCCGCCGCGGTGGCGGCGGCGTATCCGGGCGACCCGGAGTCGCAGGCCAACGTGCTGGACGAGTTCCTGCACATCGCCTACGGCCGGTCCCCCGCCGACGACCGGCTCGGCGCGATCGTCGCGCGCTCCGTGGAGCCCCACGTCGCGATGCTGCTGGTCGCGGCGGCGAGCACCCGTGCCAGGAGGTCGCGCCCCCGGGCGCTGTGGCAGGCGCTGCGCAGCAGGGCCGGGCTGCTCCGGCAGGCGGCGCCCGGCGGTCCTCACGCGGCCGGGCCGGCGGTCGCGGCGGGCGTCCCGATCTCCGACACGGCGCCCACGCGCTTCTTCCTGCGCACCCGCCGCCACGGCGGCCCGCAGGTCCTCCCCGCGCCCGCCGACGAGCACACGCGCGGCGCCATGGTGGAACTCGCGCGCTTCCTGGCCATCGCGGTGCCACTGGCCGTCCTCGCCCTCACAGGCCTGTACTGGCTCATCGGACGCTGAGCGCGCCGGACGAGGAGAGCGATGGCATCGATCACCGCCGCGTGGGCCCTGCGGGGGAAACGGCCCGGCACCGGGGACGAGGACGCCGTCCTCGCGCACAGCCGGGGCCTGTTCACCCGCGACGAGTTCGCGACGATCATCGCGCGGTACGCGCCCGGCTTCACCCCCGACCTGCCCCAGGTGACGATGAGCTGGGTCAGCGACGGCTCGGCCCTGTACACGGGCATGGCCGTCCAGGAGTGGTCGCCCCACCGGGACGCCTTCGGGCGCAACATCCCCGTGACCCGGTACTTCTGCGTGCCGTTCGCCCGCCTGGCCGAGGGACCGGTCGGCTACGCGGGTCTCTACGAGGCGCTCGGCGGGCGCGCCCTGCCCGCGGACGGGCCGGTGGAGGCCGAGGCCCCGGCCCTGGACGCGCACGCGACGGCGGAGGCGGCGGGCGCGAAGGCCATGGAGGCCGCGGCCCTGCTGCTGACCGACGAGCCGGTCTGCGTGGTGGGCGCGGAGGCCGAGCCGCTGGAGGCCCGGCTGCGGTTCCTGGACGCGGTCACGTGCCTGCTGCCGTACGGGTTCCGCAGCAGGCTCACCGCCTCGACGTGGACCGACGCCGCCTCCCACCACCGCATCACGCTGTCGTTCGCCCGGCACGCCCCCGCCGGCGCGCACGCGGTCTCCTGGAGCGGCGAGACCCCTGCGGACGAGCTGCCGCCGGTCGCGCGGCGGTACATGACCGCGCTGACCGCCTGCGGCGACCTGGCCGAGGCGGTGGAGCGGTTCGCGCGCGACACCCGGCCGCGCACGATCAAGGCCGCCGACCCGGCGGGCGTGGCCGATTCCATCGGCGACCTGGACGCCGCCCGCGCCGCGAAGCGGGAGTCGGCCGCCGACCTGCTGAGGGCCTGCGCCGACAGCATCGCCCAGGGGGACGCCCGGCGGCTCGCCAGGACCCTGGACGCGCTCGCCGCCGTCGCCCGCGGCCCCCGGCCCGCCGACCGCGGCCGTGACCTGCGGCGGATCATCGCCGACCGCCGCGTCTTCGTGGCCGCCCGCGCCCTGGACGCCGCGACCGAGGAGCAGCTGTACGACGTGCTGCTGCCGCTCGCCTATGGGCCGCGGCTCACGCTGGAGGGTTTCGAGGAGATCCGCGGCAACGCCGAGCACTGGCTGCCGCCGCCGCTCGCGGCGGCCATGCGGCGGATGTCCGCGGCCGAGCCGGCCGTGGCGCTGCGGCTCGCGCCGTACCTGGACAGGGGCGAGGCGGCCCCGCTGCTGTCGGCACTGCCTCCCGAGGCGCTGGTCGAGGCGGCGCTGCGCGAGCCGCTGGACCCGGCGTCGGTGTACGCGATGTGCGGCGAGCTCTCGGCGCGCGGGGCCGACGCGGCGGAGCGCCCGAGGATCGGCGAGGCGCTGCGGCGGCGCGGGCACCTGGCGGCGGTGGTCCACCGGCTGCACCCGGGGGACCCGGAGAACCAGATACGCCGGTTCCACACGCTGCTGACCGCGGCCTACGGGCCGGTGCTCGACCGCCCGACCGTGGAGAAGGAGTTCCTGTCGCAGTCCGGCGCGCCGTCGGCGTCGCTGCTGGCGGCGGTGTCGGGCATGTGCGCGCCCGAGGCGCGCCAGGAGCTGCTGGAGTGGGTCTTCGCCGACCTGCTGCGCCAGGCCGAGATCGGCGAGGACACGCTCAAGCGCGGGCTGTCCCCCGCGCCGACCCCGGACGGCCCGCAGCGGCCCCTCCCGCCGCAGGACCGCGGCGCGACCCGCCTGCTCGGCCTGCGCCGCCGGCGGAGCTGAACTTGACCGCTCCGGTGGAGGGATTCCACACGGCCCATTGATCGCGTCCGCGCGCGAGCGTATGTTCCTCCCAAGCTCAGCGACTTCCGAGTCCGCCTCATGTTTTGGGGGTTCTCCATGCACGCTCGTCTCCGGCGGGTGATCACCGCGGCGTCCGCGCTGGTGATCGTCGCGCTGGCCTCCCCCGTCGTCCCCGTCTCCGCCGCCGTCTACACCCCCGACGACTACTGCCTCGGCCAGTGCGCGGACGTCCTGCCGCCCGGCCAGAACGGCGACGCGACCCTCGCCGAGATCCTCGCCCACCAGGCGCTCGGCACCATGCCCCCGCACTCCGGCGACCAGCTCGCCAAGTACGCCGGCCTCATCTCCGGCTACACGGGGCTGACCGAGGACCAGATCTCGCGGTTCTTCGGCGACGCCTCCTTCGGCGTGCCCGCCGGCCAGGTCGAGAGCACCGTCAGCCCGCGCTCCGACGTGACGATCGTCAGGGACAAGGCGACCGGCGTCCCGCACGTCACCGGCACGACCCGCGAGGGGACGATGTTCGGCGCCGGGTACGCGGGCGCCGAGGACCGGCTGTGGGTCATGGACCTGATGCGGCACGTCGGCCGGGGCGAGCTGACGTCGTTCGCGGGCGGCGCCCCCGGCAACCGGGAGCTGGAGCAGAGCGTCTGGCGCAACTCCCCCTACACCGAGGCCGACCTGGAGGCCCAGATCACCCGGCTCAGGGACTCCGGCCCGCCCGGCGCCCGGCTGTACGCCGACGTGAGCCAGTACGTCGCCGGGATCAACGCCTACATCGACCGGTGCATGGCCGGCCGGAACTGCCCCGGCGAGTACGTGCTCACCGGCCACCTCGACGCGGTCACCAACGCCGGCGGGCCCCAGCGCTTCACGCTCACCGACGTGGTGGCGATCTCCGGCGTCATCGGCGGCCTCTTCGGCGGGGGCGGCGGGGCCGAGATGCGGTCGGCGCTGGTCCGCGTCGCCGCCCGCGCCAAGTACGGCGCCGCGGCCGGCGACCAGGCCTGGGAGGCGTTCCGCGCCCGCAACGACCCCGAGGCCACCCTCACCCTGCACAACGGGCAGAGCTTCCCCTCCGGCGACGCGCCCGCCGCGACCGGCGTCGTGCTGCCCGACGCCGCCGCGCCCGTCGACATCACCCAGAACGAGAAGGGCTCGGCCACCGCCCCCGTCCCCGCCGCCGCCCGCGGCACCGGCGTGCTCGGCGGCCTCACCGTCGACAACTCCCGGCCGGGCATGTCCAACGCGATCGTGGTCTCGGCCGCCGAGTCCGCCACCGGCCACCCCATCGCGGTGTTCGGACCCCAGACCGGCTACTTCGCCCCGCAACTGCTCATGCTGCAGGAGCTGTCAGGCCCCGGCGTCCGGGCGCGCGGCGCGGCGTTCGCCGGGCTCAACATGTACGTGCTGCTCGGCCGGGGCACCGACTACGCCTGGAGCGCCACCTCCAGCGGCCAGGACATCACCGACACCTACGCCCTGGAGCTGTGCGAGCCCGGCGGCGGCCCGGTCACCGCCGCCACCTCCCACTACCTGTACCGCGGCGTCTGCACGCCCATGGAGACGTTGCGCAAGACCAACTCCTGGAAGCCCACCGTCGCCGACTCCACCGCGGCCGGGTCCTACGACCTGGTCATCCAGCGCACCAAGTACGGCCTGGTCACCTGGCGCGGCACCGTGGGCGGGAAACCCGCCGCGTTCACCACCCTGCGCTCCACCTACCGGCACGAGGCCGACTCGGCCATCGGCTTCCAGATGTTCAACGACCCCGCCCAGATGGGCGACGCGGCCGCCTTCACCGCCTCCGCGTCGAAGATCGGCTTCGCGTTCAACTGGTTCTTCGTGAACTCCACCGACGCGGCGTACTTCATGTCCGGCGACACCCCGGTCCGTCCGCCCGCCGCCGACCCGGGCCTGCCGATGACCGCCGACGCCGCCCACGAGTGGGCCGGCTTCGACCCCGCCACCAACACCGCGTCCTACACCCCGCCCGCCGCCCACCCGCAGACCGCGAACCAGGATTACCTGGTGAGCTGGAACAACAAGCAGGCCAAGGACTACGGCGCCGCCGACGGCAACTTCAGCTTCGGCCCGGTCCACCGGGTGGACCTGCTGGACGCCCCGGTCAAGGCCGCGCTCGCGGGCACGGGCAGGCTGGACCGCGCGGGCACCGTGCGGATCATGGCCGACGCCGCCGTCACCGACCTGCGCGGCAGGAAGGTCCTGCCCGACCTGCTGCGCGTGCTCACCAGCGCGCCCGTCACCGACCCGTCCCTGGCCTCGGCGGTGTCCAAGCTGTCGGCCTGGGCCACCTCCGGCGCCCGGCGGCTGGAGACCTCGCCCGGCAGCAGGGCGTACGCGCACGCCGACGCGATACGCGCCTTCGACGCCTGGTGGCCGCTGCTGGTCCGGGCGCAGTTCAAGCCCGGCCTCGGCGACGGGCTGTACCAGGCGCTGGTCGACGCGCTGCAGGTCAACGAGTCGCCGTCCGGGCGCCAGCAGGGCGACGTGTCCTCGCTGCCCACCTCCGCCAACGAGGCGCAGGCCCACAAGGGCTCGGCGTTCCAGTACGGCTGGTGGGGCTATGTGAGCAAGGACCTCAGGACCGTGCTCGGCGACCGGGTCGCCGGCCCGCTCCCCCGGCGCTACTGCGGGGACGGCACGCTCGCCGGCTGCCGCGCCGTCCTGCTGAGCAGCCTGGCCGCGGCCCTCGCCGAGCCCGCCGCCACGACCTACCCCGCCGACGAGGCGTGCGCCGCGGGCGACCAGTGGTGCGCCGACGCCGTGCGGCACTCCCCGCTCGGCGGCATCAAGCAGCAGCTCATCTCCTGGCAGAACCGGCCGACCTACCAGCAGGCCGTCTCGTTCCCCGCCCACCGGGGCGACCCGATCGGCGACCTCGCCGCCGGGGCGTCCGCGCGGGCGTCCAGCACGCAGCTCATCCCCTACTACCCGGCGAGCCAGGCGGTCGACGGGAACCCCACGACGCGCTGGGCCAGTCAGGCGAGCGACGGCCAGTGGCTCCAGGTGGACCTCGGGGCGCCGAAGACGGTGTCCCGGGTCGTGCTGCGCTGGGAGGCGGCCTACGGGGCGGCGTACGAGATCCAGACCTCCTCCGACGGGTCGGCCTGGACCACGGCCGCCGCGACGGCCGGGGGCGACGGCGGCGTCGACAACCTGACCTTCGCCCCCGTGACGACCCGTTACGTCCGCATGCGCGGCATCACGCGGGGCACGTCCTACGGCTACTCGCTGTACGAGATGGAGGTCTACCCGCGCTGACCCGGCGGCGGGTGCGGCGCGGAGGACGTCCGCGCCGCGCCCGCCGGCTCAGGCTCCGCGCAGCCGGGCGCCGGTGCGCTCGGCGGCCAGGGCCACGGCGGCGTCACGCGCCGCGGTGGTCTCCTCGACGGTGAGCGTGCGGTCGGGGGCGCGGAACCGCAGGCTGTAGGCCAGGGACTTGTTGCCCTCGCCGGCCTGCTCCCCGGTGTAGACGTCGAACAGCCGGATCGACTCCAGCAGCTCGCCCGCGCCCTCGCGCAGCGCCGCCTCGACGTCGGCCACCCGCGCGCCGACCGGCACGACCAGCGCGACGTCCTGCGTGGCGACCGGGTAGGCCGACACCGCCGCCGCCTGGGCCGGACCGGTCAGGCCCGCCTCCAGGACCGTCAGCTCCAGCTCCATCGCGCAGGTGCGCGGCGGCAGCCCGAGCGCCTCGACCACCCGGGGGTGCAGCTCGCCGGCGTGGCCGACCAGGGTCTCGCCGAGGTGGAGCGCGGCGCACCGGCCCGGGTGCCACGGCTCGTGCCGGTCGGCGGTGACGGTGAGCTCGACGCCTGCCTGACGGGCGACGACCCGGGCGGCCTCGATCGCGTCGGCCCAGGACGCCTGGCGGCCCCCGCCCCACCAGCCGGACCGGTCACGCTCGCCCGCCAGCACGACGGCCAGCCGCAGCGGCTGACGCGGCAGCGCCGCGGTGATCGTGGCCAGCTCCTCCGCGGTGGGACGGCGCTCCACGCCGAGCACCGGGGCCTGCTCCGGCGCCCCGGCCTCGGGCCGGTAGACCAGGCCGGACTCGAACAGCGCGACGTCGCCGAAGCCGCGCCCGACGTTGCGGACCAGGGTCTTCAGCAGCCCCGGCAGCAGCGTGGTGCGCAGCAGCGGCTCGTCCTCGCTGAGCGGGTTGGCCAGGCGGACGGCCCGGCGCCGCGCGTCGTCGGCCGGGAGCTGCAGGGCGTCCAGGTCGCGCGCGCCCATGAACGGGTAGGCCAGGGTCTCGACGTACCCGGCGGCGGCCAGGGCACGGCCGACGCGGCGGCGCAGGCGCTGCGCCTCGGTGAGGCCCGCCCCGGCGGGGGCGGCCGGCAGCACCGAGGGGAGCTTGTCGTACCCCTCCAGCCGGATGACCTCTTCCGCCAGGTCGTTGGGGTCGGTCAGGTCGGGACGCCAGGACGGCGGCGTCACCGTGAGCGTGCCCGCCGCGCCGCTCGGGCCCTCCAGGACGTCGGCCGGGAGCGCCTCGCCGCCCTCCTGCCCGGTGGGATCGGGGGCGCCGACGACCGTGCACCCGACCTGCTCCAGGCGGCGCACCACCGTGTCACGGCCGTAGGTCACGCCCGCCACGCGGTCGGGGTGGTCGGCCGCCATCGTGATCGTCTCGGGCTCGACGTCGATCGAGACGTCGGTGACCCCGGCGCCGGCCGTGCCGCCGCCGAACGCGACCAGCAACTGCACCGCGCGCCACGACGCGTACACCGGCAGCTCGCGGTCCACGCCGCGCTCGAAGCGGCGCGAGGCCTCGCTGACCAGGTTGTGGCGGCGCGACATGCGCGCGACGCCGCCCGCGGAGAAGTGGGCGGCCTCGATGACCAGGTCGGTGGACTCGTCGGAGATCTCGGTCTCCAGGCCGCCCATGGTGCCGGCCATGGAGATCGCCCCGGACTCGTCGGTGATCAGGATGTCATCGGGGTGGAGCTCGCGCACGACGTGGTCGAGGGTCTCCAGCGTCTCCCCCGGCTCGGACCTGCGCACCACGATGGGGCCGCTCAGCCGGGAGCGGTCGAAGGCGTGCAGCGGCTGGCCGAGCTCGAGCATCACGTAGTTGGTGACGTCCACGGCCAGCGACACCGGGCGCATGCCCGCGCGGATCAGGCGGACCTGCAGCCACATCGGGGTCTCGGCCTTGGGGTCGAACCCGGTCACCGAGCGCAGCACGAAGCGGTCGCAGGCGGTGGGGTCGGCGATGGACGCCGGGTGCGACTCGCCGGTGGAGGACGGAGGCTCCACGTCGGCGGGGTCGTGCCAGGGCACGCCGAACGCGGCGGCGGCCTCGCGCGCCACCCCTCTGATCGACAGGGCGTACCCCCGGTCGGGGGTGACCTCGATCTCGATGACGTCGTCGCGCAGGCCGAGCAGCTCGACCACGTCGGCGCCGAGGTGGCTGTCGGACGGCAGGATCAGGATGCCGTCGTGGTCGTCGCCGACGCCGAGCTCGCGCGCCGAGCAGATCATGCCGTCGGACACGTGGCCGTAGGTCTTGCGCGACCCGACCTCGAAGCCGCCGGGCAGCACGGCGCCCGGGAGCGCCACCACCACCCGGTCGCCGACCGCGAAGTTGGTGGCGCCGCAGATGATCCAGCGGGGCGCGGCCTCGCCGACCTCCACCGAGCAGTAGCGGATCGGCTTCTTGAAGCCGGTGAGCTCCTCGATGGAGAGCACCTCGCCGACGACGACGTTCTTGATGTCGTAGCCGACGGACTCGATCGACTCCAGCTTGAGGCCGGCCGCGGTGAGCCTGTCGGCGACCTCGTGGGCGGTGACGGCGGGCAGGTCGACGTACTCCCGCAGCCAGGAGAGCGGGAACTTCATCAGACCTCCATACCGAAGGGGAGAGTGAAGCGCACGTCTCCCTCGACCATGTCGCGCATGTCCTCGGCGTTGTGGCGGAACATCAGCGTCCGCTCCACGCCCATGCCGAACGCGAACCCGCTGTAGCGCTCGGGGTCGACGCCGCAGGCGACGAGCACGCGCGGGTTGACCATGCCGCAGCCGCCCCACTCGATCCAGCCCTCGGACTTGCAGGTGCGGCACGGCGGGTTGCCGGGGACGGCCGAGGCGCCGCGGCAGACGAAGCAGCGCAGGTCCATCTCGGCCGACGGCTCGGTGAAGGGGAAGTAGTTGGGCCGGAACCGGGTGTCGATGCCCTCGCCGAACATGACCTCGGCGAACCGGTCGAGCGTGCCCTTCAGGTGGGCCATGGTGAGGCCCTCGTCGACCGCCAGGCCCTCGACCTGGTGGAACACCGGGGTGTGGGTGGCGTCGAGCTCGTCGGTGCGGAAGACCTTGCCGGGCGAGACGACGTAGACCGGCAGGTCGCGCGACAGCAGCGCGCGGATCTGCACGGGCGAGGTCTGGGTGCGCAGGACCATGCCCGAGTCGACCGAGCCGACGAAGAAGGTGTCGTGCTCGGAGCGGGCGGGGTGGTCGGGCGCGATGTTGAGGGCGTCGAAGTTGAACCACTCGCCCTCCAGCTCGGGCCCCTCGGCGACCTCGTAGCCCATCGCGGTGAACGCGTCGGCGATGCGCTCCTGCAGGGTGGTGAGGGGGTGCCTGGCCCCCTGCGGCACGCGGTCCCACGGCAGGGTGACGTCGACGGTCTCCTCGACCAGGACGCGCTCGTCGCGCTCGGCCGTCAGCACGTCCTGCCGGGCGGCGAGCGCCTCGCCGATGGCCTTGCGCGCGCCGCCGATGCGCTTGCCGGCCTCGGCGCGGGCCTGGGGCGGCAGCGCGCCGATCTCGCGGTTGGCCAGGGCGATCGGCGAGCGGTCGCCGGCGTGCGCGAGGCGCACCTGCTTGAGTTCGTCGAGGTCGGCCGCCGCGTCGATGGCGGCCAGGGCTTCGGCCTGCATGCGCGCCACCTCGTCGGCGTGCAACGGCGTCACCTCGACCGGGTCATAGGTGTTCGACAAGAGTGAGCTCCGTATTCAGGGCTTGAGCGGGCACGATTCTAGTCCGTCCAGGGCCGGTGACCGGCCTGGCGCCGGTGGCCGTGGAGCCCTCGTGGACCGCTTGTTTCGGCTTTTCGGGCTTTTGCTGCTTCCCGGACACGGCACCGGCCGGCCGGTGAATCACGGCGGTCCGCCCGCCGGCCGACTCGCGCGACGCCTCAGGCGAAGTCGGGAGTGCCGGCGGGCATGGTAAATCGGAACTCCGCGCCGCCGCCCGGAGCACGCTGCACGGTGATCGTCCCACCGTGCGCCTCGACCAAGCCCTTGACGATGAACAGGCCGAGACCGGTGCCACCCCGGCGCCGCCCGTTGCCCCGCCAGAACTGGCGGAAGACGCGCGAGGCCAGCTCGGGTGCGACACCCTCACCCTGGTCGCGCACGGACACGGCGACTCCCCACTCGACCGGCTCCACCACTATCGTCACGGTACCGCGTCCGTGGCGCACCGCGTTTTCCAGCAGGTTGCCCAGGATCTGGTCGATCTTGTCCTGGTCGAGCCACATCTCGGGAAGCCCGCCCCGTACGTCGAGCCGGAAGCGGTCCTCCGGCTCCCCCGCCGCCACCCGGCCTTCGATGATCTTACGGGCGCGGGCGGGGACGTCCACGACCTGGCGGTGGATCTGCAGCCGGCCCGACTCGATGCGCGAGACGTCCAGCAGCTCGGTGATCAGCCGGGTGACGCGGTCGGCGTCGGCGTTCACCGTCTCCAGCATCACGCGCTTCTGGTCGTCGGTGAAGCGGCCCCACTTGGCCAGCAGCGTCGCGGTGAACCCCTTGACGCTGGTCAGCGGGGACCGCAGCTCGTGGGCGACGGTGGAGACCAGATCGGCCCTGCTGCGCTCCAGCCGGGCACGGGCCGCGGCGTCGCGCAGCGTGATCACCACGCGGACGACGTCGCCGCCGCGGCGAGGGCTGCGCACGAAACGGACCGAGACCAGCATCTCGTGGCGGCCCGGCAGGTACAGCGAGCACTCCGGCTGGCGGCTGCGGATGCGCAGCCCCCCGTAGGCGTCCAGCCACTTCCACCAGTCGCGGCCGTCGTTGTCCCGAAAGGGCAGCACCTCGGGCAGGTGACCGCCGAGGACGGCCTCGCGGTCGGCGCCCGTCAGGCTGGAGGCGGCGTGGTTGAAGGCGACCACCCGGCCGCGCGCGTCGGCCACGATCACCCCGTCGGGAAGGTCGTCGACGTCGATCAGGCATGCGGCATCGGCCTCCTGCCCGTGGGTTCGTCCGCCGCGCACCATCGCCTCCTCGACCCTACAGGGCCGACAATAGCGGGTTTCCCGTGCCCGACGGCAGCCCTACGCCGGGCATCGGGCGCTCCGCCATGCCCGATGGGACTACCCGCGGCCGCGCCCCGCCCGCCGCGGCCCGCACGGCCGTGCCGCCCCGTCTCAGCGCGCCGCGGCGGCCCGCTGGGCCCGTGCCGAGGCGTACAGGCAGACGGCGGCCGCCGTCGCGAGGTTCAGGCTCTCGGCGCGCCCGTAGATCGGCACCCGTACGACCTCGTCGGCGAGCTTGAGCAGTTCCTCCGGCAGGCCCCACGCCTCGTTCCCGAAGATCCAGGCGGTGGGCCCGGCCAGGTCCACGTCGTCCAGCGTGCGGGTGCCCGCGCCGTCGGCGGCGAGGACCCGCAGGCCCGCGTCCTTCAGGTGGCGCACCGCCTCCGCCACCGGGGCTGCGGTGACGACCGGCAGGTGGAACAGGCTGCCGGCGCTCGCCCGGACGCACTTGCCGTTGTAGGGGTCCACCGAGGCGTCGGTGAACACCACCGCGTCCGCGCCGGCCGCGTCGGCCGTCCGCAGCACCGTGCCCGCGTTGCCGGGGTCGCGGACGTGCGCGAGCACCGCGACGAGGGCCGCGCCCGCGGGCGCCGCCTCGGCCAGCGGGACGTGCACGAACCGGCAGACGGCCAGCAGGCCCTGCGGGGTGACCGTCTGGGCCAGCTCGGCCATGACCTCGCCGCTGGCCCCGAACACCGGCACCCCGGCCTCGCGCGCGGCGGCCACGATGTCGGCGTGCCGCGCCTCGGCCTCCGCGGTGGCGAACAGCTCGACCGTGACGCCGGGCAGCGCCAGCGCCTCCCTGACGGCCTGCGGGCCCTCCGCCAGGAACGCGCGGTCGCGGTCGCGGAAGGCGCGCTTGGCCAGCCGCCTGGCGGCCTTGACCCGCGGCGACTTGATGTTGGTCAGCTCCGGCCCCGCCATTGTGTCCCCCTGGACGGCCCTGCCGGGGCGGCCGCGCGCGGGCCCCGGAACGGCGAACGACCCGCTCCGCGAGAGAACGAGTCGTCCACCTGAGTTCGTGTGTGCGCCGGACGTCAGCCGGCGACCGGCGCGTTCACGTCGGCCGGAAGCGCCTTCCTGGCGGCCTCGGCCAGCGCGGCGAACGCCTGGGCGTCGTTGACGGCCAGGTCGGCGAGGATCTTGCGGTCCACCTCGACACCGGCGGCCTTCAGGCCCTGGATGAACCGGTTGTAGGTGATGCCGTTCGCGCGCGCGGCGGCGTTGATGCGCTGGATCCACAGGCGCCGGAACGCGCCCTTCTTGTCCTTGCGGTCGCGGTAGGCATAGGTCAGCGAGTGGAGCATCTGCTCCTTGGCCTTGCGGTACAGCCGCGACCGCTGGCCCCGGTAACCACTCGCCCGCTCGAGGACGACGCGGCGCTTCTTCTTGGCGTTGAGCGCCCGCTTTACGCGTGCCATTGTTCTATCTCCCCGGGGGTTCGGTTACTTGCCCAGCAGCTTCTTGATCTTCTTGGTGTCGGCATCGGACATGACGACCTCAGGCGCGAGACGGCGCGTCCGCGTGGACGGCTTGTGCTCGTTGTAGTGGGCACGGTTGGCGCGGCGGCGAATGACCTTGCCGGACCCGCTGAGCCGGAACCGCTTCTTCGCACCGCTGTGCGTCTTCATCTTCGGCATGACAGCCGTATCTCCCTCGTCGTTCGTCCGTGCCGATGGCCCGGGTCAAGGTACCTCATCCGGGGACTCACCCGGTGAGCCCCTGACCCGGTCTCGGTGTCCACATCCCGCCGGATCGTCAGGCGGGGTCTCTCACTGGCGCGGCCGCGCGGCCTACGCCACGTCCGGGGTGCTCGCGTCCGCCTCGCCGGGCTCGTCGCCCTTGGTGCGGGCCGCGACACGCTCGGCCTTGGCCTCGGCCTTCTTCTTGTGCGGCCCGATCACCATGATCATGTTCCGGCCGTCCTGCTTGGGCTGGGACTCCACGAAGCCGAGTTCGGTGACGTCCTCCGCGAGCCTCTGCAGAAGCCGGAAGCCCAGCTCGGGACGCGACTGCTCGCGTCCGCGGAACATGATGGTGACCTTGACCTTGTCCCCCGCTTTGAGGAACCGCACGACGTGACCCTTCTTGGTCTCGTAGTCATGCGGATCGATCTTCGGCCGGAGCTTGATCTCCTTGATGATCGTGTGCGCCTGGTTGCGGCGCGCCTCGCGTGCCTTCATGGCCGACTCGTACTTGAACTTGCCGTAGTCCATGAGCTTGCACACGGGCGGACGGGCCGTGGCCGCGACCTCGACCAGGTCGAGATCCGATTCCTGGGCCAGCTTCAGGGCGTCGCCGATCGAGACGATGCCGACCTGCTCGCCGTTCGGCCCCACGAGACGGACCTCGGGCACGCGAATACGCTCGTTGATGCGGGGCTCAGTGCTGATGGGACCTCCTAGGTGCCTGGCATTTGTCCGCGTGAGTGCTCGACCGTGACGGCGGCCTTCGCCCGGAAAGCGAAAAGCCCCGCACGTCGCGCATGCGGGGCCACTGGAACCCATCGGCCACCCGGCCTCGGGGCCCCCCGGAAAGCTCCGGAGTGATCCTGAACCCATCGGCCTCGCGGCCGATCAGGTGGGAGGAAGACCTCCGCTTGCGCGTCCAGCATTCATGCCGGACCGATCAAGCAGTCACACTACCACAACACGGCGTGTCCGCCGAATCTTCCTCACCGCGATCACATGGAGCGATTTCCCAGACACGCAACGCAATCGATCGATAGCATCGGCCCGGCAATCTAGAGCAACTAGACAGGAGATCCGCATGGCGGAGTGGCAGTTGCAGGAAGCGAAGCAGAAGTTCAGCGAGGTGCTCCGGCGGGCCCACGAGGAGGGTCCGCAGGTGATCACCCGGCACGGTGAGGAGGTGGCCGTCGTCATCGACATCGCGGAGTACCGGCGCATCCGGTATGGCGCTCCCGACTTCAAGGAGTTCCTCAGGTCCTCGCCCCCCTGGGACGAGCTGGAGCTCCCGGCCCGGGACTCAGCCCGTGAGGTGGAGTTCGCTCGATGAGTACGGGATATCTCCTCGACACCAACGTGGTGTCCGAAGTGCGAAAGCGCACTCCCGACCCTCAGGTCATGGAGTGGGTCGACTCGATCAACGGACCGGCGCTCTACCTCAGCACAATGGTGCTCGGTGAGATCCGTTACGGCGTCGAGCGCATCCGGCAGCGGGACTCCCGGCGGGCGGAAACCATCGACGTGTGGCTCGACGCCGTCTACCGCGACTTCCGCGATCGCATCATCCCGGTGACCGCGGACATCGCCGAGGAATGGGGACGCCTCCGCACGGTCTGCCCGCTTCCTGCCGTCGACGGGCTACTGGCCGCGACCGCACTGATCAAGGGATGGACTCTGGTGACCCGCAACGTGAAGGACGTCGCGGGCACCGGAGTCCGCGTGCTCAATCCGTTCGAGCCGATCGTCTAGCGATCTCGGCCTCGCCGGCCGCCCTGACGAGATCCACGGGCACCACTCCCCGGCCCAGACCCGTGTAGAGCTCGACCTGGCGGACCGCCTGGTGCACCAGCATGGCGAAGCCGCTCACGACCGTGCCGCCCGCGCCGGCCACGGCTCGTGCCAGAGGGGTCGGCCAGGGAGTGTAGACGACGTCGAAGACCGTGGGCACCCCCGCGAGCGACGGCGCGTAGAGATCGGCCGCGCCCGGTGGGAGGGTGGAGACGGCCAGGTCCACATCCAGCAGAACGTCCAGCTTGTCGAACGTCTCGACCGTCACCCGCATGCCCAGCCGCTCGGCCGCCTCCTCGGTCTCCCGGGCGCCGGTCCTGTCCCGCACGACCAGCGCCGCCTCGAACAGGCCCAGCTCGCGCAGGGCCGCCAGGGCCGAGGCCGCCGTTGCCCCGCCGCCGAGGATGGTCGCGCTGCGCGGCGCCCGCACGCCCGACTCGGCCAGGGCCTGGACGATGCCGTGCACGTCGGTGTTCTCGCCGTGCCGGGCGCCGTCACGCAGTAGGACGGTGTTGACGCCGCCGACCTCGACCGCCAGGTCCGCGACGCTGTCGAGCAGGGGCAGCACGGCCCGCTTGAGCGGCATGGTCAGCGACAGCCCCGCCCACTCGGGGCCGAGGCCCGCGATCAGGCCGGGCAGCCCCGCCTCGTCGCAGGCGATCGCGTCGTAGCGCCATCCCTTCAGCCCGAGCGCGGCGTACGCGCCCCGGTGCAGGGCGGGCGACAGCGAGTGCGCGATCGGGGAGCCGAGAACGGCCGCGCGCCGCTCCATCAGCCCGCCCCGTGGTTCTTGTTGAACTCCTCGGCGAGCTTGAAGAACTCCGTCTCCGAGTCGGTGAACTTCGTGATGCCCCTCTTGGGGTCGGTGGTGACGAAGAACAGCCAGTTCCCCTTCGCCGGGTTCAGCGCCGCCTCGATGGCGTGGTCGCCGGGGTTGCCGATGGGGCCGGGGGGCAGGCCGAGGCGCGCGTAGGTGTTGTACGGCGACTTGCTCTTCAGCTCCTCGTGCGTGGCCGCGATGCCGAACTTGTTGAGTCCGTACATGACCGTGCTGTCCATCTGGAGCTTCATCTCGGGGTCGCGGTTCAGCCGGTTGTAGATCACCCGGGCGACCTTCGCCATGTCGCGCACGTTGCCCGACTCGGCCTGGACGATGCTCGCGATCGTCACGATCTCCAGGGGCGTGCGGCCCACCTTCTTGGCGCCCGCCACGAGGTCGGCCTGCTCGGCGGCCTCACTGAAGCGCGCCACCATGCTCGCGAGGATCTCGTCGGGAGTGGACTTGGGAGAGATCTCGTAGGTCGCGGGGAAGGCGAACCCTTCGAGGCGGCCCTTGGCGTAGGCGGGCAGTTCGAGGGACTCGGCGTCCTTGGCGGCCTTCTGGAAGACCGTCACCGGCTTGCCCGTGGCGGTGGAGAGCTGCTGGAGGATCTGGGAGAGGCGCAGGCCCTCGCGGATCGTCAGCGTGGTCTGGAGCCTGAGCTTGGGGTCGAGAAGCGGGACGGCGACGACGGCGGCCATGCCCTTGCGCAGCTTGTACTGGCCGGGCTGGAGGGAACCGGTCTTGCCGGCGGCGTCGATGGCGTTGACGAACGCGCGCTCGCTGGCGACGACGCCCTGCTCGACGAGGGTCTGCGCCACGTCGCCCGCGCTCTGGCCGTCCTTGATCTCGACGATGACCTCGCCGGTGCCCGGCCCGGCGTAGTCCTCGGCGACCGCCATGTCACGGACCCACTGGTAGCCGTAGTAGCCGCCGACACCGAGGACGCCGACGATGATGACCATCGCCACGAAGAACGCCACGAAGCCCTTGCGCCGCTGGCGGCGCTGGCGCCTCCTGCTGCGGGCCCGGTTGACCCGGGAGCCGCGGCCCTTGCGTCGCGGGCCCTCGTCGTCCTCGGCGCCGAGCAGACTATCGAGGTCGAGATCGTTCATATGTGCGCACGCCTATCTCCCTGTCCGACCTGCCCATCGTCGCGCAAGCGCCCGATGTTGGTGGGGCATACCAGGCAAGTCGTCGTTGCACCACCATAGGACTGATCGTCGAAGATCGCCCGAGTTGTCATGGAGGTGGCAACCGTCCCGATGGGCATCAGTGCTGCCCGAGACGCTTGTTTAGCTCTGCTCGGAACTTCACGAACTCGCTCTCTTTGTCAGTGAATTTCGTGATTCTACGCGCTGGGTCAACCGTGACGAACCAGTACCAATCACCCTTTGCCGGGCTTAGCGCCGCCCGGAGTGCCGCCTCGCCGGGGTTGCAGATCGGGCCCGGCGGCAGCCCGGGGTGCATGTAGGTGTTGTAAGGGGTGTCACGCTTGATCTCGGCATGTGAGGCCACGATGCCGTGCTTGCCCAGGCCGTACATCACGGTGCTGTCCATCTCCAGCTTGGCTCGGGAGGCCAGCCGATTGTAGATGACTCTCGCGATCTTCGGATAGTCGGCGACCCTGCCCCCCTCGGCCTGCGCGATGCTGGCGACGATCACCACCTCGCGGGGCGTGATCTTCAGCCGCCCGGCCCCCGCCTCCAGGTCCACACGGGTGGCGGCGCGCTTGAACCGGCGGACGGTCGCCCGCATCAGGTCGCGCGGCGCGGTGGACGGCTCCACCTCGTAGGTCGCGGGGAACAGGAAGCCCTCGACCGCGCCGTTGGCGTACGGGGGCAGGCCGAGCCCGGCGGGCGCGGCGGCCAGCCGGGCGAACTCGGCGGCGGGCAGGCCCGAGCCCTTGGCGAGACGGGCGACGCTCTGCACGGCGCGCAGGCCCTCCGGGAGGGTGACCCGCTTGCGGATCCTGGCCTGCGAGGACAGCAGCAGGTCGAGGGCCATCGAGGCGGCCATGCGCTTGCGCATCCGGTAGTGGCCGGGCCTGAGGCTGTTCTCCTTGCCGCGCCGTTCCACCGCGCCGACGAACGACCTGGCGCTCGCGACGACCTCGGCGCGCACGAGCGTCTCGGCGATCTCGCCCGCGCTCGCGCCCGGCGCTATGCGGACGACGACGGGAACGGTCCCCGGGCCGTCGAAGTCCTGCGGTGAGAGAAGCGGCTTGAACAGGACGAACGCCCCGGCCAGCCCCGCGGCGACCAGCACCGCGCTCCCCCCGGCCACCAGCGCGATCAGCCCCCGCCGCCCCCGCTCCTTCCGCTCCCCCTCGCTCTCCTTCTCCACCTCGTCCCTGAACCGGATGAGCCCGTCCGCCTCCACGTCCTCGGCACTCCCCGAGTCCTCCGGGGCACCCGTCTCGTCGGGACCATCGGGGCTCACCGTCCTGTGGACGCCGTCCGGATGGTCGGGGGCCGCCGGGCCCGACGGGTCGTCGGAGGGCTCCTGGCCGGATCGGCCGCGCGGTCGCGGCCCCGCCGATCCCGCGGCCGGCGTCTCGGACGGCGGCGGCGCGCCCCCGGGCGCGGCGGGGACGGCGGAGGTGTCGTCGTGGTGCTCCGGCTCGTGGGGCGGGCCGGGCGGGCGGGTCACTGGACCGGCCCGGCGCTCGATTCTCCGCCGGGGCGCCGCCCCGGCGGCTCGACGGGTCTGCCCGGTGGCGCGCCGCTCGCGCGCTCGGCGTCCAGGGCGGCCTGCAGCAGCACGACGGCCGCCGCCTGGTCGACGACCGCGCGCTGGTTCTTCGCCTTGACCCCGCTGGCCCGCAGGCCCTGCTGGGCGGTCACGGTGGTCAGCCGCTCGTCGTACAGGCGCACCGGCGTGGGCGACAGCCGCGCGGCCAGGCGCACGGCGAACTCGCGCGCGGCGGCGGCGGCGTGGCTCTCGCGGCCCGACAGCGAGGTCGGCAGGCCGACGACGATCTCGATCGCCTCGTGCTCCTCGGCGACGGCCGCGATGCGGTCCAGGTCGCCGCGGCCCCGGCGGACGGTCTCGACCGGGGTGGCGAGCAGCCCGGAGGGGTCACTGCGCGCGACCCCCACCCGGACGGACCCGACGTCCACCCCGAGCCGTACCCCCCGCCTCACCCGGCACACCCCAGAACCCACGAGCCCGCGCCGGCCTGCACAGGGCCTCGCGGGCCGGCCTGCACAGAGCCTCGCGGGCCGGCCGGCGCAGGGTCTCGCGCACCGACCGGCGCAGGGTCTCGCGGGCCGGCCGGCATTCGGTTCACCTGGGCCGTCCGGACGGGGCTCGCCTGGTCGGTCAGGACAGGGTCTCCCGGATCGCGCGGTCGACGGCGTCGAGCGCGTCACCGATCGCCTCCGGGCGGGCTCCGCCACCCTGTGCGACGTCATCTTTACCGCCACCGCCACCCCCAAGTGCCTTGGCGGCGACGCCGACCAGTCGCCCGGCCGCAAGGCCCCGGGTGCGTCCCGCATCGTTCACAGCGGCGACCACGACCGGCCGGTCTGCGGGCACACCGGCGACCACGATCATCGCGGCGCGGTCACCGGGGAAACGCCCGCGCACTTCCAGAGCGAGTTTACGCAGGTCATCGGCGGAAGTTCCGTCAGGCGCGCGGTGCGTCACGACCGACACGCCGTCGACGTCGCGGGCGGAGGCGGCGAGTTCGCCCGCCGCGGCCAGCACCTGGGCCGAGCGGACCTTCTCCAGTTCGCGCTCGGCGGCGCGCAGGCGGGTGACGATGCCGTCGATGCGCTCGGGCAGCTCTTCGCGGCGGGCCTTGAGCTGCTCGCTGAGCTGGGCGACGAGCACGCTCTCGCGGGCGAGGAACCGGAAGGCGTCGATGCCGACCAGGGCCTCGACGCGGCGGACGCCCGCGCCGATCGACGCCTCGCCGAGCACCTTGACGAGGCCGAGCTGCCCGGAGCTGGCGACGTGCGTGCCGCCGCACAGCTCACGCGAGTACTCGCCGACCTCGACGATGCGGACCTCGTCGCCGTACTTCTCGCCGAACAGGGCCAGCGCGCCCATGGCGCGGGCCTCGTCGAGCGAGGTGTGGTAGGCGTGGACCTTCAGGTCGTTGATGAGGATGGCGTTGACCTCGTCCTCGACGTCGCGCAGCACGGCGGGCGCGACGGCCCCGGCGGCGGTGAAGTCGAAGCGGAAGCGCCCGGGAGAGTTCTCCGACCCGGCCTGGGCCGCGCTCTCGCCGAGGGCGTTGCGGAAGCCGCGGTGCACCAGGTGGGTGGCGGTGTGGCTGCGCGAGATCGCGCGGCGGCGCTCGACGTCGATCTCGGCCTGGACGGGATCGCCCACGCGGATCTCGCCCTCGCTCACCTTGCCGCGGTGGACGACCAGGCCCGCGAACGGGGACTGCACGTCGACGATCTCGACCGAGGCGCCGGAGGACCGGATCACGCCCTGGTCGGCGAGCTGGCCGCCGCCCTCGGCGTAGAAGGGGGTGCGGTCGAGGACGACCTCGACGGTGGCGCCCGCGCCGGCCGCCTGCACGGAGGCGCCGTCCACCAGGACGCCGACGACGGTGGCCTCGGCGACGGTGAGGTCGTAGCCGAGGAAGTCGACGCGGCCGGCCTTGTCGAGCATCGCGCCGAGCACCGAGACGTCGGCGTTGCCGGTCTTCTTCGCGGCGGAGTCGGCCTTGGCGCGGTCGCGCTGCTCCTGCATGAGGCGGCGGAAGCCCTCTTCGTCCACCTTGAGGCCCTGCTCGGCGGCCATCTCCAGGGTGAGGTCGATGGGGAAGCCGTAGGTGTCGTGGAGCTGGAAGGCCTGGGGGCCGGCGAGGACCGCGCGGCCCTTGCGCTTGGTCTCCTCGACGGCGGCGTCGAAGATCGCGGTGCCGGTGCGCAGCGTGCCGAGGAAGGAGGTCTCCTCGGCGTCGATCACCGTGTGGATGTTGGCGGCGTCGACCTTCAGCTCGGGGTACTGCCGGCCCATGACCTCGATGGTGGTGGCGGTGAGCTCGTGCATGTAGCGCTCCTCGCCCGCGCCGAGCAGGCGCAGGTTGCGGATGGCGCGGCGCAGCATGCGGCGCAGGACGTAGCCCCGGCCCTCGTTGGAGGGCAGGACGCCGTCGCCGACGAGCATGACGCCGGCGCGCATATGGTCGGCGACGACGCGGAGCGAGACGTCGGCGCGGTCGTTCCTGCCGTAGCGGGATCTGGTGAGCTCGGCGGCCCTGTCGAGGATCTTGTAGGTGGTGTCGATCTCGTAGATGTTGTCGACGCCCTGCAGGATGGCGGCCATGCGCTCGAGGCCCATGCCGGTGTCGACGCTCTTGGCGGGGAGCTCGCCGAGGATCGGGAAGCCCTCCTTGCCGCCGCCGGCGCCGCGCTCGAACTGCATGAAGACGTTGTTCCACACCTCGAGGTAGCGGTTCTCGTCGGCGACGGGCCCGCCGTCGCGGCCGTACTCGGGGCCGCGGTCGTAGTAGATCTCGGAGCACGGCCCGCACGGGCCGGGGACGCCCATGGACCAGAAGTTGTCGGCCATGCCGCGGCGCTGGATGCGGTCGGCGGGGACGCCGATCTTGTGCTGCCAGATGGAGGCGGCCTCGTCGTCGTCGTGGTAGACCGTGACCCACAGGCGCTCGGGGGCGAAGCCGAACCCGCCCTCGGACTCCGGCCTGGTCAGCAGCTCCCAGGCGTACGGGAGCGCCTGCTCCTTGAAGTAGTCGCCGAAGGAGAAGTTGCCGAGCATCTGGAAGAAGCTGGCGTGGCGCGTGGTCTTGCCGACCTCGTCGATGTCGAGGGTGCGCATGACCTTCTGGGCGCTGGCCGCGCGCGGGAAGGGCGGCTTCTTCTGCCCGAGGAAGTAGGGCTTGAAGGGCACCATGCCCGCGTTGACCAGCAGCAGCGTGGGATCCTCCGCGACAAGGCTGGCCGAGGGCACGACGGTGTGACCGCGCTCCTCGAAGAAGCGCAGGAAGCGGCGGGCGATCTCTGCCGACTCCATCTCAGCGGCCGTCCTTTACGTCGTTGTGGTGGGTTTCCTGGGTGGGCCGGGTCTCCCCGGCGGGTTCGAGCGCGTAGTGCGCCCGCAGCTCGGCCTCGCGCCCGGCGGCCAGGCCCCGGACGTCCCTGGCGAACAGCCTGGCCTCCGCGACCAGGCCGAGGGCTCCGTCGGCGGCGCGGCGCGCGACGTGGTCGGGCTTCAACGCTTGCAGCTTACGCATCGTCCAGATGCCGATGTACGCGCCCAGGCCGAGGTAGATCAGCCGGCGGATCATGCGCGCCGCCGCCCTTCGAGGGAGGGCCGGGGGGCGCGGCGCGCGGCCACGGCGCGGCGCACGCCGTGCGCCAGGGCCGAGGCCTTGATCAGCGGTTTGGCGAAGAACGTGGAGGCGACTCCGGTGACCCTGACCATGTTGCCGCTGACCTGTTTCATGTCACCCGCGATGGCCTCGACCGCGACGAGCTGCCGGTTGGCCTCGGCGACGGTGAGGCTGACGTCGTCGAGCAGGGGGATGACCCGTTCGTTGAGGTCGGCCATCAGCTTGGTGGTCTGGGTGAGCAGCCTGGCCAGCCTGACCAGCACGACTGCGAGAAAGCAGACCAGTATCGCCCAGAACATGGCGACGATGAGGCCGGCGACCTCTCCGGCGGTAAGCATGTCGGTGCGTCCCCTCGTAGGCGCCTTGCGGATGTGCGGCCCGGCTAGGGCGGTGGAATGGGGAGACCCTATCGCGCCCGGCGGCCTGGCCCGCGCCCAGCACGCCCCGCTGTGGACGACGGGCGCCGCCTGTGGACGGGCGGGCGGATCGCCGGAGACCGGCGGGCGTCCGGGGGTACCCCTGGTGCGGCACGGTCACGGGCCGCCGCGGAGGAACTCCCTGATCTTGGACCAGCGGTCGGCGAAGTGCTGCTCGCTGCCGTGCCGGGTGGGCTCGTAGTAGCGGCGGTCGCGGATCGGCTCGGGCGCGTACTCCTGGCGGACCAGGCCGTGCTCGAAGTCGTGGGGGTACTGGTAGCCCTTGCCGTGCCCGAGCTTGGCGGCGCCGGGGTAGTGGGCGTCGCGCAGGTGGCCGGGGATCTGGCCGATCAGCCCGCGCCTGACGTCGTCGGCGGCGGCGCCGATGGCCTTAATGACGGCGTTGGACTTGGGCGCGAGCGCGCAGTGGATCACGGCCTGGGCGAGGTTGAGCCGTCCCTCGGGCAGGCCGATCATCTGGACGGCCTGGGCCGCGGCCACGGCGACCTGCAGGCAGGTCGGGTCGGCCATGCCGACGTCCTCGGAGGCGAAGATCATGACGCGGCGCGCGATGAACCGCGGGTCCTCCCCCGCCTCGATCATGCGGGCGAGGTAGTGGAGCGCGGCGTCGGCGTCGGAGCCGCGCATGCTCTTGATGAACGCGCTGACGACGTCGTAGTGCTGGTCGCCCTGCCGGTCGTAGCGGACGGCGGCCTTGTCGACGGCCTTCTCGACGGTCTCGACGGTGATCTCGCCGTCGGGGACGAGCAGCGCGGCCGCCTCCAGGTAGGTGAGGGAGCGGCGCGCGTCTCCCCCGGCCAGCCGCACGAGATGGTCCAGGGCGGGGGCGGTCAGGGTCACCCGGCCGCCGAGCCCGCGCGGGTCGCGCGCGGCGCGCTCCAGGACGGCGCGGACGTCGTCCTCCGACAGGGACTCCAGGGTCAGCAGCAGGGAGCGCGACAGCAGCGGGGAGATCACCGAGAAGAAGGGGTTCTCGGTGGTGGCTCCGATGAACGTCACCCAGCGGTTCTCGACGGCGGGCAGCAGGGCGTCCTGCTGGGCCTTGTTGAAGCGGTGCACCTCGTCGACGAACAGGACGGTCTGACGGCCGCTCATGCCGAGCTCGGCCCTGGCCTGCTCGATGGCCGCGCGGACCTCCTTGACCCCGGCGGACACCGCGGAGATCTCGACGAAGCGCCGGGCGGTGACGCCGGCGACGACGTAGGCGAGCGTGGTCTTGCCGGTGCCGGGCGGGCCCCACAGGAACAGGGACATGGGCGCGTCGCTCTCGACGAGCCGGCGCAGGGGCGTTCCCGGCCCGAGAAGGTGGCGCTGCCCGATGACCTCGTCGAGCGTCTTCGGCCGCATGCGCACGGCCAGGGGCTCCTGGCTCTTGTGCGCCTCCTCGGCCGCCGCATCGAACAAACTCTCCACGCGTCGACATTACCGCCGCCGGCGAAGGCCCACGCCGCGGCGGCGGGGCCCTCGCATGGGGCCGGCAGGGGTCGTGCGGTCAGCCGCCCCAGACGGCGGTGGCGCCGGTGTGACCGGCGCGCAGGACGTAGAACCCGGCGACCAGGGCGAGCGGGACGGTGAGGACGGACAGGACCGTGGTGGCCGTCCTGCCGAGCCTGGCGGTGGAGTAGACGAGCAGGAGCGCGACCACGCCCAGCCCGATGGAGGTCAGCAGCAGGGGCAGGGCGTAGCTCTCGTGCTCCTGGATGCGCTGGGCCATCACGCCCTCGGGCGCGCCACCCGAGAAGAGCCGCTCCTCGAAGGCCTCGCCGCTCTGGCGGG
Source organism: Sphaerisporangium krabiense (assembly GCF_014200435.1). Lineage (NCBI taxonomy): Bacteria > Bacillati > Actinomycetota > Actinomycetes > Streptosporangiales > Streptosporangiaceae > Sphaerisporangium > Sphaerisporangium krabiense. The sequence goes on along the minus strand of NZ_JACHBR010000002.1, from coordinate 1,123,538 downwards.
CGGCGAACGCGGTCAGGGGGGCGGCCACGGCCAGCGCCGCCACGGCCCAGCCTAGGGAGGGGCGCCAGCGCGGGACCACGCCGTACACCACCGAACCGACCGCGAGCAGCGGAATGAAGATCACCGCGGTGTGCACGATCAGCGGGTGGGCGGGCAGGCCGAGGACCTCTTCGAACATGTCTTGGCTCCTGTGGTGTGACGTGTCGTCCCTAATACGGATAAGGCCCGCTCCCGGTTCTCGAGAACATCCCCCCGGCCGGCGGCCCGTGACCGTGCCACCCCGATGATCGCCTCGTCGACGTGAAGTCCGCGTAAGAAGTCAGCAGTGCAACTTTCCGCTCCGCAAAGATCTGGACAAGGGGTACGGTAGGTCAATAATGATCTTCACAGGCGCGCGAACTGCGCGTTTTATGCGGCCTCAACGTAAAGGCCGGTACGATTCCCGAGCATCTCAAGTCATCTATCGGCAAATGGAAGGCATACCGTGACCGACGTGGATCGCCAGACCCAGCTGGCACGGGAGCACCGCGAGCGACAGGAGCAGCGGGTCAAGGGCGGCTCGTCCTCCAAGCGGAACACGATCATCGGCGCCGTCGCGGGCGTCGTCCTCGTCGCGGGCGGCGTCATCGCCGCCACCACCCTCATGGGCGGCGACGACAAGGATCCGGGGAACGCCGCCCCGGAGACCTCCCCCACGGCCTCGGCGTCGGCGTCGGCGACCCCGTCCAGCGGCACCACGGCCGCGCTGCCCGGCTCGACCGCCGCTCCGGCGGCCACCAAGTGCACGTACCGGAAGGACGACAGCGGGTCGCCGGCCAAGAGCGTCGGCACGCCGCCCGACAAGCCCGACCTGAAGGCCAAGTGGATGACGATCGACACCAACCAGGGTCAGATCGTCATCCAGCTCGCCACCCAGCAGGCGCCGTGCACGATCAACTCGTTCGAGTTCCTCGCCAAGAAGAACTACTTCGACAACACGCGGTGCCACCGCCTCGCCACCCCAGAGACCGTCGGGCTCGGCATGCTGCAGTGCGGCGACCCGCTGGCCAAGGGCGACGGCAAGACCGCGGGGGACGGCACCGGCGGCCCGGGCTACCTGTTCGAGGACGAGAACCTGGGCGGCATGTCGCTCGGCCGGGGCACGGTCGCGATGGCCCAGTCCAGCGAGGACGCCAACTCCAACGGCAGCCAGTTCTGGTTCAGCTTCTCCGACGAGAACACCCAGCTGAGCGACCAGGGCGCCGCCTTCACCCCGTTCGGCGTGGTCACCAAGGGCATGGACGTCATCGACAAGATCGCCAAGGGCGGCATCATCCCCTTCAACGGCGACCCCATGGCCGACGTGCGCGGCGAGGGCTCCAACGCCCCCAAGCTGCCCGTCATCATCAAGGACCTGCGCGTCAGCCGCTGACGGCCGGACGCCCACGGCGAAAGGCCCGGGCCCGGCGCGCGTCCGCGCGCCGGGCCCGGGCCTTCACGGATGCCGTCAGGCGCCGGGGGCGGGGGCGCGCCGCGCGTCGACCCCGGCCTCCTTGCGCTGCTCGGGGGTGATGGGCGTGGGCGCGGCCGTCAGGGGGTCGAAGCCGGAGGCCGTCTTGGGGAAGGCGATGACGTCGCGGATCGACTCGCCGCCCGCGAGCAGCATGCAGACGCGGTCCCAGCCGTAGGCGATGCCGCCGTGCGGGGGCGGACCGTACTTGAACGCCTCCAGCAGGAAGCCGAACTTGCTCTCGGCCTCCTCCTTGGAGATGCCGAGCACGTCGAAGACCCGCTGCTGCATCTCGGCCCGGTGGACACGGATCGAGCCGCCGCCGATCTCCATGCCGTTGCACACCATGTCGTAGGCGTACGCCAGGGCCTCGCCGGGGTGGTCCTGGAAGGTGTCGGCCCACTCGGGCTTGGGGCCGGTGAACGGGTGGTGCACGGCCGTCCAGCCGGTCTGGCGGCCGACCTCGTCGAGCACCGGCTCGAACATGGGGGCGTCGACCACCCACAGGAAGCTCCACCGCGACTCGTCGATCAGGCCGCAGCGCCGCCCGATCTCCAGGCGGGCCGCGCCCAGAAGGTCGCGCGAGGCCGAGGGCGCGCCCGCGGCGAAGAACACCGCGTCGCCCGGCGCGGCGCCGACGGCCTCGGCGAGGCCGGCGCGCTCCTGGTCGGTGAGGTTCTTGGCGACGGGGCCGCCGAGCTCGCCGTCCTGGCCGACCAGGACGTAGGCGAGGCCCCTGGCGCCGCGCGACTTGGCCCAGTCCTGCCAGGCGTCCAGCTCCTTGCGGGTCTGGGAGGCGCCGCCCGGCATCACCACGGCGCCGACGTAGGGCGCCTGGAAGACCCGGAAGGACGTGCCCGCGAAGTAGTCCGTCATCTCGACCAGCTCGCAGTCGAAGCGGAGGTCGGGCTTGTCGGAGCCGAAGCGGGCCATGGCCTCGCGGTAGGTGAGCCGGGGCAGCGGCAGGGGGATCTCGTAGCCCAGGGTCTCCTTCCAGATCCGGCCGATCAGCGCCTCGCCGAGGGCGATCACGTCGTCCTGGTCGACGAACGACATCTCGACGTCGATCTGGGTGAACTCCGGCTGGCGGTCGGCGCGCAGGTCCTCGTCGCGGAAGCAGCGCGCGAGCTGGTAGTAGCGCTCCAGCCCGCCCACCATGAGGAGCTGCTTGAACAGCTGGGGCGACTGCGGCAGGGCGTACCAGGAGCCGGGCTGCAGGCGCACCGGCACCAGGAAGTCGCGGGCGCCCTCGGGGGTCGAGCGGGTGAGGTCGGGCGTCTCGACGTAGACGAAGCCGTGCTCGCGCATGACGTCGTGGGCCAGGTAGGTGGCGGTCGAGCGCACGCGCAGCGCGTCGGCGACCTGCTGGCGGCGGATGTCGAGGTAGCGGTACTTGAGCCGGGCCTCCTCCGAGACGCCCGCGCCGCCCTCGATGGGGAACGGCAGCGGCGCGGACTCGCTCAGCACCTCGACCTCCGAGGCGACGACCTCGATCTCACCGGTGGGCAGGTCGGGGTTCTCGTTGCCCTCGGGACGGGTGCGCACCTCGCCTGAGATCCTGACGCAGTACTCCGAGCGCAGGTCGTGCGCGTGGTCCTCCTCGCGGAACACCACCTGGGCGGTGCCCGAGGCGTCGCGCAGGTCGATGAAGACCACGCCGCCGTGGTCGCGGCGGCGCGCCACCCACCCGGCCAGCGTCACCTGCCGGCCGGCGTGCTCCTTGCGCAGCGATCCGGCGGTGTGCGTGCGGATCATTTGGTCAGTCTCTCCTTCAAAGTCGTGACGATCTCGGCGAGAGGTACGGCGGTCTGGCCGCCGCTCGCGAGGTGCTTGACCTGGGCGGCCCCGGCGGCGATGTCGCGGTCGCCGAGGATCACCGCGTAGGCGGCCCCCGAACGGTCGGCGCCCTTCATGGCGCCCTTGAGGCCCTTGCCGTCGAAGGCCATGTCGGCGGGCACGCCCGCCGCGCGCAGCTCGTGCACGAGCCTGAACAGGCGCCTGGCGGCCTCCTCGCCGAGGGGGACCCCGAACACCGCGACGCGCGGCGGGGCCTCCTGAGCGAGGTTCTCGGCCTCGACGGCGAGGATGATGCGGTCGACGCCGACGGCGAAGCCGATGCCGGGCAGCGGCGGGCCGCCGATGTCCTCCGAGAGGCCGTCGTAGCGTCCGCCGCCGCCGATGCCGGACTGCGCGCCGAGCAGCGGGTGGTCGAACTCGTAGGTGGTGCGGGTGTAGTAGTCCAGCCCGCGCACCAGGCGAGGGACGTCCTCCCAGGGGACGCCGAGATCCTCCAGCAGGGAGCGCACCCGGTCGTGGTGGGCCTTGCAGGACGCGCACAGGTGGTCGGTGATCAGCGGGGCGTCCTCGACCTGGGCCCTGACCTCGGGCCGCTTGTCGTCCAGCACGCGCAGCGGGTTGATCTCGACGCGCGCCCGGGTGGCCTCGTCCAGGTCGAGCCCGCGCAGGAAGTCCTGCAGGGCGGCGCGGTAGGCCGGGCGGCACTGCTTGCAGCCGAGGGTGTTCAGCTTCAGCCGGACCTGGGTCAGGCCGAGCGCCTGGTAGCCCGTCCAGGCCACGGCGATGGTCTCGGCGTCCACCGCCGGGTCCTCGGTGCCGATGGCCTCCAGGTTGAACTGGTAGAACTGCCGGTAGCGGCCGGACTGCGGGCTCTCGTACCGGAAGGCCGGGCCGGTGGTCCAGAGCTTGACCGGAAGCTGGCCCTGGTGCAGGCCGTGCTCCAGCGCCGAGCGCATCACGCCCGCGGTGAACTCGGGCCGCAGCGTGATGGACCGCCCGCCCTTGTCCGAGAAGGTGTACATCTCTTTGGTCACGACGTCGGTGGACGCGCCGACGCCGCGCGCGAACAACTGGGTGTCCTCGAAGACCGGCACCTCGATGTAGGAGTAGCCGGCGTTGGCGGCCGCGCCGGAGAAGGCCGCGCGCACCGCGAGGAACGTCGCCGACTGCGGCGGAACGTATTCCTGTACGCCCTTGGGCGCCTGAAAGCTCATTACAGTCCCCTGGTTGGACCCGCGAACGGCGCCGCCTCGGCGAGGTACGGGTTGGTGGCGCGTTCGCGGCCGATCGTCGTCTGTGGTCCGTGACCGGGCAGCACCGCGATGTCGTCCGGCAGCGTCAGGCACACGCGGCCCAGGCTGCGCAGGATGGTCGGGTAGTCACCGCCCGGAAGATCGCTGCGTCCGATGGAGCCGGCGAACAGCAGGTCTCCGGAGAACATCACACGCTCCTCCGCGAGCCTGAACGTCACCGACCCCCTGGTATGGCCGGGCGCGTGGTCGACGGTGATGGCCATGCCCGCGATCTCCAGCACCGAACCGTCGGAAAGCTCGCGCACGTCGTCGGGCTCGGTGAACGTGAGCCCCCCGAAGAGATCCTGGCCGGGCATGAGCGAGAAGCCCTTGGCAGGGTCGCTGAGGAGCTCGCGGTCCTCGGGGTGTATCCACGCCGGGACGTCGCGCGCCCCGCACACCGGCGCGACCGACCACACGTGGTCGAGATGGCCGTGTGTCAGGAGCACCGCGACGGGCTTGAGACGGTGCTCGCGCAGCAGCGCGTCGACGCCGGCCATGGCGTCCTGGCCTGGGTCGACGATCACGCATTCCTCGCCGGGGGCGGGAGCGGCGACGTAGCAGTTGGCCTGCAAGGACCCGGCGGGAAAGCCGTCGATGAGCACGGAAGCGGACCTCGGTGTGATCGATCTCGTCAAGGAAAGCGGATGGGAATGTAACCGAAGGGTACCGGTGCGGGTCGCCGGGCTGCGAACCATTGCCCGTGGGCCGATACGATTCGCCCACTCCATAAAGGTGGCGGTCGTCCAGTCAGACGACCAAACAGACCAACTCGGACAGTCGGGAGGGCACAGCGGTGACGACCGGCAAGGACCGTCAAAAGCAGCTGGCACGGGAGCACTACGAGCGGCAGACGCAGCGGCGCGTCGAGCGGCAGGCCCGGCAGAAGCGCGTCGCGATCATCGGCACCAGCCTGGGCGTGCTCGTCGTCGTGGGCGGCATCTTCGCGGCCGTCGCGCTGGTCGGAGGCGGCGATTCGAAGACCGAGGCCGCGACGACCCCGTCCGCGTCGGCTCCGCCATCCGAGGGGCCGAGCCCCAAGCCGTACGACGCGGCGACCGGCACGTGCGACTACGTCGCCGACAGCTCCGGAGGGCCGGCCAAGAACGTCGGCATGCCGCCGGCCAAGGCGGACACCTCCCTGGAGAAGATGACGCTGCAGACCAACCACGGCGACATCGTGATCGACCTGGCCACCGCCAAGGCCCCCTGCACGGCCAACTCCTTCGCGTTCCTGGCCAAGCAGAAGTACTTCGACGGGTCCAAGTGCCACCGCATGGGCGAGGCGGCCTTCCCGATGATCCAGTGCGGCGACCCGCTGGCCAAGGCGGACGGCAAGAGCGCCACCGACGGCCAGGGCGGGCCCGGCTACCGGTTCGCCGACGAGAACCTGACCGGCGCCCAGTACAAGCGCGGCGTGGTGGCGATGGCCAACAGCGGCCCCGGCACCAACGGAAGCCAGTTCTTCATCATCTTCGGGGACCTCCAGCTGCCCCCGAACTACACACCGTTCGGTACCGTCACAAAGGGGCTGGAAATCCTGGACGATGTGAGCAAGAAGGGCGTCCTGTCGGGGGGCATGGGCGACGGCACGGGTGCTCCCAAGGACCCGGTCGAAATCAAACACGTGACAATCTCTGGCAAGAGCTGACGTAATACAACAAGGACGCATAGCCTCCTGGAGGCTGATTCGAGTGCGGGAGGACACGGTGAGCACCGACCCGTGGGGCCGGGTAGACGACGACGGCACCGTCTACGTTCGTACGGCTGAGGGAGAACGGGCCGTCGGGTCCTGGCAGGCCGGTGAGCCCGAAGAGGCGCTGGCCTACTTCCATCGGAAGTACGACGAGCTGGCGACCCAGGTGGAGCTGCTGGAACAGCGGATGCGGGGCACCGACCTGCCCCCGGCGCAGGCCGAGGCGACGATCGTCAAGCTGCGCGACTCCATCGCCGAGGCCCACGCCGTCGGCGACCTCGCGGCGCTCTCCTCGCGCCTGGAGGCGCTGACCGACCTGGTCGGCAAGCGCCGCGAAGAGGTACGAGCCGCCCGGGACCAGGCGCGGGCCCAGTCCCGCGAGGTCAAGGAACGCATCGTCGCCGAGGCCGAGCGCATCGCCGAGGACACCACCCACTGGAAGTCCGGCGGCGAACGCCTGCGCCAGCTCGTCGAAGAGTGGAAGACGGCCGAGCGCATCGACCGGGTCACCGAGGCGGCCCTGTGGAAGCGCCTGTCGGCGGCCAGGACGGCCTTCGCCAAGCGGCGCAAGTCCTACTTCGCCGGCCTGGACGAGCAGCGCGAGTCCGTGCGCACCACCAAGGAGCGCATCGTCGCCGAGGCCGAGGAACTCGCCACCTCCACCGACTGGGGAGAGACGGCATCGGCCTACCGCGACCTGATGCGCCGCTGGAAGGCCGCGGGACGCGCCTCCCGCGAGGCGGAGGACGAGCTGTGGGGCCGCTTCAAGGCCGCCCAGGACCAGTTCTTCCAGGCACGCTCCGCGGTCTTCGCCGAGCGGGACGCCTCCCTGCGGGAGAACGCCGAGGCCAAGGAACGCATCCTCGCCGAGGCCGAACGCATCCTGCCGGTCACCGACGCCCGCGCCGCACGCGCCGCGCTGCGCGGCGTCCTGGAGCGCTGGGAGGCCGTCGGGCCGGTGCCGCGGGAGTTGAGGGACCGGCTGGAGGGCGGGCTGCGCCGCGTCGACGAGGCCGTGCGCAAGGCCGAAGAGGCCGAGTGGAAGCGGTCCAACCCCGAGGCGCGCGCCCGCGCCCAGAACACCGTGGACCAGCTGCGCCGCTCGATCGAGCAGCTGGAGACCCGCCTGGGCAAGGCCAGGGCCGCGGGCAAGGACAAGGACGTCAAGGAGGCCGAGGAGGCCATCGCCGCCCGCCGCTCCTGGCTGGAGGAGGCCGAGCGCACGCTCGCCGAGTTCTCCTCCTGACGACGTCCCGCCCGCTCCCCCGGTACCAAGGGGCGTCCCGGCCGACCTGACCGGCCGGGCTGCGTTTATGGCGCTCTCTTCGTTCGCGCGGCGTGAGGGCGCCTTTGAGCCGGCGCTCTTTCGTCGTCGGTCGGAAGGGGGATCGTTCCTCACCCCCTTCCTCCCTCCTCCTTCAGAGCACCGGCGCGCCCTCACGCGGGTTTTTGTGCATCGCGTCAAGAGCACACGTCGGGAGGTCCCTGAGTCGGCGCTTCTCATCAGCGGAAGGGACTCCTTCCCCGACCCTGCACAAGCGACGGCGCCCTTATGTGCTGGTCGCCGGTGCTTGCGGAGGGGCTGAGGGGGGCGGAGAGAGACCGGTGGGGGTGGTGGGTCAGTTGGTGACGCGGTAGACGTCGTAGACGCCCTGGATGTTGCGTACGGCCTTCAGGACGTGGCCCAGGTGTTTGGGGTCGCCCATCTCGAAGGTGAACTTGCTGACGGCCGTGCGGTCGCGGGAGGTGGTGACCGACGCCGACAGGATGTTGACGTGCTGGTCGGACAGCGTGCGCGTGACGTCGGAGAGCAGGCGCGGGCGGTCGAGCGCCTCCACCTGGATGGCGACCAGGAACACCGAGTCGTCGGTGGGCGACCAGCTCACCTCTACCAGGCGGTCCGGCTCGGCCCTGAGCTGCTCGACGTTGGGGCAGTTGGTGCGGTGCACCGAGACGCCGTGGCCGCGCGTGACGAAACCGACGATGTCGTCGCCGGGGACGGGGGTGCAGCAGCGGGACAGGCGTACCCAGACGTCGGAGTCGCCCGCGACGATCACACCCGCGTTGGTGCCGCTGCGGGGCGGGCGGCCGCGCAGCTTGGTGGGGACGGCGGCCTCGGCGATGTCCTCCTCGGCGCCCTCGACGCCGCCCAGGGACTGCACGAGCTTCTGGACCACCGCCTGCGCGGCCGTGTGGCCCTCTCCGACGGCCGCGTACAGCGCCGAGACGTCCGCGTACCGGAGGTCCCTGGCGAGCGCCAGGAGGCTCTCTCCGGACATCAGGCGCTGCAAGGGAAGGCCCTGCTTGCGCATGGCCCTGCCGATGGCCTCCTTGCCCGCCTCGATCGCGGTCTCGCGGCGCTCCTTGGAGAACCACTGGCGGATCTTGTTGCGCGCCCTGCCGCTCTTGACGAACTTCAGCCAGTCGCGCGAGGGCCCGGCGTCCGGGGACTTGGAGGTGAAGATCTCGACGGTGTCGCCGTTGCTCAGCCGGCTCTCCAGCGGCACCAGGCGGCCGTTCACGCGGGCGCCGATGCAACGGTGGCCGACCTCGGTGTGGACGGCGTAGGCGAAGTCGACGGGGGTGGCGCCCTCCGGCAGCGCGATCACCTGGCCGCGCGGGGTGAAGACGAACACCTCCGACACCGACAGGTCGAACCTGAGCGACTCCAGGAACTCGCCCGGATCGCTGGTCTCCTTCTGCCAGTCGAGGAGCTGGCGCAGCCAGGCCATGTCGCCGGCCGACTTCATCCGGGCCCCCGCCGGGCCGGAGGCCGCCATCTCCTCCTTGTACTTCCAGTGCGCCGCGACGCCGTACTCCGCGCGGTGGTGCATCGCGCGGGTGCGGATCTGCAGCTCGACGGGCTTGCCCTCCGGCCCGATCACCGTCGTGTGCAGCGACTGGTACATGTTGAACTTGGGCATCGCGATGTAGTCCTTGAACCGGCCGGGCACCGGGTTCCACCGTGCGTGGATCGTTCCGAGCGCGGCGTAACAGTCGCGGACGGTGTCGACCAGGACGCGGATGCCCACCAGGTCGTAGATGTCGTCGAACGCCACCTCGCGCGCGATCATCTTCTGGTAGATCGAGTAGTAGTGCTTGGGCCGGCCCTTGACGGTCGCGCGGATCTTGGCCTCGCGCAGGTCGCCGGCGACCTTCTCGATGACCTCCTGCAGGAACAGGTCGCGCCGGGGGGCGCGCTCGGAGACCATGCGGGCGATCTCGTCGTACCGTTTCGGGTACAACATGCCGAACGCCAGGTCCTCCAGCTCCCATTTGATGGTGTTCATGCCGAGCCGGTGGGCCAGCGGCGCGAAGATCTCCAGCGTCTCGCGGGCCTTCTGCTCCTGCTTGTGACGCGGCAGGTAGCGCAGCGTGCGCATGTTGTGGAGCCGGTCGGCGAGCTTGATCACCAGGACCCGGATGTCGCGGGACATGGCGACGACCATCTTGCGCACGGTCTCGGCCTGCGCGGCGTCGCCGAACTTGACCTTGTCCAGCTTGGTGACGCCGTCGACGAGCAGCGCGATGTTCTCGCCGAAGTCGCCGCGCAGCTCGTCCAGGCCGTAGGCGGTGTCCTCGACGGTGTCGTGGAGCAGGGCCGCGCACAGGGTCTCGTCGTCGGTGCCCAGCTCGGCGAGGATGGTGGCGACGGCCAGCGGGTGGGTGATGTAAGGGTCCCCGCTCTTGCGCTTCTGGTCACGGTGGTGGTAGGCCGCGACATCGTAGGCGCGCTCGATCAGACGGAGGTCGGCCTTGGGATGAGTGGCCCGGACCGTCTTGAACAGCGGTTCCAGAACCGGATTCATTGCTCCACCCCATTGCCCCCCGAACCGGGACAGCCTGCGTCGTACGACAGGCGCCGGTCTGTCCTCCGTGCCCGCGGGCGTGGCTGGACCCGTCTCGTCCGCGGGCGCGGAAACCGGCGCTGGGGTGTCGGTCACCTCGGGCAAGGCCACATCACGGGGCACTCAGACTCCTCACGTCGAGTCCAGATTCTCCAGTGTATCCACGCTGGAGAGGCCCTCCCTCCCGCCCGTGGATCAGACGACCACCAAAGCGCGCACGTCAACGCCGCTCAGACGCTCACGGCCCTTGAGGAAGGCCAGTTCCATCAGCACCGACACGGCCACGACCTCGGCACCGGCCCGGCCGACCAGCTCCACCGCGGCACGGGCGGTGCCCCCCGTGGCGAGCACGTCGTCGACGATCAGCACGCGGTCGCCAGGGGCGAAGGCGTCGCGGTGGACCTCGATGACGGCGGAGCCGTACTCCAGATCGTAGGACGCCGCGTGGGCCGCGGCAGGGAGTTTCCCCTTTTTTCGGATGGGCACGAACCCCGCGCCCGCCGTGTACGCCACCGGGGCGGCCAGGATGAAGCCGCGGGCCTCGATCCCGACGACCTTGTCGACCTCCAGCCCGTCGGCCAGGGCGTCCACGACGGCGGCGAACGCGCCGTGGTCGCCGAGCAGCGGGGTGATGTCCTTGAACACCACGCCGGGCTTGGGATAGTCGGGGACGTCGCGGATCCGGCCGAGGATCGTTTCTGCGAGGTCGCTCATCGGAGTCCTTCCTGAGGGGCGGGCCTGAGGGCAGCGAAGCGCCCCCGGACGCCGGCGGGCATCACGGGGGCGCCACGGGAGAGGAGCCCTCTCTAGCGTTTCTTGCGCTTCTGCGGGGACACCGAACCGTTCTGCGAGGCGGCCGGGCCGGTGGAGGTGGCCGCCGCGGCGGGTTCCTTGCCCTTGCCCGCCGGCGGGGCGTCCTGCGGCGAGCCCCCCTTGTTGGAGGCCAGCCGCTTGGCGATCGCCATGTACTTCGGCTCGCGCTCCTTGAGGTTGACCAGCAGCGGCGTCGCCACGCACAGCGAGGAGTACGTGCCGACGATCATGCCGACGAACAGGGCCAGCGACAGGTCCTTCAGGGTGCCCGCGCCGAACAGCGTGGTGCCGATGAACAGGATGGCGGCCACGGGCAGGATCGCCACCAGGCTGGTGTTCAGCGAGCGGATCAGCGTGTGGTTCAGCGCGTTGTTGGCGGCCTGGGTGTAGGTCATCTTGGAGGTCGTGCCGAGCTTGGCCGTGACCTCCTTGATCATGTCGAACACCACGACCGCGTCGTACAGCGAATAACCGAGGATGGTCAGGAAGCCCAGCATGGTCGCCGGGGTGACCTCGAAGCCGGACCAGGCGTAGATGCCGGCGGTGATGACGAGGTCGTGGAACAGCGCGACCACCGCGGCCAGCGCCATCTTCCACTCGAAGGCCATCGTCAGGTACAGGATGATCGCGATCATGAAGACGATCAGGCCGATGACGGCCTTCTTGAGCACCTCACCGCCCCACGTGGGGCCGATGATCTGCTTGCTCACCTGGTTGCCGGCGATGCCGAACTCTTTGGAGATGGCGTTCTGGACAGTGGTGACCTGGGAGGCCGCGAGGCTCTGCGTGGTCACCCGCCAGCGGTTGCCCGCCTCCTGCACGGAGACCTGGTGGGCTCCGGCCTCCTCGACCGTGGAGCGCACGGTCTCGATGGTGGAGGCGCGCGGCTTGTCGAAGCTGAAGACCGAGCCGCCCTTGAACTCGACGCCCAGGTTGAGCCCCTGGAAGACCAGGCCGACGATGGAGATCACCAGCAGCAGGCCGGACACCGCGGACCACAGCTTGTAGCGCCCGACGAAGTCGATGTCGACCTCGCCGCGGTACAGCCGGCGGCCGATCACACCGATGCGCGACATCAGCCCTCCTGCGAAACGGTCGTGCGGGCGACGGGCGCGTCACGGCCCATGCGCTCGGCGTCCAGACCCGACAGCTTGTGGCCCTTGGCGAAGAAGGAGAGCCTGGCCAGCAGCGCGACGAACGGCTTGGTGAAGAGGAACACGACGGCGATGTCGATGAGCGTGGTGAGGCCCATCGCGAAGGCGAAGCCCGCGACGCCGCCGACCGCCAGGAAGTAGAGCACCACGGCGGCGATGAACATGACCGCGTCGGCGATCAGGATCGTGCGCCGGGCGCGCACCCAGGCGACCTCGACGGCCACCCGCAGCGAGCGCCTGCCCTCCTTCATCTCGTCGCGCATGCGTTCGAAGTAGACGATGAAGGAGTCGGCGGTGATACCGATCGAGACGATCAGGCCGATGATGTGCGGCAGCGACAGGCGGAAGTTGGCGTTGTGGCCGAGCAGGACCACCGCCTGGTAGGTCAGGATCGTCGCCACCGCGAGGCTGGCCACCGCGACGAGGCCGAGGCCCCGGTAGTACAGCAGCGAGTACAGCACGACCAGGATGAGGCCGATGCCGCCCGCGAGCAGGCCGCCGCGCAGCTGGTCGGCGCCGAGCGTGGAGGAGACCTCCTCGATGGAGCTCTGCACGAACTTCAGCGGCAGGGCGCCGTACTTGAGCTGGTTGGCCAGGTCGTCGGCGGTCTTCTGGGTGAAGCTGCCGGAGATGCGGGCCTGGCCGCCCGGGATCGGCTCCTCGATGACCGGGGCGGAGATGACGACGCCGTCCAGCACCATCGCGAGCTGGTTGCGCGGCTGCGGGGCGCTGGTGATCTGACCGGTGATCTTGGCGAACTGGCTGGCGCCGGCGCTCTTGAAGTTCACCTGGACGATCCACTCGCCGGTGGTGGAGTCGACGCCGGAGTTCGCGCCCGCGACCTCGGTGCCCTTGACGGCGGCCTTGTCCAGGACGTACTTGGCCACGCCGTCGTCGCTACAGGCGGCGAGCTGCTTGTCGGGCTCGTCCTGGATGCCCTGCCCGCGATCCTTCTTGGTGCAGTCGAGCTTCTTGAACTGCTCGGCCACCACGGGGTCGACGCCGGTCAGGTCGACGCCGGCGAAGGGGTCCTCGGTGGGGGGCGCCGACGGCGCCGCCGAGCCGCTGGGCGTGGGCGTCGCCTTGCCCTCGTCCTTGCCGGAGCCCTTCTTGTCGTCCTTCTTGTCGCCCTGCCCCGTGGCCGACGCGGAGGGCGCCGGGGTGGGGTTCGTCAGGGCCGAGGACAGGGCCCGGCCGGCCGGGGTGCCGCTCGGAGCCGGCTTGGCCGTGGACGACGGCTTGGCCGTGGTACTCGGCTGCGGCGCCCCGCTGCCCGAGGGGGCGGGGGTGGCCGGCGCGGTCGGCAGCGCGCCCGGCGTGGCGTTCGCCGGCGCGACCGCGAGGACTTGACGGAAGCGCAGCTCGGCCGTGGTACCGACCAGCTTGACGACCTCCTCCTGGCCCGCGCCTGGGACGGAGATGACGATGTTGTCGCCCGCCTTGGCGACCTCTGCGTCGGAGATGCCGCTGCCGTTCACCCGTTCACGGATGATGTTGACGGCCAGGTCGAGGCTCTCCTGGGAAGGGGTCGCGCCGCTCTGGGTGACCGGGGACAGCGTCACCGTGGTGCCGCCGGCGAGGTCGAGCCCGAACTTCGGCACGAACGACTTCTGCAGGAGCATCACCCCGCCCATGGCGAGGATGAGCGCCAGGAGCGCCAGGAGCACTCGCCCCGGCTTGCTCTGGCTACTGGTCGATGGGGCCACTGGTGGTCAGTTCTTTCGTCAAGGGGTTTGCTGAACCTACTCAGGACTTCGCGCTGGTCGAGCCCTCGTCTCCCCGGCGTTCCGGGGCGTCGTGCACCCTCTCTTCCGCTGCGGTGTCCCGGACCTCCGGGGCGCCGTCGGCGTCACCGATCTCATTGTCACCCGGCTCTTCCACCGGAGTGACCACGCGGCCGATGGCCGCCTTCGTCCACCGGGTCTCGATGCCCGGCGCTATCTCGATCACGACGTCGTCGTCGTCGATGGCGGTTACGGTGCCGAAGAGGCCGGTGGTGGTCATCACCCGGGTTCCCGGCGCCAGGTTGTTCTGCATCTGCAGCTGTTCCTGCTGACGCTTCCGCTGAGGGCGGATGAGCAAGAAGTAGAAGACCACGACCAGCAAGATCAGTGGCACGAACGATCCAAGGCCCTGCACGGGGCTTCCTTCCGGTTACGAACTGACCGGCCTGCGCCGGAGGTCTTGAGGCGATGAGCACGGCCACGCTGAACATGTCAGCGTACACAGCCAGCCAAGCCACGGAGTTTAGGCGAGCTTGTCAAAGCCCGGCAACGAACCCACGCTCGCGTGAGCAGGAAAGTTCCCGTTGTCACCGATCTGTGACCAGCCGATACGACATTTTTGAAACTTTCCGTACCGCCGTGACCGTCTCTGGGGGCATCCCATACGGAAATGGGTGTACGCCGGATAAGGGGGCATACCCGAGGCCGCGGCGCCGTTTCGACCGCCCTCACCTGTAAAGACGGTTGTCAGGAGCTCCGGTGCGGGCGGCGCGTCAGGGGTCCTCGAAGAGGGTGGGCGGCGCCTGCGCGCCGAAGGCGTCCGGCGGCGGGGTGAGCCCCAGGTGGGACCAGGCCGCGGCGGTGGCGACGCGTCCGCGGGGCGTGCGGGCGAGCAGCCCCTGGCGCACGAGGAACGGCTCGGCGACGACCTCGACGGTCTCGGGCTCCTCCCCCACCGCGACCGCCAGCGTGGACAGGCCGACGGGGCCGCCGCCGAACTTGCGCAGCAGCGCCCCGAGGACGGCGCGGTCGAGCCGGTCGAGGCCCTCGGCGTCGACCTCGTACAGGTTGAGCGCGGCCGAGGCGATGTCGCGGGTGATCACGCCGTCGGTGCGGACCTCGGCGAAGTCGCGGACCCGCCGCAGCAGGCGGTTGGCGATGCGGGGCGTGCCGCGCGAGCGGCGGGCGATCTCGTGGGCGGCCTCCTCGGGCAGGCGCAGCGCGAGCAGGCCCGCCGAGCGGCGCAGGACCTGCTCCAGCTCCTCGACGTCGTAGAAGTCCATGTGGGCGACGAAGCCGAACCGGTCGCGCAGGGGGGCGGGCAGCAGGCCCGCGCGGGTGGTGGCGCCGACCAGCGTGAACGGCGCGATCTCCAGGGGGATGGCGGTGGCGCCGGGACCCTTGCCGACGACGATGTCGACGCGGAAGTCCTCCATGGCGAGGTAGAGCATCTCCTCCGCGGGGCGGGACATGCGGTGGATCTCGTCGATGAACAGCACCTCGCCCTCCGACAGCGTGGAGAGGATGGCGGCGAGGTCGCCGGCGCGCTCCAGGGCGGGGCCGGAGGTCAGGCGCAGCGGCATGCCCAGCTCCGCGGCGATGATCATGGCGAGGGTGGTCTTGCCGAGGCCGGGCGAGCCGCTCATCAGGACGTGGTCCGGGGGGCGGTCGCGGCGCAGCGCGCTCTCGAGCACCAGCGAGAGCTGCTCGCGCACGCGGGTCTGGCCGATGAACTCGGCCAGACGCTTGGGGCGCAGCGCGGACTCGATCGCCCGCTCGTCGCCCTCGGCGTCCGGGGACACCAGATCTCTCTCCAGGCTCATCGCGGGCCCCTATCGCACGCTCAGGGCCCGCAGGGCCGCCTTCAGGAGGGTGGCGACCGACGGCTCGCGGCCGGCGGCCTCCTCGGCGTCCGCGTCGGGCGCGACGGCGGCCACGGCCTCGTCGGCGTCCTTGGAGGAGTACCCGAGGCCGACCAGGCCGGAGTGGACCTGGTCGCGCCACGCCTGCCTGCGGGCGCGGCCGTTGAGCGCGGCGTCGACGGCCTCGTCCGGCGTGCCGAGCTTGTCCTTCAGCTCCAGGATGATGCGCTGGGCCCCCTTCTGGCCGATGCCCGGCACCATGGTCAGCGCCTTGACGTCGGCGCTCGCCACCGCCACCCGCAGGGCGTTCGGCGTGTGGACGGCGAGCATGGCCAGCGCCAGCCTGGGGCCGACGCCGGAGGCGGTCTGGAGCATCTCGAAGACCGTGCGCTCGTCGTCGGTGGCGAAGCCGTAGAGCGTGAGGGAGTCCTCGCGGACGACCAGGGAGGTGGCGAGCCTGGCCTGCTCGCCGGCGCGCAGCGACGCGAGCGTGGCCGGGGTGCAGTGGACCAGGACGCCGACGCCGCCGACCTCCAGCACGGCGGAGTCGGGGGCGAGGCCGGCGACGCGCCCGGAGACGGAGGCGATCACGGGGCGGTTCCCTTCGCGGGCGCGGGGGCGGGCCTGGCCCTGGCGAGCGCCTGGGCCAGGCGGTTCTGGGTGCCGCCGCGCCAGATGTGGCAGATGGCGAGCGCCAGCGCGTCGGCGGCGTCGGCCGGTTTCGGCATGGCGTCGAGGCGGAGCAGGCGGGTGACCATGGTGCCGACCTGGGCCTTGTCGGCGTTGCCGTACCCGGTGATCGCGGCCTTGACCTCGGAGGGCGTGTGCAGCGCGACGGGCAGGCCGCGGCGCGCGGCGCACAGGATGGCCACGGCGGACGCCTGGGCGGTGCCCATGACGGTGCGCAGGTTGCTCTGGCTGAAGACGCGCTCGACGGCGACCGCGTCGGGCCTGACCTCGTCGAGCCAGCGTTCGATCTCGGTCTCGATGGCGGCCAGGCGCGCGCCGATCTCGTCGCCCGCGGGCGTGCGCGCGACGCCGACCTTGACGAGGGTGAGCGGCGCGCCCGCGCGGCCGACGACGGCGCCGAGGCCGCACCGGGTGAGGCCGGGATCGACCCCCATGACCCTCAGCTCCGGTAGCCGCACCGGCACGCCTCCCCAAGACCGCCGAACACCTGTTCGGCCCCGAACTCTACCCCGGCCGCCGCGGCCGCGCACCCTCCGACACACCGGGCGTCCCGGCGCGGCGGACGGCGGCGGCGCCGTCAGAAGTAGTCGATCATGTACGGCTTGGCGGCGAAGGCGCAGGCGAGGAGGTCGTCGGTCGCGGGCGCGCCGCCGGTCAGCAGCCCGGCGCGGCGCAGGGCGCTCACCTGGACGCCCGCGAACAGGGCCGACAGGCCGCCGATGGTGAGCCGGGTGACGTCCTCACCGGGTCGAAGGCCCTGACCGGAGGACCGGCCGGCGCGGACGGCCTCGCCGCGGCCCGCGGCGACCGACAGCCGCCAGGACCCGGAGTTCGCGGGGCGCTGCGGGTCGCTCACCTCGACGACCGCGTCCAGCGTGACCCCGGCCGGGTATCCGCGCCCGGCCACGGCGGCGGGCAGGTCGATGATCCGGAACATCCACCCGGTGCGCTTGACGGTGTCGGTGGAGCGGTCGCGCAGCAGCCACAGCATCGGGTCGTCCGGCTCGACGGTCGCCGTCACCGTGGCGGCCACGGAGGAGGCGCTGCCGACCAGCGACCACAGGGCGCGCGCCGTCGCCTCGGAGCCGGCCACGAGGTTGTCCACGTCGAGCCCGTCGCCGTCCCAGCGGTACAGCAGGTAGCCGTCGTCGGCGAGGTAGGAGAAGTCGTCGTCGTCCTCCAGCCAGAGGCGCAGGACCCGCTCCTCCTCGACCACGGGGCCGCAGGCGCGGGTGGCGGCGTGCAGGCGCCCGAGCAGGGCCCGGATCGCGGCGACGTCGCCGGGCCCGGCGCGGCGCACCGCGACCGCGGTGTCGCGGGGGGCGAGCGCCCGCAACCCCTCGGCCGGCACGGTGACGCGCAGGCGGGCGCCCGCGTGCTCCCAGCCCGTGCCCCGGTACAGCGGTGTGGTGGTGGGGTAGAGCGCCGAGACCGCGTGGCCGAGCTCGGCGCAGCGTTCGATGGTGGCCCGCATCAGCAGGCCGCCGACCCCGCGCCCGCGGTCCTCGGGCGCGACGGTGACGCCCGCGATGCCGCCCGCGGGCAGCGCGCGGCCGTGCCACCACTGCTCGTAGTGGTTGATCCGGCTGGTGGCGACCAGCCGGCCGCCGTCGAAGGCGCCGAGGTAGCGGCCTTCGGGGAGCACCGGGGAGACCAGGGCCCGCCACGTGGCGGCGCTGCTCGCGGGCAGGGGGCCGAACGCCCGCTTGCGGTTGTCCAGCACGGCGTCCAGGTCGCCGGGCGTCAGGTCACGGATCTGCACGACGGACAAACCTAGGCGAAACCCACCTAACCGGGCGAACCGATTTCCGGTGGCTCAGTCGAGCTTGGCCAGGACGTCGTCGCTGACGTCGAAGTTGGCGTAGACGTTCTGCACGTCGTCGCTGTCCTCCAGGGCGTCGATCAGGCGGAACACCTTGCGCGCGCCGTCCTCGTCCAGAGGGACGCTCAGCGTGGGCAGGAAGCTGCTCTCGGCCGAGTCGTAGTCGATGCCGGCCTCCTGCAGGGCCTTGCGGACCGGCACCAGGTCGCCCGCCTCGGACACGACCTCGAACGACTCGCCGAGGTCGTTGACCTCCTCGGCGCCGGCGTCCAGGACCGCGGTCAGCACGTCGTCCTCGCCCAGGCCGCCGCCCTTCGGGACGATGACGACGCCCTTGCGGTTGAACATGTACGCCACCGAGCCGGGGTCGGCCATGGAGCCGCCGTTGCGGGTCATGGCCACGCGCACCTCCGACGCCGCGCGGTTGCGGTTGTCGGTGAGGCACTCGATCAGCACGGCCACGCCGCCGGGCGCGTACCCCTCGTACATGATGGTCTGCCAGTCGGCGCCGCCGGCCTCAAGGCCGCCGCCGCGCTTGCGCGCGCGCTCGATGTTCTCGATCGGCACCGAGCTCTTGCGCGCCTTCTGGATGGCGTCGTAGAGGGTGGGGTTACCGTCCGCGTCCGGGCCGCCGGTGCGGGCCGCCACCTCGATGTTCTTGATGAGCTTGGCGAAAAGCTTGCCCCGCTTGGCGTCCAGCGCGGCCTTCTTGTGCTTCGTCGTCGCCCATTTGGAGTGGCCGGACATCGGCTAGAGCTCCCTCACCATCTCGACAAAATACGAATGAACCCGCGCGTCCCCGGTCAGCTCGGGGTGGAAGGACGTCGCGAGCAGAGGTCCCTGCCGGACCGCGACGATCCTATCCCCAGGCTCGGCCACCCCCAGCACCTCGACGTCCGGCCCCACGGATTCCACCCATGGGGCGCGGATGAAGACGGCGCGCAGCGGGCCGCGTCCCGCGAAGTCCAAGGATGCCTCAAAAGAATCGATCTGGCGGCCGAAGGCGTTCCTGCGCACGACCATGTCGATGCCGCCGATCGTCTGCTGGCCGTCGATGCCGCCCTCGATCCGGTCGGCCAGCATGATCATGCCGGCGCAGGAGCCGTAGGTCGGCATGCCGCCCTTGATGTGCGCGCGCAGCGGTTCGAGCATCTCGAAGGCGTCCGCGAGCTTCCACATGGTCGTGGACTCCCCGCCGGGCACGATCAGGGCGTCCACCGCGTCCAGCTCGGCCGGGCGGCGCACGGCCACGGCCCTGGCCCCGGCGGCCTCGAGGGATCGGGCGTGTTCACGCACGTCGCCCTGGAGGGCGAGCACGCCGATCGTCGGCATCGTCGGCGCAGAGGTCACCGGTCGTTCCTTCCGTTCATCGCTCGGGCGGTCGCGCGCGGGGTCGGACGCCTCCTGCGGCGACGGGCGTCAAAAGCGTAGGGCCAAGCGGAACAACACCCCAAACCGCCCAGGACTTCCCCTGGTGGGCTCAGGGCCTGCGCAGCAGTCCGGGGATCTTGTCGGGCACCGCGAAGCTCGCCGCGGTGTGCGCCGGAGCGCCGGGCGTGCTCACGTACTTGAGCACCTTGAAGTCGGCGACCAGCGCGGTGGGCTCCACCTTGACCATGAGGTAGCCGCGGCGCCTCAGATGGAACTTCAGGTGCGGGTTCTTCGCCAGCAGCGCCTCCCTGGCCCGGTCATGGTCGCGGCCGTCGCCCCCGCTGGTCACGGAGGTGACGGCCAGCTCGGTGCCGACCAGGGTCGAGGCGTCGTCGTCGTAGTCCAGCGCCAGGTCGCCCGCCCAGTGCGAGTGCACGTCCCCGGTCAGCACGACGGCGTTGCGCACGCCCGCGTCCAGCCAGCCGCGGGTCACCCGGGTGCGCGAGGCGGAGTAGCCGTCCCAGGCGTCCTGCCTGACCAGTTTCTCGCCGCCGCGCCCCCGGTCGCGCTGGCCGAAGAAGACCTGCTGGCCGATGACGTCCCACAGCGCCCCGGACTCGCGGAAGCCCTCCAGCAGCCAGCGCTCCTGCTCCGCGCCGGTGATCGTCCGGCCGGGCTCGCGCGACTCGGGGCACTCCTCGAACCCCGCGCCGCAGATCAGCGGGTCCCGGTACTGGCGCGTGTCCAGCATGTGGATGGTGGCGAGCCGCCCCCAGCGCAGGCGCCGGAACAGTTTGATCATCGGCCCGCGCGGGACGGACGAGCGGCGCAGCGGCATGTGCTCGTAGTACGCGCGGAACGCCGCCTCGCGCCGCTCGGCGGGCAGCAGGCTCGTCCAGTTGTTGCGGACCTCGTGGTCGTCCATGATCGGCACCCACGGCGCGGCGGCGTGCGCCGCCCTCAGGTCGGCGTCGGTCTTGTAGAGGGCGTGCCTGCGGCGGTAGCCGGTCAGCGTGCGGGCCTCGGGGCCCTCGTGCTCGCGCGCGTTGCCGCCCGGGCACGGCATCTCGCCCTTGCCGTACTCGTAGATGTAGTCGCCGAGATGCAGCACCAGGTCGGGGTGCTCCCCCGCCATCCTGCTGTAGGCGGTGAAGTGTCCGTGCTGGTAGTTGGCGCACGAGGCCACCGCGAGCGTGAGCGCCTTCGGCAGCGAGGCGGGCGGCGGCGCGGTGAGCGCACGGCCGATCGGCGAGACGTAGGTGCCCGCCTTGAAGCGGTACCAGTACTCGCGGCCCGGCTCCAGCCCGGCCACCTCGGCGTGCACGCTGTGCGCCCACTCGCGCACGGCCTCCTCGGTGCCGCGCCGCACCACCCGCGCGCAGGCGGGATCGGTGGCGACCTCCCAGTAGACCGGCACCGGCGCCGCGGGCATCCCGCCGAGACCGTCCTCGGCCAGCGGCGCCGGGGCGAGCCTGGTCCAGATGACGAACCCGTCCGGTGAGGGATCGCCGCAGGCGACGCCCAGCGTGAACGGGTCCCCATAGGAGACCCGCAGGGGCGGCACTCCGGAGGCCAGCCCCAGCACGAGGAACGATCGCCTGTCGATCACATGACGATCATCAACTATCGCCAGCAAACACCGGGTATAGGCACACCCAGGTCAGAGGGGATATATGCGGTTGTGTTCCGCCTTGCCGCGTCGTCCCAAGACGCCCCGCGTGAAGGCGCGCCGGTGCTCTGAGAGAGGAGGGCGCAAGGGTGAGGAACGATCCCTTGCGCCCGACGACCGAAGAGCACCGGCTAAAAGGCGCCCTCACGCCGCGACGCCGGAGGCGGCGCCATGAACACAGCGCCCTCACGCCGCGACGCCGGAGGCGGCGCCATGAACACAGCGCCCTCACGCCGCGACGCCGGAGGCGGCGCCATGAACACAGCGCCCTCACGCCGCGACGCCGGAGGCGGCGCCATGAACACAGCGCCCTCACACCGCGACGCCGGAGGCGGCGCCGTGAACACGGCTCACCAGCCTCGGGTGGCCAGGCGCTCCGACTCGGGGAGGGTGGCGACGTTGATGCCGACCATGGCCTCGCCGAGGCCGCGGGAGACCTTGGCGAGGACGTCGGGGTCGTCGTAGAAGGTGGTGGCCTTGACGATCGCGGCGGCGCGCTTGGCGGGGTCGCCGGACTTGAAGATGCCCGAGCCGACGAAGACGCCCTCGGCGCCGAGCTGCATCATCATCGCGGCGTCCGCGGGGGTGGCGATGCCGCCCGCGGTGAACAGGACGACGGGCAGCTTGCCGGTCTTGGCGATCTCGGCGACCAGCTCGTACGGCGCGCGCAGCTCCTTGGCGGCGGCGTACAGCTCCGCCTCGTCGAGGGCGGCCAGGCGCTTGATGTCGCCGCGGATCTGGCGCATGTGGCGGGTGGCCTCGACGACGTTGCCGGTGCCGGCCTCGCCCTTGGAGCGGATCATCGCCGCGCCCTCGGCGATGCGGCGCAGGGCCTCGCCGAGGTTGGTGGCGCCGCAGACGAAGGGGACCGTGAAGGCCCACTTGTCGATGTGGTTGGCCTCGTCGGCGGGGGTGAGCACCTCGGACTCGTCGACGTAGTCGACGCCGATGGCCTGCAAAACCTGGGCCTCGACGAAGTGGCCGATGCGGGCCTTGGCCATCACGGGGATCGACACGGCCTGGATGATGCCGTCGATCATGTCGGGGTCGCTCATGCGCGACACGCCGCCCTCGACGCGGATGTCGGCCGGCACACGCTCAAGGGCCATCACGGCGACCGCGCCGGCATCTTCGGCGATCTTGGCCTGTTCGGGCGTGACGACGTCCATGATGACGCCACCCTTGAGCATCTCGGCCATGCCACGCTTCACACGGGCGGTGCCGGTGACGGCGGGGGCGGGGACTTCGGGGGTGCTGCTGGACACGGTCTTACCTCACGAGCGCGACAATGGGTTCCCGTCCATGGTAGGCGCTGATCAGCGCCCGCTTCGACGCGCCGGTTCGTCACAAGTTCGGGCGACCTTTGGACAGGCCGTACGGCCGGACGGGACGGCTCCGGTCAGGGCTGGACGGGCTTGGGCGCGGCCAGCACGATCCACACTTGGCCGCGGCTGAACGGCATGGGGTCGCCGGACTCGGTGGTGAACGTCGTGCCCTGCTTCTCGGAGGAGCGCGACCACTTGGCCTTGTACGCCTTGCCGTCGCGCAGCACGACGGCCCTGCCGGTGCCGGTGCTCTGGATCAGCGGCGTGTAGCTGCCGGTGAAGTCGTGGAACTCCGAGCGGGTGGTCTTGGCGTACTGCACGACGATGGTGGGGGCGCCGAGCTGTCCGCCCTCGGCCGCCTTGTCCGGCTTCCCGTCCTGGGCGACGAGCCAGCGCTTGGCGTCCTCCGACCAGGTGAAGGTGAACCGCGCGGCCGGATATTTTACGGTAAAGCTCTTTCTAGGCGTGCCGCCGTCCGGGGCGTCGCCGAACGTGAAGCCGATGTCGCGGGCCTTGGTCGCCTTGGGCGCCCCCGCCAGGAGCTTCTTGGTGTCGGCGAACAGGTTGTAGGGGGCGACCCGCCCGGGCTGGCGGAAGTACGCGCCCGGCTGCGCGCTGTCGGAGACGTCGAACAGGGATGCCGCCTGGACCAGCGGGATCATCTTGGACTGCACGCCGGAGTAGGCCAGCGCGGGCTTGCCGAACATCGGCAGCAGGTGCAGGTCGGAGATGCGGGCGCTGCGGACCGGCCCGACCTTGGCGGGCAGCTTGGAGGAGAAGATCGCCATCAGGCGGGTCAGGCCGCCCTCGACCTGCTCGACGAACACCAGGTCGGCGCTGCGCAGGCCGAGCTGCGGCTTGCCCGCCGCGGTGTTCTCGATCTTCACGGCGAGCACCGGCTTACGTCCGGCCACCGGCTGACCGGTGAAGGGGTGCTCGGGGGGCGGGGCCGGGGAGGACGACGGCGAGGCGACCGGCTGCGTGGCCTCGCCCGCGGGCGACGCGCCGCCGCCCGAGGAGGAGCACGCCGCCGCGGGCGTCAGCACGGCGGTACCCGCCAGCGCGACACTGATGACCCGTTTTACCCGCACAGTTCGGCTCCTCCCGATTTCTCATGAAAACGCCATGAGCTTACCGATGGACGGAACGGCTTCCCGCTGCTCCGCCGAACTTTTCCCGATTCATGGGGATGCGTCGGGAACCAAGGTCAAGAGATGCCCAAGAGCGGCCGGAAATGGACCGGTCCCCGTCAGGACTGCTGCGCGAAGGCCGCAGGCTCGGCGTCGTCGATCTCGAAGAACGACGGATACTCGGTGTGCCCGGCCAGGCGGAGCACGCGCGCCAGCCAGCGGCGCTGCGCCTGCCGGGTCACCCCCACCGCGTTGTTGTAGAAGCGGCGCGAGTAGATGACCTTGGTGACCGCGGTGTCGAGCTCCGCCATGAGCTCGGCGCCCGCCGGGGTCTCGGCCAGCCGCTCGCGGAACCGCTCCTGGTCCATCACCGCGCGCAGCGTGCGCGACAGGTCGCTCTCGGCGTGCTCGCGCTCGTCGGGCCCGGCGGTGCGGGCCTCGTGCGTGGCCGCGGCCAGCACGAGGCTGGTCGCGGGGTCCAGCACGCGCGAGGCGGCCAGTTCCATGCAGACGGCGGCGCGGCGCACGAGCGCGGCGTCCAGGGCGGCGCGCGCGGTCTCCAGGCGGATGTGCAGGCGGTCCAGCCGCCCCGCCCGCCAGGAGATGTAGACGGCGACCAGCACGAGGAGGACGCCCAGGATCAGGAACCGGCTGATCACGGCGCCTCACGCCGGTCCGAGCGCGCGCCCTCGCCGGCCCCCGCCGGGTGCTTCGCGTGCCGCCGCGGGCCACCCCGGGCCTGCTGCTCCTCCTCGACTCCCCCGCCCGCGGTCGCCGTCACCGTCTCGTACACCCGGACCACGTCGCGCGCGACCGTGGACCAGTCGTACCTGCGGACGGCCACCCGCGCCTCGTCCGCCAGCTTGGCGCGGCGCTCGGGGTCGTCCAGCAGGGCCGCGGCCTCGCGGGCAAGCGAGGCGGCGTCGCCGGTGGTGAACAGCGCGCCCGCCTGGCCCTCGCCGAGCACGCGGCGGAAGGCGGGGATGTCGCTGGCCAGGACGGTGGCGCCGGCCGCCATGGCCTCGGCCAGGACGATGCCGAAGCTCTCGCCGTGGGTGTTCGGGGCGCAGAAGACGTCGACGGAGTGGTAGGCGCGGGTCTTGTCCTCCTCGCTGACCATGCCGAGCACGCCGACCCGGTCGCGCAGCGCGGCGGGGAGCCTGCCGAGCGCGTCGGCGGCGTCGCCCGGCCCGGCCACGAGCAGCCTCAGCCCGGGGCGCTCCGGGGCGAGCAGCGTGAACGCCTCCAGGAGGATCGGCAGGCCCTTGCGCGGCTCGTCCATGCGGCCGAGGAAGCCGATGACCCCGCCGTCGGGGCCCCAGCCGGGC
Source organism: Sphaerisporangium krabiense (assembly GCF_014200435.1). Lineage (NCBI taxonomy): Bacteria > Bacillati > Actinomycetota > Actinomycetes > Streptosporangiales > Streptosporangiaceae > Sphaerisporangium > Sphaerisporangium krabiense. Next base: position 1,098,528 of record NZ_JACHBR010000002.1, on the reverse strand, counting down.
AGCGGCTCGGCCTCGGCGTACCGGGAGACCGTCACGCCGTTGGGGATGAGCACGGCGTCGCCCCCGAGGTGCTCGACCAGCGTCTTGCGGGCGGCGTCGGAGACGGCGATCCTGCCGGTGATCTTCTCCAGCGCGGTGTGCAGCACGGGCGCGGTGACCGAGACCGCGCGCGAGCGCTGGTAGGAGGCGTGGAAGGTGGCCACGATCGGGCCGCGGGCCGCCCAGCAGGCCAGCAGGCCCACCGAGGGGACGGCCGGCTCGTGCACGTGCAGGACGTCGAAGCGGCCCTCGCGCAGCCACTTGCGCACCCGCCCGGCCGACAGGAAGCCGAACGCCAGGCGCGCCACCGAGCCGTTGTAGGGCACGGGGACCGCGCGCCCGGCCGAGGTCACGTAGTACGGCAGGGGCGCGTCGTCGGCGGCGGGCGCGATGACCGAGACGTGGTGGCCGTCGGCGATGAGCGCCTCGGACAGGTCGCGGACGTGCGCCATGACGCCGCCGGGGACCTCCCAGGTGTAGGGGCAGACCATGCCGACCCTCATGGCGCGCTCACCGGGGCTCTAGGTCGTCGAGCCAGATTCGCTGCAGCATGTGCCAGTCCTCGGGGTGCTCGGAGATGCCTTCCTCGAACGCGCGCGCCATGCCCTGCGTCATGGCGGTGATCTTCTCCTGGCGGGTGCCCTCCGCGGGGACGGGGACCTCGTCGTAGATGCGGACGCCCCAGCCGTCGCCGTCGAACCACAGCGTCGCCGGGTGCAGCGGCGCGCCGGTCTGCAGGGCCAGCATGGCCGGGCCGGCGACCATGCGCGTCCTGCCGTCGAAGAAGTCGACCTCGACGCCCCTCTCGGTGAGGTCGCGCTCGGCGGGCAGGCAGATCGCGCGTCCCTCGCGCAGGCGCCTGGCCAGCGTGCCGAAGGCGTGCGCGGTGCCGCCGCCCTTGGCCGTGAGCGGGAGCACCTCCATGCCGAGGCTCTCGCGGAAGGCGACGAAACGCTCGTACAGGGACTCGGGCTTGAGCCGCTCCATGACCGTCGTGAACGGGTACCCGTTGTGGATCAGCCAGGCGCCGGCCAGGTCCCAGTTGCCCATGTGGGGCAGGGCCAGCACGATGCCCCGGCCGCCGTCCACGGTCGAGAAGATCTTCTCCTTGCCCTCGGCGCGCACGCCGGCCAGGATGCGATCCTTGCCGATCACCGGGAGGCGCAGCGCCTCCAGCCAGTAGCGGAAGTAGGAGCGCAGGCCCGCCCTGCTGAGGTCGCGGATCGAGGGGTCCGCGGCGTCCTTGCCGGTCACCCGGGCGAGGTTGGACTCCAGGCGGCGCACCGATTTGCCCCGGCGCCGCCACATCACGTCGGCGATGAGGCGGAACACCCACGCGGCCATCCGCTCGGGCACTCTGGGCACGAGGACCCAGCCGAGGTGGAAGGCCCAGACGACGAGCCGATCACCCAATGCGAGGGTCACCCCCAGAAGTCGTGAGACGCCGGACACGTGCGAGAAGAACGCTTCAAGTTCATGTTGGCACTGTCTGACGGTAAACGTGGAGAATACGCTGCCCCACGGTGAAAGCACTCGCCGCCGCGAGCAGCCAGAGACCCACGGCCAGGATGTACGGCACGCCGAGCCCCGACAGGCCGGCGGCCACCAGGACCGTGACCAGTCGCTCCGACCGCTCGGCGAGGCCGACGTCGCACGTCAGCCCGAGCCCCTCGGCCCGCGCCTTGGCGTACGACACCACCGCCCCGGCGACCAGGCAGAACAGGGCGACGCCCGCCAGGACGCGCTGGCCCGTCGCCATGAACCACAGGATCAGGCCCGAGAAGATCGCGGCGTCGCCGACGCGGTCGAGGGTGGAGTCCAGGAACGCCCCCCAGAGGCTGCCGGTGCCGAGCATGCGGGCGAGGACGCCGTCGAGCATGTCGGCCAGCACGAAGACGGTGATGACCACCGTGCCGAGGAACAACTGGCCGCGCGGGTAGAACCCGAGGGCTCCCCCGGCCACGCCGAGAGTGCCGACGAGCGTGACGACATTGGGACTGACGCCCCGGCGGGCCAGCGCCTGGCCGAGAGGGGTCAGGACACGGGTGACGGCGGGGCGCAGGAGCTTCAACATCGCGGTCCGATCGTAGGCCACATGTGACCCCGGATTCGAACGAGACCTGGTGAGGCGGCCCGCCGGACGCGAAAACGGGTGGGTGGACCCCGGCGGAAGGGTAAGGGAAGAAGACGGGGGAGCGACCGCCCGGCGAACGCCGGGACACGTCCCGGCGTCATCATTTGCCCGGCGCCTCTTGTGATCCGCGCCACAGAGGTAAAGGGTGTAGGGCACCGCGCTCTCTCGGGCGGCGGGCGCGGCGGCGGACGATGTGGCCGCGCGCGGCCGCATCTCACGGCGAAACGCGGGAGGCGACGTGCCGGAGAAGACCACGGGCGGACCAGCAGGAGCCGCGGGCAGGGCACCCTCGGCCGACCGGCCGGACGCGGTGCGCAACGTCGCGCTGGTCGGCCATTCCGGATCGGGCAAGACCACCCTCGTCGAGGCGCTTCTGGCCGCGACGGGAACCATCCAGCGCACGGGCCGGGTGGAGGACGGCACCACGGTCAGCGACTTCGACGACGTCGAGATGCGCCAGCAGCGCTCCATCAACCTCGCGCTCGCGCCGCTGACCTTCAACGGCATCAAGATCAACCTTCTCGACACCCCCGGGTACGCCGATTTCGTCGGCGACCTGCGCGCGGGGCTGCGCGCGGCCGACGCCGCCCTGTTCGTGGTGTCGGCGGCGGACGGGATCGACGGCCTCACCCGCATGCTGTGGGAGGAGTGCGCCTCGGTCGGCATGCCCCGCGCGGTCGTCATCACCAAGATCGACCACCAGCGGGCCGACTTCGACGACGTCGTCGCCACCTGCCAGGACGTCTTCGGCGACGGCGTGGCGCCGCTCTACCTGCCCGTGACGGGCGACGGCGGGGTCAAGGGGCTCATCGGGCTGCTGTCGGAGAAGTTCTTCGACTACGGCTCCGGCGCCTGCGCCGAGGTGGAGCCCGACGCGGCCTACCGCGAGCAGATCGACGCCTACCGGGGCACGCTCATCGAGGGCATCATCCAGGAGAGCGAAGACGAGACCCTCATGGACCGCTACCTGTCCGGCGAGGAGATCGACACCAAGGTGCTGATCGACGACCTGGAGAAGGCGGTCGCGCGCGGGGGCTTCCACCCGGTGCTCGCCACCTGCGCCGCGCCCGGAGCGGTCGTCGGCATGCGGGAGCTGCTGGAGGTCATCACCCAGGGCTTCCCGTCCCCCATGGAGCACCCGCTCCCTGAGGTCACCACGATCGACGGACGCCCGGCGCGCGCGGTGACCTGCGACCCCGAGGGGCCGCTGGTCGCCGAGGTCGTCAAGACCACCAGCGACCCCTACGTCGGGCGCATCAGCCTCGTGCGGGTGTTCTCCGGCACGCTGCGCCCCGACATGGTCGTGCACGTCTCCGGCCACGGCATGGCCGACCGCGGCCACGAGGACCACGACGTGGACGAGCGCATCGGCGCGCTGTCCTCGCCCCTCGGCAAGACGCAGCGCACGACGACCCGCTGCGTGGCCGGCGACATCTGCGCGGTGGCCAAGCTGAGCCGTGCCGAGACCGGCGACACCCTGTCCGACAAGGACGATCCGCTGCTCGTGCGCTCCTGGACCATGCCCGACCCGCTGCTGCCGGTCGCGGTGCGCGCCAGGTCCAAGGCCGACGAGGACAAGCTGTCGCAGGCCCTGGCGCGCCTGGTCGCCGAGGACCCGACGCTCCGCCTGGAGAACAACGCCGAGACCCGGCAGCTCGTGCTGTGGTGCATGGGCGAGGCGCACGCCGACGTCCTGCTCGACCACCTGTCCAAGCGCCACGGCGTCGAGGTCGAGCGCGTGGACCTGCGGGTCCCCCTGCGCGAGACCCTCGGCGCCAAGACCAAGGGCATGGGGCGCAACGTCAAGCAGACCGGCGGGCACGGGCAGTACGCCATCTGCCACGTCGAGGTCGAGCCCCTGCCGTCCGGCGGCGGGTTCGAGTTCGTGGACAAGATCGTCGGCGGCGTCGTGCCGCGGCAGTTCATCCCCTCGGTCGAGAAGGGGGTGCGCGCCCAGATGGAGCGCGGCCTGCTCGCCGGGTACCCGGTCGTGGACATCCGGGTGACGCTGCACGACGGCAAGGCGCACTCCGTCGACTCCTCGGACATGGCGTTCCAGATCGCGGGGCAGCTCGCGCTCAAGGAGGCGGCGGCCAAGGTGCCCGTGCTGCTCCTTGAGCCCGTGGACGAGGTGTCGATCCTCGTCGAGGACGACCACGTCGGCGCGGTCATGTCCGACCTGTCCTCCCGGAGGGGACGGGTCCTCGGCACCGAGCCGGTGGGCGTCGGGCGCACCCTGGTCAAGGCCGAGGTGCCCGAGCTGGAGATCACCCGGTACGCCATCGACCTGCGGTCCATGTCGCACGGCACCGGGAGCTTCCACCGGTCGTTCCTGAGGTACGAGCCGCTGCCCTCGCACCTCGCCGACAAGCTGCGGGCCGCGCCCGAGTAGGCGGCCACGGCCGGGCGGCGGACGCGAGCGGCCGCCGCCCGGCCAGGTCCACGTCACGTCCAGGGAGGTGGCGCCATGACGAGCCCCCCGCCGTCGCGGACGGCCGCCGCGGGACGTCCCGCGCCCGCTCCGGCTCCCGCGTGGGGCGGCGGTAAGCCACATGTCACCCGCGCGGCGGCCGCACATGCCGTCTGTCCTTCCCTGCCCGGTGACCATGGCCGGGCGGGCCGCCGCATCCCCAGGTGGGCGCCGGAAATCGCCGCCGCCGGGCCGGTTCCGGGCCCGGAACCGCCGGCCTCCCCCGTCCCGAGCGTCACGGCGGCATCACAGGATGATTTCTTTTATCCGGCCTTACCATCTCTTTGCCGATGCCAGACTGCTGTCTCATGCGAAACGGACATCGGCCTCTGCTCGCGGCCTCCGCCATCGCGGTGGTCACCACCGGCCTCGCCTACTTCTTCGGCCCCGGCGCCGCGCCCGCGGACAGCGAGAGCCGCAAGCCCGCCTCCTCGGGCCGCGAGACCGCCGGCGCGTCCGCCTCGGGCCGCGCGGCGGCGGGCAAGTCCGCGACCGGCCGCGGGACCACGGGAAAGTCCGCGCCGGAGCCGTGCCGGATGAGCGCCGCCTTCCCCAAGCGGCAGCTTCGCGGCGTGTGGATCGCCACCGTCCACAACGTCGACTGGCCGTCCAAGACCGGACTCACCCCCGCCCGGCAGCAGGCCGAGTACGTCCGCATACTCGACCAGGCGGTCAAGCTCCGGTTCAACGCCGTGTTCGTGCAGGTCAGGCCCGCCTCCGACGCGATCTACAAGTCGCCGTACGAGCCCTGGTCGCAGTGGCTGACCGGCACCGCGGGCAAGGACCCCGGCTGGGAGCCGCTGCCCTTCCTGATCGCCGAGGCGCACAAGCGGGGGCTCGAGTTCCACGCCTGGTTCAACCCCTACCGGGCCGCCGACAAGGCCGACGCCAAGCTGCCCGCCGGCCACCCCGCGCGGCAGCACCCGGACTGGGTGGTGAAGCACGAGGGCAAGCTGTACTACAACCCCGGCCTGCCGGAGGTCCGCGCGCACACCGTCAAGGTCGTCACGGACGTGGTGCAGCGGTACGACATCGACGGCGTCCACTTCGACGACTACTTCTACCCCTATCCCGGCAAGGGCACGAAGTTCGCCGACGCCGCCGCCTTTACGAAGTACGGTGACGGGAAGTCGCTGGCGAACTGGCGCCGCGACAACGTCAACAAGCTCGTCGCCGAGGTCGGCAAGGCGGTGCACACGGCCAAGCCGTACGTCAAGTTCGGCATCAGCCCGTTCGGCATCTGGCGCAACAAGTCCGACGACCCGTCCGGCTCCGACACCAAGGGCCTGTCCGCCTACGACGCGATCTACGCCGACGCGCGCGCGTGGATCAAGGCCCGGTCGATCGACTACGTCATGCCGCAGCTCTACTGGCCGCGCGGGTTCGCCGCCGCCGACTACGCCAAGCTCGTGCCCTGGTGGGCCAAGGCGGTCAAGGACACGGGAGTGCACCTCTACGTCGGCCAGGCCCTCTACAGGGTCGGCGCCGAGGACACCCCGGCCTGGGCCAGGCCCGGCGAGCTGCCCGCCCACCTCACGCTCAACCGCAAGTACCCCGAGGTCGGCGGGGACGTTTACTTCAGCGCCGCCCAGCTCGCCAGGAACCCGCTGGGCGTGCTCGACGCCATCGCCAAGGACCACTACACGCGCCCGGCGCTGCTCCCGCTCATGGAGGCCCGTGGCGGCGCGGCGCCCGCCACCCCCGTGGGGCTGCGGCGCTCCGGCGACACGCTGGTGTGGAGGTCCTCCCCCGGCGCCCGCGCGTACGCGGTCTACCGCGTGACGGACGGCGACGCCGGGCCGTGCGCGACCGCGGACGCCGGCGGCCTGCTGGCCGTGGTCCCCGCGGCCGAGGGCGCCGAGCAGAGCTACCCGGTCAAGGACGGCGGCACCTATCTCGTCTCGGCCCTGGACCGCCTCACCAACGAGAGCCCCCCGGCGAGCACCGTCCTGCCCTGACGCCAAGCGGCCGTCCCGCGGACCGTCCCGCCCTGACGCCGGGCGGCCGTCCGCGGACCGCCCGCCCGCGCCGTGGACGGCGTCTCCCTGTCCCCGCTTCCGTATCGCCGCCTCGCCTGTCCCTGTGGACGACGCCTCCTTGTCCACAGATACGGTTCTCCAGGCCGTTCGCGGTCGCCGGGCCGTCTACTGTGGACCCGGGCACGGCCGGTCTCCGGCCGGTCGCCCGGGCCGCCGCCCACGTATCCGGCCGTTTCCTGGACCGGACGGCGGCCCTTCCCGTACGGTTCCAACAATTCGCCGGAAGTCGATCATGGGAGGTCTTCGGTGAGGCGGGCGTTCGGCGCGTTGGCCGTGATCATCTCGGGGCTGCTCCTGGCCCCCGCCGCCGCGCGGGCCGACACTCCCCCCGCCCGGGTCGCCCTGATCGGCGTGCCGGGCCTCCACTGGGACGACGTGACCGCCGCCGACACTCCCCACCTGTGGCGGCTGGCGGGCCAGAGCGCGCTCGGCTCGCTGTCGGTCCGCGCCGTCGGCAGGACCACTTGCCCGTACGACGGCTGGCTGACCGTCTCGGCCGGGGTCCGCTCCTCGGTCGGCTCGCGCTGCGGTCCTCCCCCGCCGGCGGAGCAGCGCGACGCGGGCGCGGTCATCCCCGACTTCAACTGGCTCTGGACGGTCCGCGACGTGCAGTTCGCGGGCACGCTGGGCGAGGCCGTCCACGCGGCCGGGCAGTGCACCTCGGCGGTCGGTCCCGGCGCGGTCCTGGCGCTGGCCGACCGGTCCGGGCGGGTCGACCGCTACGCGTCCTCGCCCGACAAGGTCACCGACTGGTCGGCCTGCCGGGTGCTCGCCGTCGACGTCGACGATCTGATCCGCCCCTACATCCAGGACGAACGGCTCGCGGAGGTTCCCGACAAGCTCTCCTCCGCCCAGCGCAAGGCCGCGCTCAAGGCGGCCGACGCCAAGGCGGGCGCCGTGCTCGCCCAGCTCCCGCCGGACACGGCCGTCGCCGTCGCCGGCCTGGCCGACCACGGCTCCGAGCCGCACCTGCGCGCGGCGATGTGGCGGGCGCCGGGCGCCGAGGGCCGTCTCCTCGGCGCGCGGTCCACCCAGCGCGACGACATGGTGATCCTCCCGGACATCACGGCGTCGATGCTCGCCACGGCCGGGCTCGCGGTGCCGCCCACCGTCATCGGCACGCCGTGGTCGCCCGGCCGCCCGACCTCCCTCGACGACGCCGTGACGTCGCTGCGGCGGGCCGATCTCGCCGGTCAGACCATCCGCGCGGTGGGCGGGCTGTTCTTCACGCTGCTCGCCGTGGCGCAGGTGGCGTTCTACGCGGTGGCCTTCCTGCTGCTGCGCCGCCGCCGCGGGCTGGAGAGCGTGCGCGTCGCGGCCCTCGGGCTCGCCTCGGTGCCGGTCTCGACCTACCTGATCAACCTCACGCCCTGGGACGCCGCCCCGCTGCCCGCGCTCACGCTGGTCTCCGGCATCCTGCTCTGCACGGCGGCGCTCACCTCGCTGGCGCTCGCGGTCCCGGCCCTGTGGGCGCGCCTGCGGGGCCGTCCCCGGGCGGCCAGCGTCCTCGGCCCCTCCTCGGTCGTGGCGGCCGTCACGGCCGCGGTGCTGCTCGGCGACCTTCTCACCGGCACCCCGTTGCAGCTCGACAGCGTCATGGGCTACACCGGCGTGGTCGGCGCCCGCTACTACGGGCTCGGGAACATCCCCTTCGCCCTGCTCGCCACCGCGGTGCTGCTGGTGGCCACCGCGGTCGCCGACCGGCTCGTCCGGACGGGCCGCCGTCCCTGGGCCGTCGCGCTCGTGGCGGGGCTCGGCGGCTTCGCCATGATCCTCGACGGCTGGCCCGGGGTGGGCAGCGACTTCGGCGGGGTCATCGCCTTCGTGCCAGGCATCGCGGTGACCGCGTTGCTGGTGGCGGGCAAGCGCGTCTCGGTGCTCAAGCTGGGCGCGTTCTGCGTCGCGGGCGGCGTCCTGGTGCTGGCCATCGCCTACCTGGACCACCTGCGTCCTCCGGGGTCCCAGACGCATCTGGGGCGGTTCGTCGGACAGGTCCTCGACGGCACCTTCCTGCCGGTGATCCTGCGCAAGCTGACGGCCATGCTGAGCACGCTTCTCTCGCCGAACCTCATGCCGATCGTGCTGGCCGCGTTCGCCTTCCTGGTCTTCGCGCTGCTGCGTCCCGGGGCGGCCAGCGCCGGGGTGCTCCCGGTGGCGTTCGAACGCGCGCCCACCTTGCGCGCGGGCCTGGTCGGCACGCTGGTGAGCGGCGTGGTGGGCATGCTCGTCAACGACTCGGGCGCGGCCGTCCTCTCCATGGCCCTGGCCCTCGCGGTCCCGTTGGTCCTCTCGGCCGGCATCGCCGCCCTGGCCCCCGGCGACCCCGCACGCCCCAAGCCGGTCCTCGATCCCCTGCCGACCTGAGCCACCATCCGAGCTCTTGGCCCCAGCCGTAGGGCCGCCGGGGATGCCAGAAGGCGGCGTCGGTCAGGCGGCGTCCGTCAAGGCGGCCAGGCGTCGGTGAGGCGTGGGCCGAACGTCGGTCAGGGGGTGGGCCAGGCGTCGGCGAGGAGGTCCCGGGTGTCCTGGAGGAGTTGGGGGAGCACCCGGGTGTGGCCGACGACCGGCATGAAGTTGGTGTCGCCGCCCCAGCGGGGCACGACGTGCTGGTGCAGGTGGCCCGCGATGCCGGCGCCCGCGACGTGGCCGAGGTTCATGCCGACGTTGAAGCCCTGGGCGCCGCTGGCCTTGCGCAGCGAGAGCATCGCCCGCTTGGTGAAGTCGGCCAGCTCCGCGGTCTCGGCGTCGTCGAGGTCGGCGTAGTCGGCCACGTGGCGGTACGGGCAGACCATCAGGTGGCCGGAGTTGTACGGGTAGAGGTTCAGGACGGCGAACACGCTGGAGCCGCGGGCCACGATGAGCCCGTCCTGGTCGCTCATCCCGGGAATCTCGCAGAACGGGCACCCGTCTCCGGGGCCGGTGCCGGTCGGCTTGTTCTCGCCCTTGATGTAGGCCATCCGGTGCGGGGTCCACAGACGCCGGAAGTTGTCGGGCTCTCCGGCACCGGACTGCTCAATGGGCTCCTGCATGTCTTGCAGCATAGGACCAGCCCGCCCTTTCTCGCCCGCCGGGATCGTGCGCAGCACAAAGGACCGACTCCCCCGCGCCGCGTCCGGGCCGAGGCCGGCGGGAAGATCGAACGGGCCGGACCCGGAGTCCACCCCGAGCGCGCGCGACGCGCCCGGGGACGGACCAGGGCCGATGCCGGAGACCGGCGCGCGGGGACCCCGGGTCAGACCTGGGTGCGGTTCTCCACGGCGCTGATGATCTCGGCGATGGCGTCTTCCAGCGGGATGCCGTTCTTCTGCTCGCCGTTGCGGTAGCGGAAGGAGACCGCCCCGGCAGCGATGTCCTCGTCGCCGGCGAGCAGCATGTAGGGCACCTTGGCCTTCTGGGCGTTGCGGATCTTCTTCTGCATGCGATCGGCGGAGGAGTCGACCTCGACCCGGATGCCGTGCTCGCGCAGCCGCTTGGCGACGTCGTTCAGGTACGACACGTGGGCGTCGGCGATGGGGATGCCGATGACCTGGACGGGCGCGAGCCAGGGAGGGAACGCGCCGGCGTAGTGCTCGACGAGGACGCCGAAGAACCGCTCGATCGATCCGAACAGCGCCCGGTGGATCATGACGGGACGCTGCCGCGCCCCATCCGCCCCCTGGAACTCCAGCTCGAACAGCTCGGGCAGGTTCAGGTCGACCTGGATGGTGGACATCTGCCAGGTGCGGCCGATGGCATCCTTGGCCTGGACCGAGATCTTGGGCCCGTAGAAGGCCGCGCCCTCGGGGTCGAGGACGAGCTCGAGGTTCTCGGACTCGGCGGCGACGCGCAGGGCCTCGGTGGCCTCCTCCCAGACCTCGTCGCTGCCCACGGACTTCTTCGGGTCGCGGGTGGAGAGCTCCAGGTAGAAGTCGTCGAGGCCGTAGTCGCGCAGCAGCCCGAGCACGAACCGCAGGAGGCTCTTGAGCTCGTCCTGCATCTGGTCGCGGGTGCAGAAGATGTGCGCGTCGTCCTGCGTCATGCCGCGGACGCGGGTGAGGCCGTGCACCACGCCCGACTTCTCGTAGCGGTAGACGGTGCCGAACTCGAACAGGCGCAGCGGCAGCTCGCGGTAGGACCGCCCGCGCGACCGGAAGATCAGGATGTGCATCGGGCAGTTCATGGGCTTGAGGTAGTAGCGCGCGCCCTCGAGCTCCATGGGCGGGAACATGCCGTCGGCGTACCAGTCCAGGTGGCCGGAGATCTGGTACAGGTTCTCCTTGGTGATGTGCGGCGTGTTCACGAAGGAGTACCCGGCCTCCTCGTGGCGCTGCCGCGAGTAGTCCTCCATGAGGCGGCGGACCACGCCGCCCTTGGGGTGGAAGACCGCGAGACCGGAGCCGAGCTCGGTCGGGAAGGAGAACAGGTCGAGCTCGGCGCCCAGCTTGCGGTGGTCGCGCTTCTCGGCCTCCTCCAGCATGTGGAGGTAGTCGTCCTGCTTCTCGCGGGACTCCCAGGCGGTGCCGTAGATGCGCTGGAGCTGGGGGTTCTTCTCGCTGCCCCGCCAGTACGCCCCGCCGGAGCGCATCAGCTTGAAGGCGGGGATGACCCGGGTGGACGGCAGGTGCGGCCCCCGGCACAGGTCCTTCCAGCACAACTCGCCGGACTTGGCGTCGAGGTTGTCGTAGATGGTGAGCTGGTCGCCGCCGACCTCGACGCTCTCTTCGTCGGCCGCGCCGCCCTTGAGCCCGATCAGCTCCAGCTTGTACGGCTCGGCGGCCAGCTCCTCGCGGGCGGCGTCGTCGGAGACGGCGCGCCGGGAGAAGAGCTGCCCCTGCTTGACGATCTCGCGCATGCGCTTCTCGATGCGCTTCAGATCGTCGGGGGTGAACGGGTGCTCGACGTCGAAGTCGTAGTAGAAGCCGTTCTCGACGGGCGGGCCGATGCCGAGCCGGGCGTCGGGGAAGAGCTCCTGGACGGCCTGGGCCATCACGTGGGCGGTGGAGTGGCGCAGGATGGCGCGCCCCTCTTCGCCGTCGATCGCGATCGGGTCGACGACGTCGCCCTCGGCGATGACGGTGGCGAGGTCGCGGGCCTCGCCGTTGATCCTCGCGGCGATGACGGTGCGGCCGTCGGCCTCCAGGGCCTCCCCGGCCGTCGTGCCGCCCGCCACCACACGCTCGGCTCCGGCGAGGGTGACGCGTATTTCGAGGGCGGCGGACACGATGGGCTCCAAGAATGGGCGAGGCTTCCGGTTTACGAGCCCGATGCTACCGGGAACCGCCCCCCGATATCGCCGCCCCTATGCCTTGCGGCGCCCGTCGTCGGGCTGGAAACCGAGGGCGGTGAGCTGGGCCCGGTCGCCTCGGAAGACGTTGCGGTCGATGCGGCCGTGCGAGTACTGGTGGATCGTCCAGCGGTTCCACGGCGGCGGGACGGCCGGGCGCCCCTTGGGGTGGCTCGGCGCGGCGATCCACAGCGGGTAGTCCTCCAGCCCGTGGCAGTAGCCCTTCCTGGCGAAGGACAGGAAGGTGTAGATGATCGGCCGCACGCCGGTGACGAAGGTCATCACACGGCACCAGCGGCGGGCGAACTCGGCCACCTCGTGCGGCGGCAGGTGAGCGGAGCGCTCCAGGTCGAGGGCGATGAGGTCACCCCTGCGCAGGCCGCCGGCCGCGTCGATCACGTCCAGGAAATGGCGCACCTGGTCCTCGGGATCGCCCTTGGGATGCCCGAAATGGTAGGCGCCGCAGACCATCCAGTTCTCCCGCATCGCCGCCCAGTTGCGGGCGAACCACTTGTCGGTGAACCCGGTGCCTTCGCTGGCCTTGGCGAAGCCGAAGTCGACGCCGTCGATGGCATGATCCGCCCAGTCGACGGCGCCCTGCCAATTGGACACGTCTATGCCGTTCAACATCAGGGCCACGCTCCCCCCGTCGGTCGCCCCGGGGGAGTTTAGCCACGAGAGCCGTCCTGGGCATGGCCGGACACGCCCGGGCGTCCGGTTGTCCACAGCCGGGACGCGGACGGGAGGAGGGCGCCGGGGCCGCCGATAGGGTTGCCGCATGGCGTCCGAGGGAGTGAGCAGGCTGCTGGCCGAGGCCGGGGTGGACGCGCGGCGGCTGCGCGCGGCCCTCGCGCTGCTCTGCGACGGCGAGTGGTGGACCCTGGCCGCCCTGGTCCGCGAGACGGCGACCTCCCGGCGGGCCGTCGAGGCCCTGCTGCGCGAGGCCGGGCCGCAGCGGTCCGGTGAGCGCTTCCGGCTGACCGGGGAGCAGGCGCAGGCGTACCGCGCGCTGCTGGACGAGGGCGGCGAGGTGCCCGGCTCCCCCGCCGACCCGGTGGCCCATCTGCTCCCCCGGTACGGGGACGTGGTGCGGCGCATGGCGGAGCTGGTCGCGGGCGGGCCGCGCGGGCGTCACGTCCTCGACCACGTCGCCGCGACCCCCGAGACGGTGGTGCGCCGGGCCCTGCTGCTCGGCGCGCGGTTCTGGCTGCCGGGCTCGCGGCTGCTGTGCGTGGGCGACCATGACCTGACCTCGCTGGCGGTCGCCATGATCCACCCGGGCGTCCAGGTGACCGTCGTGGACGTGGACGATCGCATCCTCGCCTACATCGGCGAACGCGCGGAGGCCCTGGGGCTGGACGTCGTGACCCGCTGGGCCGATCTCCGCCTCGGCCTGCCGCCGTCGGCGCGCGGCCAGGCCGATCTGGCGATCACCGACCCGCCGTACACGCCCGAGGGCGTCGGGCTGTTCGTGGCGCGGGCCGTCGAGGGGCTGCGCGATCCCGAGCAGGGGCGGGTGCTGCTGGCGTACGGGGCGAGCGAGCGTACGCCGATGCTCGCATTGAAGGTGCAACGTTCCCTTTACGACCTCAATTTGTCTTTTGAGGCTGTTTATCCAGATTTCAATAGATATTTCGGGGCGGAGGCCATCGGGTCGGCGGCCGACCTGTACGTCCTCCGTCCCACGAGCAAGACCCGCCCGGCCGTCGCGGCTCGGGTGGAGGGCTATGGCACCGCCATCTATACCCAGGGTCCGCAGTCGGTCGAGGCGCGGCCGTCCCCCGCGCCTTCCACGGCCGGGGCGCGAGGGGTCGAGGAGGGCGAGTTCGACGTCCTGGTGGGCGACTGGCCCAAGGACGTCGCGCCCCGGACACCGAGGGCGCGCCTGTCCACGTGGCTGGCCAAGCCGTACGCGTCCTCCCCCGCCCGGGTGGCGATCGCGCTGCCGCCGGGGCTGGGCGCGGCGCTCCCCCGGCTGCTGCTCGCCACGCGCGCCCGCCACGTCCGCGTTCTCACCGAGGACGCGCCGCACGATCTCGGCGCGCTGGAGTCCCTGTACGCGATCACGGCCGGGGGTGGCGTGGTCGAGGCGGCGCGGCTGCCGCCGCCGGAGGGGCGGGACGAGCGACTGCTGCGGGCGCTGCTGGACGCCGCGCACGGCCGGGCGGCCAACGTCTGGCGCGAGGGCCTGATCAGGGCGTACGGACATCTCACCAAGAAACAGGCGCGCGCGATCGTCACCGAGGTCGCCCCCTGGGCGGACGAGGTCACCCTGCTGGAACTGCCCGCGCACCGCCTCCAGGCCCTTCCCGGCGCCGTGGCCGCCTCCCTGCGGCGCGCCGCCGAGACGTCGGAGGAGGCCGCGCCCGAGGCGCCGTACGAGCCGGGCCCCAAGGTCGACCGACGAGCGACGCCGCGAGGGTAGGCGGCGTGTCCGTTCCCTGTGCGAGGTGGCGCGGGCCCGTGCCCAGGTATGGGGTCGCGCGGGATCCGCGAACGGCGTGCGAGATGGTTGAGGGAGGAAGTACCGCGGGAGGTGGCGTCATGTTCGACAAGCAGTGGACCGTGGAGATCCACATCACCGAGGACGACAACGACGATGTGACCACGGCCAGGGCTGTGCTGCTCACCAGGTCCGGCACACGGCACGAGAGCATCGGGTACGCCAGGCGCAACCCCGCCGACCGCCCGGTGCCCGAGATCGGGGACGAGCTGGCGGTCGGCCGCGCGCTGGCCGACCTGGCCGACAAACTGACCGGCGACGCCGCCGAAGACGTCGCCCAACTCGCCGGCCAGGGCCGCCCCGCCTAAGACCGCACGCGCCAGGGACGGCCCCTCCGAACGCCCGGACGCGCCCGTGACCCCGCGCCGAGCGGAGCCACGGCCCGTCCACGCACCCGCCACATGGAGCGGACTTGCCCGGCGCGCGATCCCCACGCGGAGTGGACTTGCCTCGCGTGCGGGCCCCGCGCGGAGTGGACCTGCCCGGCGTACGGGCCCCGCGCGAAGTGGATTCGCCTGGCATGTGGACCTGACCTTGGAGTGGACTTGCCCGGCGGGCTGCCCCGGGCGGAGTGGATTCGCCTGGCGTATGGGCTCGCGCGGAAAGCTTCTGCGAACAGGCAGGCAGGGGCGAGGGGGCCGCGAGGTAGGGCCAAGGGCCTGCGGGTTCGGGACCTACGGCCGCTGCACCGGGGGTTGGGAGCGGCGTCAGATGGAGGTGAACGACCAGAGGAGCCAGGGGAGGTTCACATGGCCATGCCAACGCGCCGTCAACCACGCGGCCTGGTGCCTGACCTATTGGACTGGCTTGAAGCACCGTTCAGCGGCGCCAGGCCGTACGCCGGCGGCCGGATGGTCCGCTTCGAGGACACTGTCAGGGACGGCCATTACATCGTCCGCGCCGAGTTGCCCGGCATCGACCCGGAGGCCGACGTGGAGGTGACCGTCGAGAACGGCATGCTGACCGTGCGCGGCGAGCGCAAGGAGGAGAAGTCCGAGCCGCACCGCACCGAGTTCGTGTACGGCGAGTTCAGCCGGACGATCCCGCTGCCGCCGAACGCCGACGAGACCGGCGTGAAGGCGGTGTACCACGACGGCATTCTCGAAGTGGACGTGCCGCTCGCCCAGGACCGGCCGGAGGCCCAACGCGTGCCGATCGAGAAGCAGGGCGGCTGACCCCGGACATCCGTCGCCCGGCGCACTCCGGACCCGCCACACCGCGCGGGTCCGGATGCCCCGTGCCACCTCGGACAGCCGTACCCCGCCCCTATCGGCGATCACCCCATCGCCCCGCCGGGGTATCCATGGCGCCGCAGGTGGGCACCCATCGCCCCGTGGACGGACACCCATCCCCGTGGACGGCCCCACCCATCGCCCCGTGGACGGACACCCATCCCCGTGGACGGCCCCACCCATCGTCCCGTGGGCGGATACCCATCTGTCCCGTCGGCGGCCACTCGCCGCCCTGCCGTCGCACGGCGAACCCGAAGGGACACGCCGGAGCGTGTTCGGCGAGGTGGGAGGAGCGGAGTGGTTAGCGTCGGGGCATGATCCGGGTGTTTCTGGTGGACGACCATGAGGTCGTGCGTCGCGGGGTGGCGGCGCTGTTGTCCTCGGAGGAGGACATCGAGATCGTCGGGGAGGCGGGGACGGCCCAGCAGGCGGTGGCGCGGATCCCGGCGCTCCGGCCGGACGTCGCCGTGCTGGACGTGCGGCTGCCCGACGGGAACGGGGTGGACGTCTGCCGGGAGGTCCGGTCGCGCACGCCCGGGCTGGCGTGCCTGATGCTGACCTCCTTCGCCGACGACGACGCCCTCTACAAGTCGATCATGGCGGGGGCGGCAGGGTACGTGCTCAAGCAGATCCACGGGTCGGACCTGGTGGGCGCGGTGCGCACGGTGGCGGCCGGCGAGTCGCTGCTCGACCCGCGGAGCACCGCGTCGATGCTGCGCCGGCTGCGCGAGCAGGCCGCGTCCAAGGACCCGCTCGCCGCGCTGAGCGCGCAGGAGCGGCACATCCTGGAGTTGATCGGCGAGGGCCTCACCAACCGGCAGATCGGCGAGCGCCTGTTCCTCGCCGAGAAGACGGTCAAGAACTACGTCTCGAACCTGCTCGCCAAGCTGGACATGCGCCGCCGCACCCAGGCGGCGGCCCTAGCCGCCCGTCTGAGAACGGAACGCCACAGCCGAGACGACTGAACCGCCCCGACACAAGGCGCACGCGAGCCGGAGCACCCCGGCCGCGCGGGAGCGACGCCCTGACCGCGCGTGAGCGATGCCTATGCGGCGTAAGCCCGACACCACAACCGGGCGGGACCGGCGCCACGTGTGAGAAGGACCGGACACACACGGCCGGAGAGGTCGGGGCACCATGACCAGGGCTCGACGGGTGGTTGTGGTGAGAGGCGGGTGTCGTGGGTCTGCGGGCGTCATGGGTCTGCGGGCGTCATGGGTCTGCGGGCGTCATGGGTCTGCGGGCGTCATGGGTCTGCGGGCGTCATGGGTCTGCGGGCGTCATGGGTCTGCGGGCGTCATGGGTCTGCGGGCGTCATGGGTCTGCGGGCGTCATGGGTCTGCGGGCGTCATGGGTCTGCGGGCGTCATGGGTCTGCGGGCGTCATGGGTCTGCGGGCGTCATGGGTCTGCGGGCGTCATGGGTCTGCGGGCGTCATGGGTCTGCGGGCGTCGCGCGCGCGGGGGCGGGGTGGCGAGTCGGAGGCTCGGGCGTGGACGGCGGGTGTCACGCGCGGGGACAAACAGCCGCAGGGAATCGGAGCCTCGGACGAGGAACAGCGGGTGTCACGCGCGGGGTCATACGGCCGCGGGGACGAGCGGCGGCGGGGACGAGCGGCGGAGAGTTGGAGGCTGGGTGAGCAACGGAGAGTTGGAGGCTGGGGTGAGCGACGGCGGGCGTCACGCGCGCAAGCGAGCGGGGCTGGCGGACGGTGGGCGCCACGCGCGCAGGCGAGCGGGGCTGGGGGACTGCGGGTGTCACGCGCGGGGGCGAGCGGGGGTGGGGAGTTGGAGGGGTGGGCGGGGGATGGGCGGGTCTGGTGGGGAGTGGAGGGCGAAGATGGTTGAGCGGATGTGGCCGATGGTGACGTCCAGCTCGGTCACGGCGCGGCGGAGGCGGGAGGCGGCCTCGGGGTCGTCGACCAGGCGGATCGCGCTCATCAAGGTCATCGCGACGGCGAACAGCCGCTGGATCACGACGTCGCGGAGGTCATTGGCGATGCGGTCGCGGTCCTCCAGCAGGCCGAGCCGCGCGGCGTCCTCGCGGGCCTCGGCGAGTTCGAGCGCGATCGCCGCCTGCCCGGCGAAGGAGCCGAGCATGCGCGCGTGCCCGGGGTCGAACGGCGGCCGGCCCGACCGCCTGCCAAGCGAAAGCACTCCCCGCACGGCCCCGGCGGCGCCCAGCGGAACCGCGATGGCCGGCCCGATCCGCATGCCGCCGGAGACGACGGCCGGGATCTCGGTCTCGTCGAGGCCGGTGACGACGACGGGCTCGCCGCCACTGAAGGCGCGGCCTGACAGGGAGCCGTCCACGGCGATCTCGGCGGCGGCGACGTCCTCCGGCATCATTCCGTCGGCGAAGTCCGCCGGTGCCACCCGGTTCGCGAACTTTGCCGGTGCCACCCGGTTCGCGAACTCCGCCGGTCCCGCCCCATCGGTGACATCCACCGATGCCACCCCGTCCGCGAACTCCGCCGATGCCACCCCATTAGCGACATCCACCGATGCCACCCCGTCCGCCAACTTCGCCGATGCCACCCCGTCCGCGATGTCCACCGGTCCCGCCCCGGCGGCGATGTCCACCGATGCCGCCCCGGCGGCGATGTCCGGCGGGGCCGCTCCGTCGGCGAGCGCGACGCGGAGTCTTTTGCCGTCTGCCGTGGGGAGGAGTACGGCGGCGACGTCCGCGGCGGCCATCTCTCGGGCCCGGCGGGCGAGGAGGGTGAGGACGTCGTGGGGGGCGGAGCCGGACAGGAGGCTGGTGGTGATCTCGGCGGACGCGTGCAGCCACGCCTCGCGGGCGCGGGTCTCCTCGTACAGGCGGGCGTTCTCGATGGCGACGCCGGCCGCGGTGGCCAGGGCGACGACGACGGCCTCGTCCTCTTCCTCGAACGGGCCGCCGCCGCGTTTCTCGGTGAGGTAGAGGTTGCCGAAGACCTCGCCGCGGACCCGGACGGGCACGCCGAGGAAGGCGCCCATGGGCGGGTGGCCGGGCGGGAAGCCGTACGACTCGGGATGGCCGGTGATGCGGGGCAGCCGCAGGGGGCGGGGCTCCTTGATGAGCAGGCCGAGCAGGCCGAGGCCGTGCGGCCAGTGCTCGATGGCGGCGATCTCGTCCTCCGTCAGCCCGGTGGGGAGGAACCGGGCCAGCGTGCCGCCCTCGCCGACGAGGCCGAACGCGCCGTAGCGGGCGCCGGCCAGGGTGGTGGCGGTCTCGACGACGCGGCGCAGCACGGTTTCGAGATCCAGGTCCCTGCCCACGGCGACGACCGCGTCCAGCAGCGCGTGGACGCGGTCGCGGGTGGCGAGCACCGTGTCGAGCCGGACCTGGAGCTCGGACAGCAGTTCGTCGAGACGCGTGCGCGGTATCAACGAACGCGGCCGCACGTCCGTCATACCGGAGTTGTCCCACCCACCGAACCATCCAAATCTTGATAAATCACCATCAAGCGGGACATTTCTCAATACTTAGGACAGGACCCGCCACACCTCACGCGGCCGTCCCCCGCGGATGCACGATCGCGACCGGGCAGCGCGCCCGGCGCAGCACCCCCTGCCCCACCGACCCGGCGAACGCCGTCCCGGGCGGCCCCGGCGGCGGGGAGCCGACGACGACCAGGTCCGCCTCGCGCGAGGCGTCGGCGAGCGCGGGCACGGTATGGCCGCGCACGGCCGTCCCGGTCATCCGCACGTCCGGGTAGCGGTCCTGCCACGGCCCGAGCAGGCCGCGGATCCGCGCGCACTCCTCGGCGAGCGCCTCGTGCGCCGCGCCCGCGTAGACGGTGCCGTACGGCGTGAAGGGCGGGGTGTGCCAGGCGTAGACGACCCGCGCCCGCGCCCCTCGCGCCCGCGCCTGCGTGAGGGCGAAGGCCAGGGCGGCCTGCGAGGAGGCCGATCCGTCGAAGCCGACGACGACGGCGCCGTGCCGCGCGTGGCCCGCGCGGCGCACGATGATCACCGGTCCCGCGGCGCGCCCGGCGACCGACCGTCCCACCGAGCCCAGGACCATCCCGGGCAGCCCGCCGAGCCCCTTGCTGCCGAGGATCAGCTCGTCGGCCTCCTCGGACTCGGTGGTGAGCCGCTCGGCCGCGGCGCCGACGACGAGCGCGCAGGTCACCGGGACCGTTGGCCGGTTGGCGTGCACCCACTGGGCGGCGGTGGACAGGACGCGCCTCCAGTACACGGTCAGCGAGTCGGGGGCGGGCGTGCCCGCGCGGACCGGGAACTGGTACGACCACGGCTCGCGCACGTGGACGATCTTCAGTGCCGCCCCGGCGCGCGCCGCCTCGTCGGCCGCCCATTCCACCGCCGCCACCGCGGACGGCGAGCCGTCGATGCCGACGACGATCCTTCCCGTCATGGCCCCTCCCCCAGAGCCCACGCGGACCCGGCGGGTCACAGGAACAGCGGCGGCACCGTGACCAGGTCGTCGCTCTCGTAGGACAGCCGGTCGTCCACCTGGATGACACCGTCGATCGCGCGCACGCCCTCCACGATCCGGGGGATCTGCGAGCGCAGCGGCACCGTGCCGCGCAAGGACACGAGCCCGTGCTCGACGCCGACCGTCACCGAGGCCGGGTCCACGGCGGCGCGCGCGAGCGCGTCCTCCACCTCGGCGCGCACCTCGGCGGGCGGGCGTTCGAAGACCTTGAGCAGGTCGGACTGGTGCACGGTGCCGATGATCTTGCCGCTGTCGCGGTCGATGACCGGCAGCTGCCTGACGTGGTGGTCGTGCATGACCCGGGCGGCCTCCCTGACCGTCGTCCCCTCGGTCACGGTGATCGCGGGGGTGGTCATGACCTGGGCGGCGGTCCTCCCGGTCGCCTTGGCCCGCTCGGTCCTGCGCGCGCGTCCCTCGAAGATCCAGTGGCCGGCCGGCGCGTCGATCTGCCGCAGCAGGAGGTCGTGGGCCGACACGATGCCCACCGGCCGCCGGTCGGCGTCGATCACCGCCACCGCCCCCACCTTGAAGCGGCGCATCGTCTCGACGACGTCGGCGAACGACGTGTTCGGCTGCACGGCGATGGCCACCCTGCCCATGACCTCCCCCACGCGCATGATCATCGCCGCCTCTTCGGTTCGCGGTCTCCCTTCGAGCATCCCGCCGCGCGCGGGCGGCCGTCAGCGCCGAAGGTCCCAGGCCAGGGGGACCTTCGGCTCAGGCGCCGGTCAGCGGAGCACCACCGCGCCGACCTTGGTGTCGATGTTGCTCACCAGGAACAGCCGCCCGCCGGAGAACCGGTAGAGGCAGTTGGCCGGGGTGTAGATCAGCTCGCGGTCGTAGGCGGGGCCCATGGGGCCGCCCCGGCCGTCGGCGAGCGCGAGACGGAACGCCTGCGGCGGGTCCTCGTAGGTGCCCGTGCGCATCGCGATCACGGTGTCCCCGTCGATCACGGCGGGCACCGCGGTGTCCTTCTCGCCGAGCCCCTTGGTCCAGCGGGGACGCCCGGTCGCCAGGTCGAACGCGACCAGGCTGTTGGTGTCGCGCAGGCCGGTGACGCGGGTGGCGGAGGTGGCGGTCACCAGGGTGTCGCGCGTCACCAGCACGCGGTAGCGGGGACGGCCGCCCCCGCTCAGCCCGACGGGCCGCATGTCCAGGTTCCCGTACGCTCCGCCCTGCGCGATGGTGGACCTCAGGTGGCCGGTGTCGTCCAGCACGAGGTAACGGCCGGAGTCCTGGATCTCGGGGACCGCCACGACGATGGGGTCGGCCGCCAGCAGCCATTTGCCGCTCGGGGAGTCGTCGCCGAGCTCGGCGGCGGTGAGGTCGCGGCGCCAGCGCCGCTCGCCCGTGGCGGGGTCGACCGCCAGCACGGCGATCGGGTTGTCCCTGTCGCAGGTGGCGAGCAGGACGGCCCCGTCCCTGCCCGCGAGCGCGTCCCTGAAGAAGCAGGACGACACGCCGTCGCCCTTCACCGGCAGCCGCTTCTGCTCCCAGCGCACGGCGCCGTCGCGCAGCGAGAGGCCGACCGCGCTCCACTCGTAGGCGACGACCACGGCCTCGCCGGTGACCGCGAGCGACATGGTGCGCGGCAGCGTCGCGCCGATGCGCTTCGCGGCCGTGACGGTGTAGGTGCCGGTGAGCTCGGCCCGCCAGACGCTGCGCCCGGTGGCCAGGTCGACCAGGACGACGTCGGCGCACTCGACGCTGGTCACGCCCTTGACGTAGGGGGACTCGCGCTCCAGGCCGTAGGCGAGCGCGACGGCGCCGCCGGCCGACTCCTGGCTCACGCCGCAGAACTTGCCGCCCGCCGGTGGCTTGAGCTGCCATTGGGGCTTGCCGCTCCCGGCCTCGAAGGAGGCGATCGCCGAGTCGTCGGCGCGGACGAAGGACGTGGGCGTCGCCCATGACCCGAGGACGCCGGAGGTGCCCGCGCGCTCCCTGCCGGAGGCCGCGGGCACCTTCCAGCCGAGCGCGCCGCCGAGTTCGGCGCCGGGCTCGCGCTCCTTCTCGTCCTCGCGGCCCGCCGCGGTGGCGCCCCCGCTGGGACGGCTCGGGTCCCGGCTCTGCCAGGGACGCAGGACGACGAGCGCCGTCGCGACGATCGCGATGACGAGGACGGCGGCGCCCGCGACGATCATCGCGGCCCGCCCGCCTCCCTGCCGTGGCGGGGGCGGCGTGCCGTAAGGGCCCTGCGGGGCGTTCGGGTGGGGAGCGTAGGGCCCCTGCGGTCCTGGCTGCGGGTACGGGTTGTGCGTCCCGTACTGCCCGCCCGCGTACTGCCCGGGCTGCCCGTGCCCCGCCCCGTGTTGCCCGCCGCCGTACTGTCCGGCCCCCTGATGCCCCGCCCCGTATCGTCCTGGTGCTCCGTAGGGCGCGCCCTGCCCCTGCGGGCCGTACGGCGGCTGTCCCTGCGGCGGCTGCGGGCCGCCCGGCGGCGCGTACGGCCCCTGTTGCCCGTAGGGACCCTGCGGCACGGGCGGAGCGGGCCGCCCGTACGGGTCGGCGTACGGGCCTCCCTGGCCGTGCGGGTCGTAGGGATCCTGAGCGTGCGGGTCGTAGGGACCCTGAGCGTGCGGGTGGTAGGGGCCCTGTCCCTGCGGCGCCTCAGGTGATCCGCCCGCCCAGTGCGGAGCCCCCGGACGCGGGCCCCCCGGACGCGGGGCGCCGGGCTCGGGGGGCGGTGGATTGTACGGACCATGCGATTCCCCGTGATTCACACGGTGCATGATATTGACGCCATATCGCCCATGTCCGGCGAAATCCGAGCATGTCCCCGGCGTCCCTCACATCCGCGCCACTCCTGAGATCAGCCGTCGCCGCACGTCAGGCGAGCCCGCGCCCCCGCCTACGCCCAGGGCCGGAAGACGGCCCGCACGCAGCCGTCCTTCTTGTTCTTGAACATGTCGTAGCCCTTGGGCGCCTGATCCAGCGACATGGTGTGCGTGGCGAGGTGGGCGGTGCGCAGTTCCCCTCTGTCGATCAGGTCGAGCAGCCGGGGGATATAGCGGTGCCCGTGCTGCTGCGCGCCCCGGACGGTGAGCCCCTTGTTCATCATCGCGCCGAGCGGGAAGCGGTCCGACAGCCCGGCGAAGACGCCGAGGATGAACACCGACCCGCCGGTCCGGCAGGCGTAGATGGCCTCCCTGACCGCGAAGGGGCGGTCCAGTTCCAGGCCCAGCCGCTGCTTGACCTCGCCGTACAGCCGCCTCGGCCTGCTGCTGTCGGCCTCCAGGCCGACGGCCTCGATGCACACGTCGGGGCCGCGCCCGCCCGTGCGCTCCTTGAGTTCGGCGATGACGTCGGTGCGGGAGTAGTCGATGGTCTCGGCGCCGACGTGGCGCTCGGTCATGGCGAGCCGCTCGGGGTACTTGTCGATGGCGATGACGCGCTCGGCGCCGAGAAGCATGGCGGCGCCGGCCGCCATCTGACCGACCCCGCCGCAGCCCCACACCGCGACCACGTCTCCGGGCCGCACGCCGCCGAGGTCGGCGCCCATCCAGCCGGTGGGCGCGGCGTCGGAGGCGAACAGGGCGCTGACGTCGTCGACGCCGTCCGGCACGGCGAAGGCACCCTGGTCGGCGAAGGGGACGCGGACGTACTCGGCGTGGCTGCCCCGGAAGCCGCCGAGGGCGTGCGAGAAGCCGAAGATGCCCGCCGTCGCGCCGCCCCAGACGAGGTCGGTGACGCCGGGCTTGACGTTGCTGTTCTCGCACAGCGACCACTCGTTGTCCTCGCAGTGCCGGCACCGGCCGCAGCCGATGATCGAGCACACGACCACGCGGTCGCCCACCCGGTGGCGGCGGACCTCAGAACCGACATCGACCACCTCGCCGATGAACTCGTGGCCGATGACGTCGCCGGCGCGCATGGCGGGGATGTAGCCGCCGAGCAGGTGCAGGTCGGAGCCGCAGGTACCGGTCATCGTGACCTTGACGATGGCGTCCTGGGCGTTGAGGATCTGGGGGTCGGGGACGCGTTCCACCGACAGCTCGTTCACGCCCTGCCAGCACAGCGCCTTCACAGCCGCCCCTCCCCTGCCCCGCGCCGCGAGGCGACGTCCACGAGCCGCCCCCCGGGCGTGGTGGGCGGTGAGGGTTCCATGTCGGGGCGCAGGATCTCGCCCGTCTCCAGCAGGCACTTGGACTCCCGCAGGGCTCGCCGCACCGCCTGGCGTGGGTCGGTGCCGGCGAGCCGCGCGAGGACCTCCTCGGTGCCCGACGGCGTGCGGGTGAGCGGGCGGGCGGCGAGCTCGGTGCCCCGGTCGCCCGGCGCCTCGCGCACCTGCACCTCGATCGTGTCCCCGAGCGCGGCGAGGGGCTCGGGGAGCCGGCCGCCGGGGACGACTTCTTCCGGGTGGAGGTTGACGGTGACCACCATCCACCGGCCCGCCTCGCGCGCGGCCCTGGCCTTCGTGCGACGCCGGCCCATCCATCGCGTCACGCCGATGCCGACGGTTCCGACCGTCATCGCCCCCAAAACAGCACGTTTCATGCCCTCTCCCCCGGTATGGACAACTGCTTCGATCGCTACCCATCCGCGTACATCGCTACCTGTGGGCAAGGGCACTTGGGAAGGAGTTGTGAACCGCTTGACTTCCGGACGGCCGTCTCCTATCCCTTATAGGAGCTAGAAAGCCAGGACATACCGCCATACCTTGCTGTCCCAACGGCACGAAAGGGTCGCCCGGGATTCGCGGCCAAGGAGAGCCGGAACGGCCCAAAACAGGCCCCGCCGGGCATGCCTTAAGGTTCAGGGCTCTAACACCGGGGATTGAGGGAGCCGGCCGGACGAATGGCCGGAGGCGGTCACGCGGGCGGGCTCGGGGAGCGCCGCGATTGCGCCGGCCCGGCGAAATGAACCGGACAATCGACGCTTCGCATGGCCATTAGATTGCGGATCCGGCGGCAGGGGGCACCCCTTGCCGCGAAGCGGGCCACCCGTGAACCGGACGCGCCGCCGAGTGAGGCGCGCGGGAACGTCCGATGGTGGCGTACATCCGCCCTCCCGTCAAGTGCCGAACGTCACACATGATTTCGTGGATCCGCACCTGGCATAGGGGCCGGGGCCCGGGAAGCGACGCTGAACGCGTGACCCGGACGGGCCGGGCGTTATACGAGGAAAGGGGTGACGCGCCGGTGCGCGATGCCCGCTCATGTTTTGGGAACGGTCCCAGATCGGCGCGCCCGGTGAACGGCGCCGCGATCGGCGACCGGTGCGCTAACGCACCGGCCCGGTATGGGAATAGTGCACTTCCCGACAAATTCCTCGAAGCCCGGCACTAGACCCTGCAACGTCGCTCCGGGCGCCCGCTCCCGGAGCGTCGTGACCCCGCGAGCCGACAGGAGGGCAGGCCACGGGGGTGGAAAGCCGCGCTCGGGCCGCCTCGTCGCCTCGGCGGCCATTCGCCCGGCGCGAGCTCGGCCGCGCTGAGCGGCCCGCGAGACATGTGCCCGGTGGAGGACGACACGCTCGCCACATGGCTAATCGCGACGTGACGGGTTAATCAATCACTGCGCCGCTTCGTACTGGGCCACGATGTGCGAGGCGATCCGGCCCCGCTCGCTGACGTTCAGACCGTGCGCCTTGGCCCAAGCGCGGATCTCTGAGCTTTTGTCACGGGCCGGACGCTGCGGCGCGCCGCGCTTGCGTCCCCGGGACGGGGCACTCTCCGCCCGGCGGGCACTGGACACGAAAGGCGAAAGCGCCTCCCGGAGATTCCTGGCGTTTTTGTCGTTCAGATCGATCTCGTAGCTGGTGCCGTCAATGGCGAAGAACACGGTCTCTTTTGCTTCCCCACCTTCCAGGTCGTCGATGAGTAGCGTCTGGATCTGAGTCGCCATCTCCCACTCCTTTCACAGGCCTTAGTTTGACACCCCAAGAATATACCCGGTTTCCCGGGCATCCCACTCGGAGAACAGCACGGCACATTGGCCGGTCCGCGGTGGCCGACTTAGCGGGTTTCCGGCTCTTGCCTGATTATCGCCGTGCCCACCAGCGCCGAACCCGGACGCCGGGCCCCGGGGGCGCGCGAAAAATGGTCCCCGGACCAGGGGCGGGCCCGCCGCGGGCCATGGCCGACTACACGGATTGCCGGTGAGGTGGGCGTTGTCGCGTTAAGAACGGGCGTCCGGAAAGCGTGGTCGCTCCTTGATAAGGCAGCCCATCTGACCTCTTGCGGACAACGCCGGACCGGGGCGGCGCTTCAATGGTATTGGCCGCGCGGCTCAGGTCTCTCTCATCGTCACGAGCGGCGCGCCGACACCCGTCCCCGCGACCGGCGCCCGCCCGTACAGTGGCCTCATGGGCATGGTCACGACGGTCGGGCTGGTGCTGCACCCGCAGCGCGACTCCAAGGAGGCCATCGACGTCATCGTCGAGTGGGCGCGGACCAGGAAGGTCACGGTGCTCGGCCTGCCCGACGAGGTGGGCCGCATCGACTGCAGCGCCGAGGCGGTCGGCCCCGACGCCCTGGTCGAGCGCGCCGACCTGGTGGTCAGCCTGGGCGGGGACGGCACCATGCTGCGCACGATGCGCCTGCTCGCCGGACGCTCGACCCCGGTGCTCGGGGTGAACCTCGGACGGCTGGGCTTCCTCGCCGAGATCGACGTGGAGGAGCTGCAGCCCGCGCTGTCGGCCATCGACAACCACGAGTTCACCGTCGAGCCGCGCATGGCGGTGCGGGCGTCGCTCCCGGACGGCAGGCAGGTCACCGCGTTCAACGACATCGCCCTGGTGCGCATCCCCGGCGACCGGCTCGCGGCGGTGGCGATCTCGGTGGAGGGCGACCCGTTCGTGCGCTACTCCTCCGACGCGGTGATCGTGGCCACCTCCACCGGCTCGACCGCCTACAACTTCTCGGCCGGGGGACCGATCGTCTCGCCCCGGGTCGAGGGCTTCCTGGTCGTGCCGGCGGCGGCGCACTCGACGTTCAACCGGGCGCTCGTCCTGTCCGCCGACGAGCACGTGGCGCTGGAGCTGCTGCCCTCCAGCGGTCAGCTGGCCGTGGAGGTGGACGGCGCCGTGCACGGGCGCCTGTCCTCCGGCGACCGTGTCACGGTCACCGCGGTGCGCGGCGCCGGGCACGTCGTGCGGCTCGGCACGACCACCTTCTACGAGCGGGCACGGCGCAAGCTGCGCGTCACCGGCAGCGCCGAGGTGGACTGAGCGGACTCAGCCGGCCAGCGCGCGCCGCAGGGCCGCCATCCGTCCCGCGACCGCGCGCCTGCTGACCGCGGCGTCCGGCAACACGGCGTCGAAGCCGTGGAAGGCGCCCGGGAACAGGTGGAACTCGGTGGAGACCCCGGCCTGCAGCAGCCGCTGGGCGTGGTCGATGCACTCGTCGCGGAAGACCTCCAGCTCACCGACGTCGATGTAGGCGGGCGGCAGGCCCGACAGGTCGGCGGCGCGGGCGGGCGCGGCGTACGGCGACACGGCCGTGGTGCCCGTGTCCGCGCCGAGCAGGGCGGTCCAGCCGAACAGGTTCTCCCCGCGGCTCCACAGGACGGCCTCGTCGAACTCCCTGCTGGAGGGGGTGACGTTGCGGTCGTCCAGCATGGGCGAGAGCAGCATCTGGAAGACCACCTGCGGCCCTCCCCGGTCGCGGGCGAGCAGCACGGTGCCCGCCGCGAGGCCGCCGCCGGCGCTGGAGCCGCCGACGGCGAGGCGGGCGGGGTCGACGCCGATCTCCCCGGCGTTCTTGGCCGTCCAGACCAGGCCCGCGTAGCAGTCCTCGACCGGCGCCGGGTGCGGGTTCTCCGGGGCGAGGCGGTACTCCACCGACACCGCCGCGCAGCCGGCCTCGCGGACGTAGCGCGACAGCGTGCCGTCGTCCATCTCGACCATGCCGAGCACCATGCCGCCGCCGTGCATCCAGTACAGGACGGGCAGCGGGCCGTCCGCGTCCTCGGGGCGGTAGACGCGCAGCCGGATGTCGGGGTCGCCGTCCGGGCCGGGGACGCGCAGGTCCTCGACCAGAACCCCGGGCGCGACGAGGGGCGGCATGTCGGCGAACGCCGCGCGCATCCGGCCGCGCACGCCGGGAAGCTCGTCGTGCCCCATGCGGGCGAGGTCGACGGGCGGCAGGAACGCCTGTTCCAGGCCCTCGGCGAGCTCGGGATCGATGTTCGGGTGAAGCGGCATGGGTCATCCCCTCGCGGAAGGCGGCGCTCCCCTCAGGATGCGCGTCCCCCGGCGAGCCGCCGGCGGCGACATGCCGCCGATGACCCGCGGTTTCCCTGCTCATCAGCCGCTTCTTGAGCACGATGGCCCGGACACGCGGACGGCGGGGGCACGAGGGCCCCCGCCGTCCGCCGGGCTCACCGGTGGCGCAGCGCGCCGCCGCGGTACCGCCTGCGCCCCCAGGCCGCCCAGCCGGCACCGATCATGGTGGCCAGCCCCGCCACGATGAGGGCGGCGGGACGGCGGTCGGCGCCGCCGGTGCCCACCGGGACGGACCCGGCCGCACGAGTCGTGCCCGCGCCGTCCGCGGTGACCTTGTGCGGGTGCGGGCCGCCGCGCAGCCGTCCGGCCATCTCGGCGGCCTTGTCCTTGGTCTGGCTCACCTTGCGCCGGGCGCGGGCCTTGACGTCCACCTTCTGCGCGAGCGCCTCGACGGTGAGGCCGAGTTCCTCGCGGGTGCGGTGGATGTCGTCGCGCAGCCGGTCCTCCTCGCTCCAGTAGTAGCGCGACCGGCCGTAGCCGGACACCTCGTCGTACGTCTCGGGCGGCGCCTCGTGGCTCGGCTCCAGCGAGGACTCCGACAGCCCGGCGAGGGGATCGCCCCTGCCGTGGCTGACCACGGGCTTGACGTAGGGCTTGGGCGCGGCGTGCACCTGCGGCATGTTCAGCGACTGGCCCAGCGAGTCGGGGCTGGTCGCCGTGCCCGGCTCCTGCCTGTGCAGGCCGACCTCGCCGGCGGTCGGCCGGTACGGGCGGCCGATGGGATCTGTCTCGGTCATCGATGCGCACTCTCCTTCAGGACGTCGACGTCGGCCTTCATGCTCCGGATGGCCTCCTCGGGAAGCGGCGGGGTGGCCCTGCTCACCTGCTCCTTGCCCACCAGCGCCATCAGGGCGGCCACGATCAGCAGCGCGACGCCCACGATCAGGGCGGCGAGCCAGGCGGGGAGCACGAGGGCGAGCGCCAGGATCACCGTGGCGACCAGCGCGCCGCCGCCGTACAGCGCCATCACCCCGGCGCCGCCGAACAGGCCCGCGCCGAGCCCGGCGCGCTTGCCCTTGCGGCTCAGCTCCATGGTGGCCAGCCTGATCTCGTCGCGCACCAGCCGGGACACGTCCTCCGACAGATGTTTGATCAGCTCGGCGGTCGAGAGGGAGGCGTACGGGTTGGTCTCGGCCCGCGTTTCCCTCATCAGGTCGGTCATGGCGTTTCCCTTTCTCTCCTCGGCGGGGTGGCGGGGCTAGGTGCGGCGCAGCAGCGCGACGACCGCCCGTTCCACGCCGCCGTGGGTGGCCAGGCTGCCGAACCCGGCCTCGGCGCCGAGCCGTGTCAACGCCTTCTCGATCGTGCGGCCCTTCTCGTAGGCGGTGATCACCCGCGGGTCGATGTAGGAGGCACGGGCCACCGCGGGCGTGTTGCCCAGGTAGTCCGCGACCTCCTTGACGACCCGGTTGACCGCGCGTTTCCTGCCGGTCCTGTGGCGGGCGCGGGCGGAGACCGCGAGGCCCACGGCGGCGAGCACGGTGGCGTGCCAGGTGCGGAAGTCCTTGGCCGACACCTCGCACTCCAGCGTCTCGCGCAGGTAGGCGTTGATGTCCTCGCTGTGCACGTCGGTCCAGCCGGAGCCGTCCGTGTGGCGCAGCAGGTCACCCTCCTCGCCGGTCCGGTGGAGCTCGGTGACCACGCGGCACACGTCCCTGTCGATGATCTCCACCTCCCGCATCTTGCCGCCCTTGGCCGGATAGGTGCAGGTCACCTGGCCCTTCTTACAGGTGACGTGCTCCATGCGGAGCGTCGCCAGGCCGAAGGAGTCGTACTCCTCGCCTCCCACCCGGAAGAACCCGATGTCCAGCATCCGCGCGGCCGCGGCCAGGACCCGGTCGCGGGTGAGCCCCTCTCCGGACAGGTCCTTGGCGACGCGCTCCCGGAAGGCCGGGAGCCGGACCGCCATCTGGCACACGCGCTCGTGCTTGGCGCGGTCCTGCTCCTCGCGCCACACCTGGTGGTAGCGGTACTGCCGCCGTCCTGCGGTGTCGGTGCCGACCGCCTGGATGTGGCCGTCGTCCGACCGGCAGATCCACACCTCCGACCAGGCCGGGGGGATGGCCAGGGCCCTGATGCGCCGCAGCGCCCGGTGGCCCGTCACCTTCCGGCCGTCGGGCCAGTGGTAGCTGAAACCACGTCCCCGGCGCCGCCGGCGGATACCCGGTTCGGCCGGGCTGCTCTCCCGCAGTTCCACCGTCACGACGAACCCCATACCCCTACGTGAGGCGACAAACAGGACGATCGCCGCGGTGGCACGGGTGTGGCGGGCGTGCCGCCACACCCGAGGGGCGCTCGCTCACACCCTGCCGGACCGGTTGCCGTGCAGCCTGTCGCCGTGCATCCTCTCCCCGTGCATCGGCGACCGGGTCCCCACCGCCATGGCGCCGAGTCCCAGCAGCAGGATGACGGCGCCGGTGGCGACGTTGTTGGCAATCGTGCCGGTCGAAACCGATCGAATGACCCACGGGGTGATGATCGTCCAGATGCCCAGGATCGGCAGCATCCAGGTGAGCCCGTAGGTGCGACCGTACGCGGACGCGAACCCCAGGGCGAGGGCGGCCACCACGAGCCCGGTGATCAAGTTGTTCACCGAGAGCCTGGGCTGGCCCGTGATGAAGCCCACAACCCACGGAGATATCGCGAGATAGAGCCCGGCGAGCAGGATGAGCCCCTCGATCACCTGCGCGACCACGCTCGAACCCGCCCTTTCGTACTTGGCTCGCATCGCGACGATATCGGGATGCGCCTCCAGGCCGGTCGGTCTAGTCATGACCTCACCGCCTTCCGACTTCCTTCGCGGAACGGATCAATTTGGCCATACCCGGGCGAAAACGCAGGTCACTGGGGCATCGGCAAATATTTCGGCTGATGATGGCCGATCATCTGGTTTGAGCCGACGCGCCGCCGGGCCCGTGCGGGCTCAGTACTCCTTCAGCATGTCCTCCAGCAGCCGCACCGTGCCGGCGGCGGATTCGGCGTCGACGACCAGGGCGTTCATGACCGCGTAGTACCGGTCGACGTCGGCCTGCCGGTCCGGGTAGATCGTCCCGACGAGCTGCGGCAGGCACACCACGTCGCTCAGTTCGGTCGCCGGCGGCCGCATGATCGCGATCGGTCCGCCCATCGCGCCGTGGGCGCCGTGGCTGAACGGCAGGACGTGGATCGTGACATTCGGCAGCGCCGCCGCCTCGATCAGGTGGCGTAGCTGGCCGCGCATCGTCGCCGTGCCGCCGACCCGGCGCCGCAGCGCGGACTCGTCCAGGACCGCCCACAGCGTGACGGTGCCCGGGTCGGTGAGGATGCGCGCCCGCCGCATCCTGAGCGCGACGCGGCGCTCGTTCTCCGCCTCGGCGGCGCCGCGGTTCAGCGCCTGGACCAGCGCCCGCGCGTAGTCCTCGGTCTGCAACAACTCGGGGACGTACAGCGGATCCCAGGTGCGGATCACCGCCGCGCCCTGCTCCAGTCCGATGTAGGACTCCAGCGAGGCGGGGGTGACGTCGGCGTAGGCGTGCCACCACCCCGGCATGCTGGCCTGCCGCGCCATGACCAGCAGAGGCTCACGCTCGGCGTCGTCGGTCACCCCGTACAGGGTGAGGAGGTCCTGCACGTCGCGGGGCTTGAAGCCGGTGCGGCCGAGCTCCAGCCTGCTGATCTTGGTGTCGGAGGCCCGGATCTCGTACCCCGCCCTGGCCCGGGTGACGCCCGCGGCCTCGCGCAGCCGGCGCAACTCCGCTCCCACCAGCATGCGCAGCACCGTGGGACCGGCCCGCCGATGGTCGATGACCTGATCCTCGTCCAGGTCGCCCTCCGCCGGAAAACGGTTCATGCTTTATCTCCGTCACTGCGCGCGTACACCGTGCGTCACCAGCCTCCCACGCTGGGAGCGCGCCCAGTGCGGATATCGCGGCGCCGTGCCCGGGCTCGCCGCGAACGACGCCCGCGCCGGGGCCGGAGATCGGAAAAGGCCGGTTCGCTGCGGCGAACCGGCCTTTCGTGCACGGAGATGCGGTGGGCGATACTGGGATCGAACCAGTGACCTCTTCGGTGTGAACGAAGCGCTCTCCCGCTGAGCTAATCGCCCTTCGTGCGCCGGGGTTCCCGTCTCCGTGAGGCGGGCCCGACGCGGAAAACCATACCTCACTCCGCGGGGCGCTGGCGAACCGGCGAGCGGAAACGATCATGGAAAGGTTGGCGGGACTCCGACGGCGTGGCGCCCTGTTGTCATAGCATCGTCATGCCCCATACTCATCCGAATCGCACCACTTATGATCTTTACCCGGAGACACCCGTAGATGCCCTGTAGGACGGCCGGTACGACGCGCAAAACCCTTGCAAACAGGCACCTCTAAGCGATGTTTGACCAGGTAGAGGCATAAATGTCGCGCTGTGATATGCGTTACAGAAGCCCTCAGGAGCGGAATCTCTCCTGCAGTGCCTTCGTTCCGCAGACATGGCGCCGGACGAAGTCCTTCAGAGCACCGCGACCCAAGCCCCGCGCAGGGGATCCACCTACGAAAGGTTTGGCTGACGATGAACGCCACCGTCTCTGCCGAGCTGGGCCTTCGACTCGTGGTCCCCGACCGTACGACCGTCCCCCTGCTCGCCGGCCTGAGCTACACGGCCGATGACCCGTACGCCATCAGGATGGCCTTCCACGTGGGGAACGACGAGCCGGTCGAGTGGATCTTCGCCCGTGAGCTGCTGACCGTCGGCATCGTGCGCCGCGTCGGCGACGGGGACGTCCAGGTGTGGCCCGCGCGGGCCGACGGCGAGCGCACGCTCAACATCAGCCTCACCTCCCCCTTCGGTCAGGCCCTGTTCGAGGTGCCGCTGCACCCGCTGACCGAGTTCCTCCACCGCACCTACGAACTGGTGTCCGCCGGCCGCGAAACCGACTTCATGGACCTGGACGAAGAGCTGTCCAACATGCTCTGGAGCTCCTGAACCTCCCTGTCCCGCCATCCCTCGCCACGCTTCCCCGATTCCGCGCGTTCTCACCTCTCCAGCGCGCGCATCCTGACGATCTCGGCCCGCTGCCCGGCGACGACGTCCTTGGCCATGGCCCGCAGTATCCGGTCGGTGCCGCCGGCCCGTTCCTCCTCCGCCATCGCCACCGCCCCCTCGTGATGGCGGATCATCAGCCGCAGCAGCAGGGCGTCGAACGCCTCCCCCCGCGCGGCGCGCAGCCGGTTCATCTCCTCCAGGCCCGCCATTCCGTACCTGTCCGGCTCCCCGGAGCCGTCCGCCCCGTGCCCGGAATGCTCGGCGGGCACGTCCCGGCCGAGCGCGCGCAGCCAGCGGGACATCACGTCGATCTCCGGGCGCTGGGCCGCCACGATCCGCTCGCACAGGGCCCTCACCCGCGGGTCGGACGCCCGCGCGGGCGCGAGGCCGGCCATCTCCAGGGCCTGCCGGTGATGCGGGATCATCCGCTCGGCGAAGAGCACGTCGGCGGCGGAGGCCCGTGACTCCTCGCGGCCGAGGCGCTCCCCCGGCGTCGCGGTGCGCGCGTCCTGCCCGGGCGCGCCGGGGACGACCACCGGAGCGCCGCTCCCGACCACGATGGGGGCGCGCTCGCCGGCCGGATCGCCGGTGCAGCCGGCGAGGATCGTCCCGAGTCCGGATGCCAGCACAACCGTTACGAAAACCCCACCCGCACCGACCCGCTTCGACATAGCTTCCATACTGGGGCACTATCCCAGTGATCATTCCAATAGCGGGGGGTACTTGTGGGCAGGTGGCGTAGCGGGACGGCCGCCGCGGCGATGGGCGCGATCCTGGTCATGGCGGGATGCGTCAGCGACCCGGAGCCCGCCACCACTCCGAAGGCCGGGACGGCGGCGCCCAGCGGCGCGTCCTCGGCCGCGCCCACCTCGGCGGACGGCCTCCAGCACAGCCCGAACGCCCGTCTGGTGGCCAACGTCCCGCCCTCGGCGCCGTTCGACGGCGAGCACGCGTGGGGCACCGACCTGGCCTTCCAGGGCGACTTCGCCTTCGTCGGCAACTTCGAGGGCTTCACGATCGTCGACATCGGTGACCCCACCAAGCCCAAGGTGGTCACGCGGGTGGTCTGCCCCGGCGGCCAGAACGACATCTCGGTGTCCGGGAACCTGCTGTTCCTCTCGATCGACGAGCCGCGGGACGGCGACACCTGCACCAGCGAGCCCGGCGCCCCGGACGAGGGCTGGGAGGGCATCCGGATCTTCGACATCTCGGACAAGACCAAGCCCCGCTACATCAAGTCGCTGGCCACCGCCTGCGGCTCGCACACCCACACCCTGGTGCCCGGCAAGGACGCCTCGAAGGTGTACCTCTACGTCTCCTCCTTCGGCCCGTCCGGCTCGCACTGCCCGCCGCCGCACGACTCCATCGCCGTCGTGGAGGTGCCGGTCCAGAACCCCGCCCAGGCCAAGGTGGTCGCCCAGCCCGTGCTGTTCCACGACGGCTTCGACGACTCCAAGCCGGGGGCCACCAGCGGCTGCCACGACATCACCGTCTACCCCGAGAAGGACCTGGCGGCGGGCGCCTGCATCGGCAACGGCATCCTGATGGACATCTCCGACCGCGCGCGCCCCAAGGTGCTGCAGCAGGTCATCGACACCGAGAACTTCTCCACCTGGCACTCGGCGACCTTCACCAACGACGCCAGCCGGGTGATCTTCTCCGACGAGCTCGGTGGCGGCATCGCGCCCACCTGCGACGCCGAGACCGGTCCCCTGCGCGGCGCGGACGCGGTGTACGACATCACGGCCGACCGCAAGCTGAAGCGCCGGGGATACTTCAAGATCCCGCGGTACCAGACGAGCTCCGAGAACTGCGTGGCGCACAACGGCTCGCTGATCCCCGTGCCGGGCAAGACCATCCTGGTGCAAGGGTGGTACCAGGGCGGCATCACGGTGGCGGACTTCACCGACCCCGACCACCCCAAGGAGATCGCGTACGTCGACCGGGGGCCGCTCGACCCCGACGCCGGGCAGCCCATGAGGCTCGGCGGGTCGTGGTCGGCGTACTACTACAACGGCTACATCTACTCCAGCGACATCACCAAGGGCCTGGACGTCATCGCGATCGACGACCCGCTCACCGATCCGGCCAAGCCGGTGCGGATGGACGAGCTCAACGCCCAGACCCAGGTCTCCTACCCGGAGTGATCACGGGTCCAGGTCGCCCGCGGCGCGCTCGGCGAAGACGCGCATCGCCTTGGCGGTGACGGGGCCGGGCGCGGCGGGCAGGACGGCGCCGTCCACCACGCGGATGGGCTGGATGTCGCGGGTCGTGGAGGTCAGGAACGCCTCCTCGGCCTCGCGCAGCGCCGCGACCGGCACGTCGGCCTCCTCGCCGCCGTGCCATTCGAGCACCAGCGCGCGCGTCACCCCGGCCAGGCAGCCCGAGGCGAGCGTCGGGGTGATGAGGTGGCCGTCCCTGACGACGAACACGTTGCTGCCCGTGCCCTCGCACAGGTCACCGGCGAGGTTGGCGAACACGGCCTCCTCGCCGCCGTGCGCCTTGGCGTAGGCCAGGGCCTTGGCGTTGTCGCCGTAGGAGGTGCTCTTCACCCCGGCGAGCGCGCCGCGCTCGTTGCGGGGCCAGGGGACGACGGTGACGCTCGCGGCCTCGGGGAAGGGCGCCTGCGCGCCGACGATGACGATCGCGGTGGTGCCCTGGTTGCCGCGGTCGGAGCCGAGCGGCCCGTTCCCGCTGGTGTAGGTGACGCGGACGCGGCCGAGCGGCCACGGCGGGGCCGCGGCGAGGCAGGCGCGCACGCCGCCGGCGATCGCGGCGAGGTCCGGCGCGGGCAGGCCCAGGCGCTCGGCCGACAGGGCGAGACGCTCCAGGTGGCGCGTGAGGGCGAACGACTCGCCGTTCACGCATTTGATCGTCTCGAACACGCCGTCGCCCACCATGAGGCCGTGGTCGAAGACCGAGACGCTGGCCCGCGCGGGGTCCACCAGGTCGCCGTTGACCCAGACCGGTACGTTCATCGGGAAGTTCTCCGTTCTGACGAGGCCGCCGAAGTACGGCGGGTACTGCGAGGTCTACCCGGGATCCGGGTGACCGCGTCCAGGTCGCCGTGCGGAGGGACGGACGTCAGGCCTGCCCGGAGGCGAGGGCGATGAGCCGGGCGGCCTTCAGCTCGGTCTCGCGCCATTCGCGCGCGGGGTCGGAGCCCCAGGTGATGCCGGCTCCGGTGCCGAAGCGCAGGCGGCCGCGCTCGGCCCAGAACGTGCGGATGCCGACGGCGAGCGCCGCTCGGCGCCGGTCGGCGTCGATCCAGCCTACCGCCCCGCAGTAGGGCCCACGCGGCTCCGGCTCCAGTTCGGCGATGATTCTCAGGGCCGAGGACTTGGGCGCGCCGGAGATCGAACCGGGCGGGAAGGTCGCGTCGAACAGCTCGGGCCAGCCCTGCCCGGGCGCGAGGCGGGCCCGCACGGTGGAGACCAGGTGGACCAGGCCGGGGTGCTCCTCGACGGCGCACAGGGACGGCACCGTGACCGATCCCACCTCGGCCACCCGGCCGAGGTCGTTGCGCACGAGGTCGACGATCATGACGTTCTCGGCGTGGTCCTTCTCCAGCAGGTCCGCCGCGGTCACGCCGGTCCCCTTGATCGGCCCGGACTCCACCACGTCGCCCGATCGCGACAGGTACAGCTCGGGCGAGGCGGACACCACGGTCATGCCCGGCACCACGACGGTGGCCGCGTACGGGGCGGGGTTGCCGCGCGCGAGCCGCCCGGCCAGCACGAGCGGGTCGGCGTCGCCCGGCAGCTCCGCGGTGAGGACGCGGCACAGGTTGGCCTGGTAGACCTCGCCCTGCTCGATATAGGAGCGGATGCGCCGCACGCCGTCCTCGTAGCTCTCCCGGTCCAGGGAGGAGGTCCACCGCAGGGAGCCGGGCCAGGGGCCGGAGGGGCGGGGCAGCGGGGCCGGGCGGACGTCGCGGAAGCGGGCACAGGTGACCTTCCCCTCGTAGGTCACCACGACGGCCCACCAGCCGCCGGCGTCCAGGGCGGCGAGGTCGGTGGTCACGTCCTGGAGTTCCGTCGCCAGCCGACCTCCGACATGGGCGAAATACACGTTTACATTGTCCCTAAATCACCGCATCGGCGCGCCATCCGGCCGCGCCGCGCCGCAGGAAGGTGAGGAACGTCTCGGCGGCGGGCAGCCGGACCCGCCGCGGGAGCGCCGCGAACACCCGGCGGCGCGGGGCGAGCTCGCCGAGGGACCGCAGCACCAGGTCGCCGCGCACGGCGGCCGCGGCCATGGACGGCACGAGGGCCACGCCGAGCCCGGCGGCGACGTAGCCCATCTTGCCGGTCCACTCGCCGATGCGGACGCCGATCTTCGGCACGAACCCGGCGCGCGCGCAGGACTCGGCGAGCATCGTGGCGTGCCCGGCCGGCGCGCCCTCGATCCAGTTCTCCTCCCGCAGGTCGCGCAGGTCCACCACCGGCCGCTCCGCTAGGCGGTGGCCCCCGGGCAGGGCCAGCAGCAGCTCGTCGGTGCCCAGGGCGACGAGGTCGGCGTCCCCGGCCTCGGCCAGGCCGGACGGGTAGTCGCTGACCACCGCGAGGTCCACGGCGCCCTCGCGCAGCCGTTCCAGCAGCCCGGCGCTCAGCCCCTCGGCCAGCGAGATCTCCACGCCCGGCGAAGACCTCCTGAACGCGCGCAGCGCCTCGGGCACCAGGACGGCGTTGGCGCTGGCGAACGCGCCCACGCGCAGCCTGCCCCCCGTGCCGGCGTGGACGGCGGCCAGGTCGTCGGCGGCGCGGCCGAGCAGTTCCAGCACCTGGCGGGCGTGCCGGAGCAGGACGGCGCCGGCCGGGGTCGGGCGGACGCCGCGCGCCAGGCGCTCGAACAGCGGCCCGCCCGCCTCGCGCTCCAGCGCGGCGACGCGGCGCGACACCGCCGACTGCGTGTAGCTCAGCTCCTCGGCCGCCGCCGTGAACGACCCGGTGCGGGCCACGGCGTCCAGCACCCGCAGGGCCTCGGTCTCGAACACATTCCTCCCACGCATGGCTCCCATACCAAGCCGTCGCTGGTGGCATGGCTCGGCATCGGCATAACGTCGGGACACGTGATCGCATTTCTCGGACTGGGTCGCATGGGCGCCCCGATGGCCCGCCGCCTCGTGGCGGCCGGGCACAAGGTGACGGTGTGGAACCGTACGGCACGGGAGGTCCCGGGCGCGGCGGTGGCGGCGACGGCGGCCGAGGCGGCGGCGGAGGCCGACCTGGTCGTCACGATGCTGGCCGATCCTCCGGCCGTCGAGCAGGTCCTCGCCGCGGCGCGGCCACGGCCGGGCGCGCTGGTGGTGGAGATGTCCACGATCGGGCCCGAGGCGGTGGCGCGGCTGCGCGCGGCGCTGCCCGCCGCCGTGGGGCTGGTGGACGCGCCGGTGCTGGGGAGCGTCGGCCCGGCGGCCGAGGGGACGCTGACGGTGCTGGCGGGCGGCGCGCCCGAGGACCTGGCGCGCTGCCGCCCGGTGCTGGAGGTGTTCGGCGCGGTCCGCGAGGTCGGGCCGCTCGGCGCGGGCGCGGCGATGAAGCTCGCGGTGATGGGCGCGCTCGTCCCCGCCCAGGTGCTGCTGGCCGAGTCCCTGGCCCGCGCCCCCGAGCGCGGGGTGGACCCCGCGGCGCTGCTGGAGGTGCTGGCGGGCACGCCGCTCGGGCCGGTGGTGGAACGGGTGCGCCCGGCACTCGCCGGGCCCCCGCCCGCGCGGTACTCCATCGGCCTGGCCGCCAAGGACCTCGCGCTGGCCGCTCACCCGGCGGCGACGCTCGCCGCGGCGGCCCGCGCGCGACTGGACGGCGCCGCCGCGGCGGGACTGGCCGATGCCGACCTCACCGCCATCGTCACCTCCCCCACACTGCGGGGCGCCGGGCGCGACGCGCCGGCGCGGGAACGGCCGGCGCGCGTGAACCCCGCCGCCGTGCCCGCCCCCGCCGGGCTGTACTCGCACGCCGTGCGCGCCGGGGGCCTGCTGTTCGTGTCCGGGCAGGCGGCGCTGGACGCGGACGGCCGGGTGATCGGCGAGGGCGACGTCACCCGGCAGTCGGAGGTCGTGTTCGACTACCTGGAGGCCATCCTCGCCGACCAGGGGTGCGACTTCGGCGACGTGGTGACGATCAAGACGTTCCTGACCGACATGGCCGACCTGCCGGCGTACGGCGCCGTGCGGCGGCGGCGCGTCCCCGGCGAGCCGCCGTCCAGCACCACCGTGGAGGTGCCGCGCCTGTTCCGCCCCGGCCTGGTGATCGAGGTGGAGGTCGTCGCGGCGCTGCCCCGCCCGTGACGCCGGGTCAGGCCAGCGGGCCGGTGACGGACTCGGCCGCCGACACCACCATGCCGTCGGCGACCATGCGCACGACGGCCTCGATCTCCGGAGAGAGGAACCGGTCCGGGCCCGGCCCCGGCACCTCCTGGCGCAGCGCGGCGACCACCGCGCCGGTGGCGGGCCCCGGCCGGTGCGGCAGCCGCAGCTCGATGGCCCGGCTGGCCGTGAGGATCTCGATCGCCAGCACGCGCGTGAGCCCGTCCAGCGCGCGGCGCAGCTTGCGCGCGGCCGACCAGCCCATGGACACGTGGTCCTCCTGCATGGCCGAGCTCGGGATCGAGTCCACGCTCGCGGGCGCCGCCAGCCGCTTCAGCTCCGACACGATCGCCGCCTGGGTGTACTGGGCGATCATGTGCCCGGAGTCCACGCCGGGGTCGGAGGCGAGGAAGGCCGGCAGGCCGTGGCTGCGGGCGACGTCCAGCATGCGGTCGGTCCTGCGCTCGGACATGGAGGCGAGGTCGGCCACGGCGATCGCCAGGAAGTCCAGGACGTAGCCGACCGGCGCGCCGTGGAAGTTGCCGTTCGACTCGACCCTGCCGTCCGCGAGCACCACGGGGTTGTCGACGGCCGAGTCCAGCTCGCGGCCCGCGACCGCGGCGGCGTGCGCGGCGGTGTCCCGGGCGGCCCCGGCCACCTGGGGGGCGCAGCGCAGCGAGTAGGCGTCCTGCACGCGGGTGCACGAGTCGTCGCGGTGGGAGGCCATGATGCCCGAGTCGCGCAGCAGCGTGACCAGGTTGGCGGCGGAGGCGGCCTGGCCGGGGTGGGGACGCAGGGCCTGCAGGTCGGCGGCGAAGACCCGGTCGGTGCCGAGCAGGGCCTCCACGCTCATGGCGGCGCCGATGTCGGCGGCCCGGAACAGCCGCCCGAGGTCGTCCAGGGCGAGCACGAGCATGCCGAGCATGCCGTCGGTGCCGTTGATGAGCGCGAGCCCCTCCTTGGCGACCAGCTCGACCGGCTCGAGCCCGGCCCGCTTCATCGCCTCGCGGGCGGGCCTGAGCTCGCCGTCGCGGTCGCGCACCTCGCCCTCCCCCATCAGCGCGAGGGCGACGTGGGACAGCGGGGCCAGGTCGCCCGAGCAGCCGAGGCTGCCGTACTCGCGGACGACCGGGGTGATGGCCGTGTTGAGCAGACCGGCGAGCAGGGCGGCGGTGGACGGCCTGACGCCGGTGTGGCCGGTGGCCAGCGTGCGCAGGCGCAGGAGCATCATCGCGCGGACCACTTCGGTCTCGACCTCGGGGCCCGAGCCCGCGGCGTGGGAGCGGATGAGGGAGCGCTGGAGCTGGGCGCGCAGTTCGGGGTCGATGTGACGGGTGGCGAGGGCGCCGAACCCGGTGGACACGCCGTAGGCGGGGGTGGGGCTCGCGGCGAGCTCCTCCACGCGGGCGCGGGCGCGCGCCATGGCCGTGACCGCCTCATCGCTGAAACGGACGGCGGCGCCGTGCCTGGCCACGCGGACCACCTCGGCGAAACTCAGCGGCCGGGGGCCGACCTCGACGGCGTCGGTGTTCCCGGCGCTCACGACCTCGTTGTCGCGCATGGTGTCACTCTCTTGCTAGGTAACTGGCGTATGCGATGTTAGCCCCTTACAGGGGAACATAGCGGCCAGCCCCTTTTCTCCGAGTTCGGTCAGCCGGAGCGCGCGTCCGGCCGGCTCCCGCCGGTACCAGTCGCGCTCCAGCAGCGCGCGGGTGATCTCGGCGCCGAGCGCGCCCGCGAGGTGGGGGCGGCGCTCGGTCCAGTCCAGGCAGGCGGCCGCGAACCGCCGCCGGGACCGGCGCGCCGCCGTGAGGTCGGCGCCCAGCCCGGCCAGGGCCTCCTCCCCCGCCGGGGTGACCTCGAAGGCGTCCGCGCCGGTCAGGTGGCCGGCCGCGAGCATCGCGGCGAGCAGGCCGACCCCCGCCCGCCCGGCGAGGTGGTCGTAGCAGGTGCGCGCCTCGCCGAGCAGCCGCGCCCGCCGGGACTGGCGCAGCGACCGCACCGGGAGGCGCGGGCTCACGCGGGCCAGGACCTCCAGGATCTCGGCGACCTCGGGTCCCGCGAGCCGGTAGTAGCGGTGCCGTCCCTGGCCGGCCACGCTCAGCAGGCCGCCGTCCAGCAGCCGGGCCAGGTGGGCGCTCGCCGTGGCGGGGCTGACCCCCGCCAGCCGGGCCAGCTCGCCGGCGGCGAGGGCGCGCCCGTCCAGCAGGGCGGTCAGCACGGCCGCCCGCGAGGGCTCGGCGATCAGGGCGGCGACGGAGGCGATGTCGGCCTCGGCCTGGTGTCCGGCCTGGTGTCCGGCCTGGTGTTCTGCCATGTCTCCGACGCTAACCCACGCATGTTTCGTCCCCCGTCGAAGCGTCCCGCGGGACCTCCGGCCCGCGGGCGGCGCCGGGACCGTCTCACCGGATCACGATTTCGGTTTGGGGAGTTGGCCGGGATTCGCTAGAGTTCTCTGCGTGAGGCCGGGCGTTCACCGGCCGAACACGCGGACGTGGCTCAGCTGGTAGAGCATCACCTTGCCAAGGTGAGGGTCGCGGGTTCGAATCCCGTCGTCCGCTCGGAGAGGTCTCCACGAGGGGGCTTGCCCGGTGGAGTGGCCGAGAGGCGAGGCAGCGGCCTGCAAAGCCGCGTACACGGGTTCAAATCCCGTCTCCACCTCTGTTGTACCCGGGCGATTAGCTCAGTGGGAGAGCGCTACCTTGACACGGTAGAGGCCACTGGTTCAATCCCAGTATCGCCCACCACCATCGCCTCGTCGATGTCCCTGAGCCGTGACGGCCAGGACCGATGAGGCCGCCATGAGGCGCCGCACCCGAGCCGGGTACGGCGCCCTTTGCTTTCCAGCCGGTTTTTTCGGGCCGTCCGGTTCTGCCGGGCGTGGACCCGTGGGCGCGCTCGGCGGCGCGCCCCGGGCCCCGCCTCATCCCGCGGCCAGGAACGCCTTCTCGACGTACGCGGCCATCCGGTCGGCGGCGGCGAAGCCCGGTTCGTGGCCGAAGTGGTAGAGGCTCGCCCAGACGTTCGCGGTCCTGAACATGACCGTCGTCTCGTAGCCGGAGCCGATCGAGTCCTTGCGCCGCGTCCAGCCGTAGGCCGCGTCGCCCACCGCCGGGCCTTCGCGCAGGCGGGTGCCCGGGTAGCGCCGGGGCTCGTCCTTCATGTTCGACCGGGTCGTGTCGAAGGTCGTGCGGGCGACGTCCACCGTGGGGAACCGGTACTTCTGGATGCTGACGAACGTGCCGTCGGGCGCGGTCCACATGCACGCGTCCTTGGTCATGAACTGCTCCTTGCCCGGGGCGCCCAGGATGAGCCGCACCTGCGCGCGGGTGAGCAGCGCGCACGCCTCGGGGTCGGCCTTCAGCGGGGCCCGGGCGGGAGAGGCCGTCGCGGCGGGCGGACCTCCGGTCGCGGGCGGGACGGCGCCGGGCGAGGAGATGGCCGGGCCGCCGATCGCGCCGATCGCGGGCAGGACGCCGGTGCGCCACAGGGCGAACCCGGCCGCCGGCACCGTCACGGCCAGCACGGCGGCGATGATCACGGAGGTGCCGCGCCTGCCGCGCCGCACGGGCACCGGCCGGGTCGGCCCGTAGGGGCCCGCGGCGCCGGTCGCGCCGGAGCCGGTGACCGCGCCCGAGGCGATCTCGTGGAGCCGGGCCGCCACCCAGTCCGGGGGGCAGCGCCGCGCCGGGTCCTTCTCCAGCGTCGCGGCCAGCACGGGGGCGAGCGGTCCCGCCAGGAGCGGGGGACGCGGCTCGTGCATCATCACGGCCGCCATGACCGCCGCCGCGTTGTCGCGCTGGAAGGCCCGGACCCCCTCGACGGCCGCGTAGAGCGTGGCGCCGAGCGACCAGAGGTCGGACGGCGGGCCGTCGGGCTCGCCGCGCAGCCGTTCGGGCGCGGTGTACCCCGGCGAGCCGCTCAGCAGGCCGGCCTGGGTGAGCGCGGGGTCGCCCGCGATGGTGGCGATGCCGAAGTCGGTGAGAAGGACGCGCCCGTCGTCGGTGATCAGCACGTTGCC
This sequence comes from Sphaerisporangium krabiense, assembly GCF_014200435.1. NCBI lineage: Bacteria > Bacillati > Actinomycetota > Actinomycetes > Streptosporangiales > Streptosporangiaceae > Sphaerisporangium > Sphaerisporangium krabiense. The sequence continues at coordinate 1,054,851 of NZ_JACHBR010000002.1, read as the reverse complement.
GGGCTTGACGTCGCGGTGCAGGATGCCCGCGGCGTGCGCGGCGCCGAGGGCGTCGAGGACGGCGAGGCCGATGGCGGCCACGCGGGCGGGCGGCAGCGGCCCGCCCTCGCGCACGATCTTGTCCAGCGACCGGCCGCGGACCAGCTCCATCACGATCCAGGGCTGCCCCCCCTCCAGCACCACGTCGTGGACCGTGACGATCGAGGGGTGCGAGCGCAGGCTGGCCGCGGCGCGGGCCTCGCGCAGCGTGCGCTCGCGCAGCTCGGCCCGGTGCTCGGCGCCGAGCTCCGGCGGCAGGAGCACCTCCTTGATCGCGACCTCCTGGCGCAGCAGCTCGTCGGCCGCGCGCCACACCGTGCCCATGCCGCCCTGGCCGATGGGCGCGATCAGCCGGTACCGCCCGGCGAGCAGGGTCACCGGGCGCCCGCGATCCGTGCAAGCCTCAACGCTCAGTCCTCCGTGCGATCTCGTGGGATTCGGCAGCGCCCATTCTGGCGGCCCGCCACCTCCGCAGGGCCCGAAACACCCGCACGCCCGGATCACCGTTCGGGCACGGGAGGGCCGGCGCACCCGAGTTTTCATGTATTCCCTATTGATTTATCGGGGAAAGTGGCACAGGATCAGGCTGCACGATCTCCCGCGCGGCGCGGGCGGGGTCCCGGGGGTGTCCTCGCCCGGCCAGAGATGGCCGTGACGGCCATGGAAAGGCGACCACTCCCATGAGCGAGCCAGAGCCGCCCCCCGCCGGTGGCGGCCGCACCCTGAACGAGGACTGGGCGGCCACGATCCTCGGCCTCGTCCTGCTGGTCCTGGTCATCCTCGGCGTCATCCCGACCGGGCTGGTGCCGTGATGAGCGCGGAAGACGTCACCACCGCCCGCCCGGCCCCCGCGCCCGCCGCCCCCGCGTGGTGGTGGCCCGCCCTCGGCGTCCTGGTCGTGCTGGCGCTCGGCGCGGCCACCCGCTATCTGGACAAGAACGTCTCCACCTGGTTCGAAGGCTCCGACCTGGCCAAGGCGATCGAGTACCCCGTCTACGCCATCGCCCTCGGGCTGCTCGGCAACGCCGTCCTGACCGCGGCCGGCGTCCGCGAGCGCCTGTCGGGCGGGTTCAGGACCGAGTTCTTCATCAAGACCGGCCTGGTCCTGCTCGGCGCGTCGATCAACCTCAAGGTGATCGTCACCGCGGCCGGGCCCGCGATCGTCCAGGCCATCGTGCTGATCACCACGGTCTTCCTGTTCACCTGGTGGCTCGGCGGCAGGCTCGGGCTGGACGACAAGCTCAGGGCGCTGCTGTCGTCGGCGGTGTCGATCTGCGGCGTCAGCGCGGCCATCGCGGCGGCCGGCGCCGTGCAGGCCCGTCGCGAGCAGCTCGCCTACAGCGCCAGCCTCGTCATCGTCTTCGCGCTGCCGTCCATCTTCATCCTGCCCGCGCTGGCCTCGGCGTTCGGGCTGAGCCCCGAGGTGGCAGGGGCGTGGATCGGCGGCAACATCGACACCACCGCCGCCGTCACCGCCGCGGGCGCCATCGTCGGTGAGAACGCCCTGGCGGTGGCGACCATCGTCAAGGTCACCCAGAACGCCCTCATCGGCGTCGTGGTCGTGCTGCTCACCGCCTGGTTCGCCTTCCGCGTCGAGCGGCGTCCCGGCGCGGCGCGGCCGGGCGCGGGCGAGCTGTGGCGGCGCTTCCCCAAGTTCGTCCTCGGCTTCGTCGCCGCCTCGGTCATCGCGACCTGGTACCTCACCACGGTCACCGCGGCCGAGGGCAAGGCGGTGATCGGCGTTGCCAACGACCTGCGGGTGTGGTTCCTGATCCTGGCCTTCGTCAGCATCGGGCTGGAGTTCCGCGTCGCGGCGCTGCGCGAGGCGGGGTGGCGTCCCGTGGCCGTCTTCGCCTCGGCGACGGTCCTGAACATCCTGGTGGCGCTGGGGCTGGCGGTCCTGCTGTTCAGCGGCTTCACCGTGGAATGACTCCCGGCGGTCGCGCGTGGGGCCCGGGGGGTGCCGCCGCGCGCGACCGGCGGGGACGCCCGGGACGGTCCGGGCCACCGCGCCCACGCGCGGGGCCCGGACCGTCCTTCGTCGGGGATCGCTAGAAGCGCGCCTCCAGCAGGTCGACGTTCGGCCCGCCGCCGCGCCCGGCCGCGGTGGCGCGCACCGTGCTGGTCCCGGCGGGGAGGTTCACGGTGAGCGTCCTGGTCCGCCACGAGGACCACGACCCGGTCGGCGGGAAGGCCAGGCGCCGCGCGACGGTCCGCCCGTTGACCTCGATCGTCAGCGGCCGGTCGTCGCGGCCTCCGTTGGCGTAGCGCACCCGCAGCGTCGCCCACCCGGCCTCGGCCGCGGCGACGTCCCACTGCACGTAGGCCCCCTTGCCGCCCGTGTAGTCGACGTACCCGGACCCGGAGTACCCGGGGTGGTCGGCGCGCACGGCGGCCTTGGAGACCGTGGCGTCCTCGGCCTCGTGCGTCACCGCGCCGGGGCTCCAGACGACCTGCGGGGACCGGTAGAAGTCGATGCCCATGACCGTCCAGCGGGGCGCCTGCGCGCCCAGGCGGGCACGGAAGCCCTCCCAGTCGTGCGTGGACCACGGCGACCAGCCGAGCTCGGCGATGGCGGGCAGGCGGGGGAAGGCCATGTACTCGATGTGCTCCTCGGTCAGGAGCGTCTCGGTCCACAGCGGCGCCTCGACGCCGAGCACGGACGACTCCGGCACCCCGGCGAGGTAGGCGCCCGGGTTCCAGTCGTAGGCCGTCTGGACCTCGACGTAGCCGGCCCAGCTCAGCCCGAGCGGCGTGGAGGCGTCGTACTTCATGTCGATGTAGGCCTTGTTGGCCGGGGACAGCACGACCTTGGCGCCGCGCGCGACGGCCGCGCTCACCGTGGCGTCCGAGGCCGTGGTCCCCCAGTACTGCAGGACGCGGCCCGGCACGTCGCCGACGGCGGGCGCGCCCATCTGGTGCCAGCCCATGGCCGTCTTGCCCGCGGCCGCCACCATGGGCTGCACGCGGTTCATGAACGCCGCGTAGTCGGCGGCAGGGGTGGAATGCGCCTCGTCGCCGCCGATGTGCAGGTACGGGCCGGGGGTGATCGCGGCCAGCTCGGTGAGCACGTCCTTGACGAACGTGTAGGTCTCCTCCTTGGAGGTGCACAGGGAGCTGAACCCGACGCGGATGCCGGTGTAGAGCGGCGGGGCGACGCCGTCGCAGTTCAGCTCGGCGTAGGAGGCGAGCGCGGCGTTGGTGTGACCGGGAAGGTCGATCTCCGGGACGATCGTGACGAACCGCTGCGCGGCGTAGGCGACGATCTCCTTGTAGTCGGCCTTGGTGTAGTACCCGCCCGGGCCGCCGCCGACCTGCGTGCTGCCGCCGTAGGTCGCGAGGCGCGGCCAGCCGTCCACGGCGATGCGCCAGCCCTGGTCGTCGGTCAGGTGCAGGTGCAGGTAGTTGATCTTGTAGAGGGCGATCCTGTCGATATACCGCTTGACCGTCTCCACCGGGTGGAAGTGGCGGGCGACGTCGAGCATCGCGCCCCGGTAGGCGAACCGGGGGTGGTCGACGACGCGTCCGCCGGGGATCACCCAGGGGCCGGGGCGCGCGGTGGCGCTCTCGATCTCGGCGGGCAGGAGCTGGCGCAGCGTCTGCACGCCGTTGAACAGGCCGTTCGGGGTGCGCGCCCGGATCACCACCGCCTTGGCGGTGACGTCGAGCTGGTAGCCCTGCTCACCCGCCGTCTCGGGGGCGCCGGTCAGCAGCAGGGAGATGCCCGAGGACGGGGCGCCGCGCGCCGGGGTCACCGGCAGGGCGTAGCCGGTGGAGCGGCGCAGGACGCCGGCCAGGTAGGCGCCGACGCCCGCCGCCTGCGCCGACCCGGCCTGGGTCTGGACGCGGGCGTCGGGCGGCAGGGTGTAGGTGGTCGCGGAGGGCTGGGCCGAGACCGGCGCGGGCACGATCCTGCCGATCGACGCCGCCGAGGCCGGGGACGTCGCCGTGACCGCCACGAGGCCGGCGCCGGCCGCCAGCGTCAGGACCACGGTGAGGCGGGCGGTCGCCCGGCGGGCGGCGTGCCGCAGGCGGCGCGCCGCACCGGACGGCACGGGGCCGGACGGCGAGGATCGGGACGGTAAGGAGAGGCTCATAGGCGTCCCTCGCAGGCGTAAGAGGCTTAATTTTTAGTAAGCTTTACTTTTAGAAAGGGGAGCGTCAAGCCTGGAGGTCAAGGTCGCGGCGGGTTCGCTAGGCCACGATGGGAAGGATCACCCGGAAGCGGGTGTCACCGGGCGCGGACTCGACGCGGATGTCGCCGTGGTGCTTGTTCACCACGATGCGATAGGAGATGTCCAGCCCGAGTCCCGTGCCCTCCCCCACCGGCTTGGTGGTGAAGAACGGCTCGAAGATGCGCGGCCGGATCTCGTCCGGGATGCCGGGCCCGGTGTCGGCGATCTCGACGAAGACCCGGTCCGCCTCGTGGCCGGTGCGCAGGGTCAGCACGCCGCCGCCGTCGTGCATCGCCGCGAGGGCGTTGTCGATGAGGTTGGTCCACACCTGGTTCAGCTCCGCGGCGTAGGCCGGGATCTCGGGCAGCGTGCGATCGTACTCCTTGACCGTGCGGACCCCCGCCGGGATCTTCGCCTGCATCATGGTGAGCGTGGCGTCGAGCAGCTCGTGCACCTCGACGGTCTGGTACGGCGTGCGGTCGAGCTGGGAGTACTGCTTGGCGGCCTGGACCAGCGACGACACGCGGCTCACCGCGTCGTCGATCTCGCCCATCAGCAGCTCGGTCTCGATCGTGTAGGTGAGCCAGCGGATGGCGGGCTCCAGGTTCTCGCCGCCCACCGCGCCGCTGATGCGGTCCAGCCAGCGGGAGTCGATGCCGCCCGCGACCAGGGTGGCGGCCAGCTCCCACCCGCCGGCGATGTCGTGGTCGTCCAGCCAGTCGCCCAGCTCGTCCTCGGCGTCGGCCGTCTCAAGGGCCGACAGCGGCACCGCGCTCGCCGCCCGCTTCACCGCCTCCTCCTGCAGCTCGACCAGGTCGCGCAGCCGCGAGCCGTCCAGCCGCCCGTCGGCGATCAGGGCCAGCTTGTGCCGCATGCCCGCGACCCGCTCGCGCAGCACGGCGGTGGCGCGCACGGCCGCGGCCGCCGGGTTGTTCAGCTCGTGGGTGAGGCCCGCCGACAGCGACCCGAGGGCCAGCAGGCGCTCGCGCTCGCCGACGATGGTCTGGTTGACGCGCATGCCGACGAACATGCCCTCCAGCATGTGCGTCGCCATCGGGAACCAGTCGCGCAGCGCCTTGGCCATCACGGCGGCGGGCATCGAGAACAGCTCGACGTCGCTGACCGCGCGCAGGGAGGCGGTGTAGTTCTGCTTGACCTGATCCGCGAGGTAGGTCTGCATGGCCCCCGCGTACACGCCGCGCTGGTCGGTGCGGTTGATCTCGACCTCGTCCCCTTTGACGCGCCGGGTCAGCGAGACGGTGCCGGCGAGGAGGACGTAGAAGCACGTGGCGGGGTCGCCCTCGTGGCAGACGATCTCGCCCGCCGCGTGGCGCTCCACGCGGCCCTCGCCGGCGAACACGGCGAGCTGGGCGTCGGTCAGGGACTCGAACAGGAACAGGCTGCGCAGCTCGCCGGGGGTGAGACGCTCACCGCCCGCCTCGCCGCGCCCGGCGGTGTCGCCCGGCTCGGTCATTGCGTCTCCATGTAACGGTGGATCAGCGAAACGGCCATCGCGCCCTCCCCCACGGCGGAGGCGACGCGTTTGACGGAGGCGGCGCGCACGTCGCCCGCCGCGAACACGCCCGGCATGCTGCTCTCCAGGTGGTACGGATCGCGCGGCAGCGACCATCCCGGCGGCCGGCGGCCGTCCGCGAGCAGGTCCGAACCGGTGAGCACGAAGCCACGATCGTCCCGCAGGATGGATTTGTCCAGCCAGTCGGTGCGCGGCTCGGCCCCGATGAAGATGAACAGCCAGGACGTCCGAACCTCGCGCACCTCGCCGGAGCGGGGGTCGCACAGCGTCAGCCGCTCCAGGTGGTCGTCCCCCGCGCCCCCGGCCACCGAGGTGTACGGATGGACCGTGATGTTCGGCGTGCCCTCGATCTGGTCGATCAGGTACTGCGACATCGACCGGCGCAGGTCGCCGGCGCGGATCAGGATGTGGACGCGGCGGGCGTACCGGGAGAAGTGCATGGCCGCCTGACCCGCGGAGTTGGCGCCGCCGACGACGTAGACCTCCTCGCCCGCGCAGGCGGGGGCCTCGGTGGCGGCCGACCCGTAGAACACGCCGCGGCCGGTCAGCTCGGCGAGGCCGGGCGCCTCCAGCATGCGGTAGGAGACGCCGGTGGCCAGCACCACGGTGTGCGCGGCGATGGCGTTGCCGTCGCCGAAGCGCAGCAGCCGGGTGGTGCCGCCGGACTCCAGGCCGACGACCTCGCGCGTGGTCAGGATCTCGGCGCCGAAGCGCAGGGCCTGCCGCCGGGCGCGCTCGGTGAGCTGGGCGCCGGAGACGCCGTCGGGGAAGCCGAGGTAGTTCTCGATGCGGCTGCTCTGCCCGGCCTGCCCGCCGGTGGCGCGCTGCTCCAGCAGCACCGTGCGCAGGCCCTCTGAGGCGCCGTACACGGCCGCGCCGAGCCCCGCCGGGCCCGCGCCGACCACGACCAGGTCGTAGAAGTCCTCGGCGGGGGTGGTGGTCAGGCCGACGTGGGCGGCCAGCTCGGCCTCGCCGGGCTTGACCAGGGCCGTGCCGTCGGAGGAGAGCACGAGCGGCACGTCGTCCACGGTGAGGCCCGCGGCCGCGAGCAGGCGGCCCCCCTCGGGGTCGTCGGCCAGCAGCCAGCGGTAGGGCACCAGGTTGCGGGCCAGGAAGTCGCGCACCGCGTAGGAGGGCGCCGACCAGCGGTGGCCGATGACGCGGATGTCGTTGATCGTCTCGTCGGGCGCGGCCGTCCAGGCGTCCAGCATCGCGTCGACGACCGGGTAGAGCTTCTCCTCCGGGGGGTTCCACGGCTTGAGCAGGTAGTGGTCCAGGTCGACGATGTTGATCGCGTCGATGGCCGCCTCGGTGTCGGCGTACGCCGTGAGCAGCACGCGGCGGGCGCGCGGGTAGATGTCCATCGCGGACTCGAGGAACTGGATGCCGTTCATGTGGGGCATCCGGTAGTCCGCGAGCATGACGGCGACCTGCTCGCCGCGGAGCTTCAGCTCGCGGAGCGCGTCCAGGGCGGCCTGGCCGGAATCGGCGCGCACGACACGGTAGCGATCGCCGTACCGGCGCCTGATGTCCCTGGCCACCGACCGTGAGACGGCCGGGTCGTCGTCGACGGTCAAAATCGCCGGGTTCGCCATGGAACCATGAAACCACGTCATGGTGGGAACATGGCCCGGTCCTGGAGCTCCATGACCTCCGGGCGCCCGGCGTGACCCCCGACGCGGCTTGCGTCCGTTTCGCGACCCCCGCGGCGCCGGGGTGAGTAGAGTCACAGGGGATGACCGAGCACACCACGCGGCCCGCGACGCACACCATCACCACCCGTTGGCAGGAGATCCCCGAGGACGCCGACGAGCGCGCCCTGGTGGAGGGCGGGGCGTTCCGCGCCTTCGCCTGCTCGTGCGGCGCGCCGCTGCCGGCCAGGGTCGCCGCCGAGCTGCACGCCATGGAGACCGGCCAGTGCTCGGCGTGCCTGGGCTCGGCCGACCGGGAGCTCGTGCCCGGGTTCGTCCAGCGGTGCGCCGCCTGCGCCGCCACCGGCCGCCGCAACGTCCAGCTCGTCTGGGAGGTCGCGCACGGCGAGGCCGCCGAGGTGATCACGACGGCCCTGGTCCGCGAGGTGGTCGCCGGGTTCTCCGGGCCGTTCCGGTTGTCGCAGGTCGCCGACACCGTCCGCGAGTCGCTCGGCCTGGCGCGCGGGCGGCTCCCGGTGGGGCCGCGGGTGCGCGACGTGCTGCGCGAGCTGGAGGCGTCGGGCGAGCTGGTGATGCTCTCGGCCCCCGACGAGCTGCTGCGCGGCCCCGCGGTGGTCCTCTACCGCGACCCGCTGTGGCAGCGGGCGCCCCTGCCTCCCGGCTGAGACGGGCTCACGCGCCGGTGAGGGCCAGCACCGCCCACGCCGAGGCCGCCCCGGCGACCGCACCGGCCGCGACCTGGGCGTAGGTGTGGTGGGTCAGGCGCACCCGCGCCCAGCAGACCAGGATGACGACCAGGCCGCCCGCGGCCAGGGTCGGCGTGGCGGGCAGCACGCGGGACAGCACCAGCACCGTCCCCGCGGACACGGCGGCGTGGAAGGAGATCTTCCAGCGCAGCGTCACCGGGACCGTCACCGCGAGCCCGGCGAGCATCGCCGCCACCGTGGAGACCAGCAGCCGCGGCGCGCCGAGCGCGGCCAGCAGGACGAGCGCGGCAAGGACGGCGGCGACGGCGACCAGCAGCGGGCCGGTCCTGCGGGAGCGGTCGACGATGTGGCGCGAGTCCAGCCGTCCCGCGCGCACGCCGAGCGCGATGACGCCGGCCGGGATCCCGCCGCACAGCGCCGAGGCCACGAGCCCCCACCAGAAGCCCGGCCAGCCGTCCGATATCAGGCCGACCACGGGCGGCAGGCCGATGACCAGCACCTGCGGCGCGAACACCTCGGTCACCCAGCGGGCGAGCACGTCGGAGGACCTCGTGGCCCGCGCGGCCTCCCCCGCCTCCCCGGCACCCGGCACACGCGCGCCGCCCATGGCACTCCCCCGTCGTCCCGCCGCCTCGCCGCCCGCCGCACGGCGGCGCGACCTCACCGTCACGATCATCTCGCGGGACGGGAGGTGATCCGGCCGTCCGGGCGGCAGGGGCGTCCCGGGCCCCGTGGTGTCAGGGGGCGAGGAGGCGGCGGTGCGCCGCCTCGGCGCGCGGGTCCTCACCGTCGCCCGGCCACGCGGCGCGCAGGGCCAGCGCGGCGGCCCCGGCGGCACCGTCGCGGGAGTAGGAGACGTCCCGGCCCGGCAGGGCGGCGCGGACGCGCTCGGCCACCAGGGTGGGACCGGTGAGCAAGGAGCCCGCGAGCACGATCGGCCGCCCGGGGCCGAGCGGGCCGACGGCCTCCAGGGTCGCCAGCAGGCGGCGCGCGGCCTCGTCCAGGATGGCCAGCGCCACGGGGTCGCCCTCCCTGGCCGCCGCCTCGACGACGGGGCTGAGCGTCGCGAGCCGCGCGGGCTCGTGGTCGTAGACGGCCGCGATCAGGGCCTCGGCCCGCAGCGCCGCCGCGCGCCCGTCCGGTCCCGGAGGCGTGTCCTCCAGGGCGGCGAGGACGCGGTCGGTGAGGACGGTGGGCGGCCCGCCGCCTTCGAGGCGGGCCAGCGCGGCCTGGACGGCGCGGCGTCCGATCCAGAAGCCCGAGCCCTTGTCGCCGAGCAGCCAGCCGTAGCCGTCGTAGCGGTGCGCGATCGCGCGCCGCTCCATGCGGGCGGCCACGGCGCCGGTCCCGGACAGCAGCAGGCCGCCGTCCGGGGCGGAGGTGCCGCCGGCGAAGGCCACGACGATGTCGGGCACGACGACGGGCAGCCCGGTCAGCCCCGCGGCGCGCCACGCGCCGCGGGCCAGCTCACCGGCCTGCCTGCGCCCGGACTCGCTGCTCCCCGCCAGGCCGAACACGCCGCCGGCGACTCCGGCGGGGCTCAGGGGGGACGGCAGCGCGGCGAGCGCCTCGGTGAGGGCGCGGATCAGGTTGCCGCCGGGGTCGCGCGCCGAGCGGGGGTTGGCTCCGCCCGCCCGTCCGCGCGCGACGATCTCGCCGTCCATGGTGGCGGCCAGGCAGCGCGTGCTCGTCCCTCCGCCGTCCACCCCGACGACCAACGGCACGGCCTCGCCCATAAGCCTCTCCTGCCCCGGATTCGCGCGAGTATGGGCCGCGCCCGACGGCCGTCCACGGTCAGGCGGGGCGCCGGCTCGGGTGGCTCTGCCGGTTGGCGTGGTCCAGGGCCGTGACGTGGTAGACCGAGTCCTGGCGGCCGCCGGGGTCGGTGTGGCGGCCCTCCGTCGCGCCGGGCAGCGTGGCGATCAGCTCGGCCGGGGCGCCGCCGTCGGAGCGGTAGACGGCGTAGAGGCGGGGCCGGGGCGGCTCGGGGGCCGCGAAGGAGATCTCGACGCCGCCGGAGGCCGGGCGGACGCCGGTCAGCACCGGCCGGTGCGGCCGGGGGCCGTCGGCGTGCCGCGGCAGGAGCGGCGGCAGCGCGGGCCGGGTGTAGTGGTCCTGGTAGAGCCGTGTGGTGAAGCCGAGGCGGTCGGCGCGCAGGTCACTGGCGCTGTAGTAGACGTCGCCGCCGATCGCCGGGTGGTCGCGGCCGAGGTCCAGGTGGCGCGACAGCTCGGCGGGGTCGCGCCAGGCGCCGGTCTCGCCGGGCGCGCAGGCCCGGTAGGCGGCCTGCCCGATCCACAGCTGGGTGTCGCCGCCCGCCACGGCCCGCGCCCACCACGCGGCCAGCTCGGCGTAGTCGGCGGCGGGCGTCCCGATGGTCCAGTAGAGCTGCGGCACGACGTAGTCGAGCCACCCCTTCTCGATCCATCCGCGGGTGTCGGCGTACTGGTCGTCGTAGGACTGCAGGGCCTTGGTGTCCGAGCCGCCGGGGTCGGAGGCGCGGTTGCGCCACACGCCGAACGGGCTCACGCCCCACTGCAGGTTCGGCCTCTCCGACCGGACCCGGTGGGAGATCTCCTCGATGAACCGGTCGACGTTGTGGCGGCGCCAGGCCGCGCGGTCGGGGAAGGCGCCGCCGTGGCGGGCGTAGGCGGCGGAGTCGTCGAACCACTTCCCCTCGACCGGATAGGGGTAGAAGTAGTCGTCGAAGTGGACGCCGTCGATGGGGTAGCGGGTGACCGCGTCCATGATGGCGTCCTGGACGAACGCGCGGACCTCGGGCAGGCCGGGGTTGTAGTACAGCTTGCCGTCGTAGGAGACGGCCCAGCCGGGGTCGCGCCGCAGCGGGTGGCCGGGGGCGAGCCGGGCGGGGTCGGGCTGGAGGGATCCCCGGTAGGGGTTGAACCAGGCGTGGAAGGCCAGGCCCCGGGCGTGCGCGGCCTCGACCATGAAGGCCAGCGGGTCGTAGCCGGGGTCGCGGCCCTGGACGCCGGTGATGTACTGCGACCAGGGCTCGTGGGGCGAGGGCCAGAAGGCGTCCGCGGTGGGGCGCACCTGCACGAAGACCGCGTTGAAGCGCTTGGCCGTGGCGAAGTCGAGGAAGGCGGTGAACTCGGCCTTCTGCCGTTCGGCGCTGAGACCGGGGCGGGAGGGCCAGCTGTCGTTGTCGACGGTGCCGATCCACATGCCGCGCATCTGGCGGGGCGCGGGCGCGAGGGCGGGTTCGAGCGCGGCGTCGCCCGCGGGCGCCTCGGCGCCGGCCTCGCCGGTGACGGCGCGCACGCCGAGGTAGGCGGCGGGGACGAGCGCGGCGGCGGCCAGGCCCTTCAGCACGGACCTGCGGCCGACCGGGTCGGTGTTCATGACACGTCTCCGGGCAGGGTTCCGGTCCGGCGGGGCGCGATCGGGTGCGGGATGGGGCGGGTGAGGGGCTCGGCGAGGGGGCGGGCCTGCTGGGCGTCGCGCGGGCGGAGTTGGCGGTCGCTTTCATCCGGGGGGAGGGGTTCGAAGAGAATTGTCATCAGGCCGTGACCTAACCGAGAGCTCATGAAGGAAATCTTCATAGAAGATACGTCAAGTGTCGCGTAGTGCCACATCGGGGGCAAAGACCTCCGAAGCGGTCACCGCCCAGAACCCGGAAGGATCATCGTCCGACCACCCGCCCGCACCGTCCGGCCTCCACCGGCCCGGACGCCACGGTGCGGCCGCCCGCCACGTCCCGCCACCGGAGGCGCCTCTCATGCCCGATCGCTCGTCCCGCAGGTCCGATCTCGGCCGCCTGGCCGCCGCCGTGCTCCAGGTCGGCTTCGACGGCACCACGCCGCCGGACTGGGTGCTCAGGGAGCTCGCCGGAGGGCTCGGCGGGGTGGTGCTGTTCGCGCGCAACATCGACGGGGACCCCGCGCAGGTGGTGCGCCGGCTCCGCGAGGAGAACCCCGAGGTCATCGTGGCCGCGGACGAGGAGGGCGGCACGGTCACCCGCCTGGAGGCCGCCCGCGGCAGCTCGTGGCCGGGCAACGCCGCGCTCGGCATGCTCGACGACGTGGCGAGGACCGAGCGCACCGCGGCCGAGATCGGACGGCTCCTCGCGGCCACGGGCGTCACGCTCGACTACGCGCCGGACGTGGACGTCAACGCCGATCCCGCGAACCCGGTGATCGGCGTGCGGTCCTTCGGCGCCGACCCCGGCCTGGTCGCCCGGCACGCGGCGGCGTGGGTCACCGGGCTGCAGGCCCAGGGGGTGGCCGCCTGCGCCAAGCACTTCCCCGGCCACGGGGACACCGTGACCGACTCCCATCTGGCCCTGCCGACCCTGCACGCCTCCCGCGACCTGCTGGAGCGCCGCGACCTGCCCCCCTTCCGCGCGGCCGTGGCGGCGGGCGTCCAGGCGATCATGTGCGGTCACCTGATGGTGCCGGCCCTGGACCCGGACCTGACCACCACGCTGAGCCGCCGCGTGATGACGGACCTGCTGCGCGAGGAGCTCGGCTTCCAGGGCCTGCTGGTGACCGACGCGATCGAGATGAGGGCCATCTCGGCGCGCATGTCGCAGCCGGAGGTGGCCGTGCGCGCGCTCGCCGCGGGCGCCGACGCGATCTGCGTGGGGATCTCCTCCCCCGGAGGCGAGAACGTCGCCGCGATGCGGGAGGCGATCGCGGGCGCCGTCCGCGACGGGACGCTGCCGGAGGCGCGGCTGGCCGAGGCGGCGGGCCGCGTGGCCGCGCTGACGGCCTGGGCGGGCGGCGGCCCCGCCGGCGGGCTCGCCGTGCCGCTGGACCCCGAGTACGGGGTGTCGCGGCTCGGCCTGGAGAGCGCGCGGCTGGCGCTGCGCGCCGTGCCGGGCGAGGGGGCCGTGGCGCGGCCGGTGCTGACCCGGGCGCCGATCGTGATCGAGATGACCGTGCGCCCCCACGAGGCGATCGGCGACGCTCCTCCCTACGGGCTCGCCGAGGCGCTGGCGGCGCGGCTGCCCGGCACGGCCCGCGTGACGCTGACGCCCGGCGACCACGCCGTCCCTCCCCTGGGCGGCCACGGGGATCCGCCGCCGGTCGTGGTCACGCGGGACGCCCACCGGCACGCGTGGATGCGCCGGGTGCTCACGGAGGTGCTGCGCCGCCGCCCGGACGCCGTGGTGATCGAGATGGGGCTGCCCGGCCGTCCCTGCGGCGCGGTCCATCTGTCCACGGGCGGAGACTCGCGGGTGAGCGCGATCGCCGCCGCCGAGTGGCTCACCTCCGGCTGAGCCACGGGCCGCCCGCTCCTCCCCCTGGTCGCGTTCGCGTGCCGCACGGCCATGGAGCGGTCCGGAAATGGCCATGATTGAGTAATGTGTCGGTAACAGAAAAGGACCCCCATGATCGACCCGGAAGGCTCGACCCCGGAGAACCTGGTCGCCCGGGTGCGTGCCGTACTCCCCTCGCTGACCCCCTCGGCGCAGATCATCGCCCGGCTGATCCTCGATGACCCGGCGACGGTGGCGCGCAGCACGATCACCGAGCTGAGCGCCACCTCGGCCACCAGCGAGGCGACGATCGTGCGCACCGCGCGCGCCCTCGGCTTCTCCGGCTACGCCCAGCTGCGGCTGGCGCTGGCCGCCGCGGCCGCCACGACGCGCCAGGGACCCGACCGGCTGGTGCCCGGCGACCTCGCCCCGGACGACCCCCTGTCCGACGTGATCGCCAAGGTGACGCGGGCCGAGGCGCAGGCGCTGGAGGACACCGCGGCGCAGCTCTCCCCCGAGCTGCTCGGCGAGGTGGTGGCGGCCATCACCGCCGCGAGGCGCGTCGACGTGTACGGGGTCGCGGCCTCCGGGCTGGTGGCCCTGGACATGGCGCAGAAGCTGATGCGGATCGGGCTGTCGGCGCACGGGTTCACCGACGCCCACCTGGCGCTGACCAGCGCCGTCCTGCTGAGGCCCGGCGACGTCGCGGTGGGGGTGAGCACCACGGGCGAGACGCCGGACGTGGTGGAGCCGCTGCGGCGCGCGGCCAAGGCGGGCGCGGCGACCGTCGCGATCACCAACAATCCGCGCTCGTCGCTGGCCGAGGTGTGCGGGCACGTGCTGATCTCCGCGGGGCGCGAGACGGCGTTCCGTCCCGGCGCGCTGGCCAGCAGGATCAGCCAGTTGCTGATCGTGGACTACGTGTTCGTCGGGGTGGCGCAGCGGACGTCGGAGGTGGCCAACGAGGCGCTGCGCGCGACCCGCGACGCCCTGGACGCCTTCGTGTCGGACACGCGGACGCGGGGCCGCAAGGGCTGGTGAGTGCGCCGGCCGCTCATCCGGCGCACTCGTGGACGCACTCGTCGACGACCAGGCCGAGGCCGATGCCGAGCAGCCAGACGTCCTTGGCGACGGCCTTGCCCTGGTCGCTCGGCCGTACCCCGCCCGGCCGGGTCATGCCCGGTGTGCGCAGGTACAGGCCGATCAGCCCGCCGGCGAAGCCCGTGAGCGCGGCCCCCGCGACGAGCGAGGGCACCACCGGCGTCAGCAGCGCCGCCCCGAGGGCCATCTCGCTGATCGACAGCACCCGGGTGAACAGCACCGGGTCCACCTTGCCGAGGAAGGGGTAGGCGCGCACGGCCATGCCGTGCACCCCCTGGGCCGTCTCCTCGTCGGCGTCGAACTTCGACAGGCCCGAATCCAGGAAGTACGCGCCCACGGCGACTCTCGGGGGGATCTGGTGGGGACGTGCGAGGTATCGCATGGTTCCTCCAGATTCCTAGGCATGTGCCCGGTTACCGAGCACATACCCCATCCGCCTGGGCGGCTACCCGCCCGGCGACCCGGCCCCTCCGCGTCCCCGCGGGCGCCGCGCGGGTCAGCCCGCCCGCGAGCTGAAGATCTTGGTGAGGGCCAGCACGGCGAGGGCGACCACGCCGATGATCAGGGCCCACTTGACGAGGCCGGCGATGAGGCCCAGCACGCTGCCGAGCAGGAAGAAACCGGCGATGACCGCGATGGCGATAAGAAGAATGCGTCCCATGGCATTCACGCTAGGCGGCCGCGACGCCCGGCGACATAGGCCGGAGGCGACTTCAGGGAGGAGTCAGGGACGGCCCTGAGACCGCTCCCGGGGTCCCCCTCCCCCGGTGTTCTCTCCCGTGTTCTCCCTGGAAACGCCGGAGGGCCGACCCCTCGCGCAGGGGCCGGCCCACGAGCCGCGGTTCACAGGACGGCGCAGCCGATCCGCACCGGAACCTTGGCCGACCAGCGGCCGGACACCACGTCGTACGCCTGCGCGTACCCGTTGGCCGCGCGCCCGGCGCCCGAGCAGTCGAACACCCCGCTCTTCTTGCCGAAGCTGCCGCCCGCGAAGCCGCCGTGCGCGCTCGCCGCCACGGCGCCGCTCCAGAACGTGCGGCCGGTGTTGTAGCGCAGGTACAGCTTGACCTGGCCGAAGTTGAAGTGGTCGCCGCTCAGCTTGAGCCGCGGGATGTCGTCCACCGAGGTCGTGGTCGAGGTGCCGTCGCCGTTGTCGGTCGGCGGCACGGTGTACTTGGTGACCCACAGGCGGGCGGAGACCCTGCGGTCGGCCGCGGCGGCGTTGTCGGCGCGCGCCTGCGAGCGGACGGCGGGCAGGACGCAGACGTCGTCGCCGGCGAACGCCTCCCGCCAGACGTAGCCCTGCACGCAGGTGTGCGGCCCGAAGGCGCCGGAGGTCCACCGGGACGCGGCGGCGGCGTTGTCGTTTCGGGTCTGGGTGCGGGTCCCGGAGGTGACGCACACGCGGTCGGAGGGACGGGCCTCACGCCACACGAAGCCCTGGCGGCAGGTGTCGGGGCCGAAGTCGCCGGTGGCCGCCGAGGCGGAGACCGCGGGGACGGTGACGGCCAGTCCGGCCAGCGTGGCGGCGGCGGCGAGACCGAGCAGGGTGCGCTTCATCTTCTTCTCCTGGGGCGAGTGCTTCCCGGTCCCTTGGCGCCGGGGCCTTGCACACCCAGTGATACGCGGGCCCGCCTGCACGGTCTTTGACGTCCGCTTGACCCCTCCCGCGCAAGCCGTCCGCAAGTCGTGCAAGCGGGCCGTCCCCCGAACGGGAGAGCCGGCCTCAGAGCGGGACGGTGAACAGGGCGCGGCGCCCCTTGAACTCGGTGACGCACCAGAGCTGGTTCTTCTCCCCCCAGCAGGTCAGGTCCTCCGGGCCCACGGGGAACCTCCTGACCTGCGCCGTCCGCCCGTCCGGCACCACGAGCAGCGACCCGTTGACCGTCGAGGACGCCGCCTGGCTGAGGTACCAGGCGCCCTTGTGCGACAGCGCGCCCTGGATCTTCGCGCCCGCGAGCGTGAACGCGTCGGCCGCGGCGGCGGTCCCGTCCGCGTCCGCCACCGGCGTGCCGTCCGCGGCGAGCGGCCAGCGCGCCACCCTGCCGGCCACGCCCGGGTCCTCGGCCGGGTCGACGTACTCGCCGGTGATCAGCGTGTGCGGGGTGGTGCTGCGGTCCACCGCCGCGAAGGAGAACCGGGCGGACCCGGTGGCCGACCAGGCGTCCACCTGCGGCATCACGTACCGGTAGCCGAACGCGTGGTAACGCCCGCCCTGCTTGCCGATCTTGTCGTCGTCCCCCTTGACCTCGAAGATCCGCCGGAGGTCGAACACCCGGAACCCGCGCGAGGTGTCGGCCACGTAGAGCAGGTCGCCGTACCAGGCGACGCCGCCCGCGTGGATGTTCACCGCGGCGTAGGAGCCGTCCGGCTTGGGCTCGACCAGCAGGACGTGGCGGTACCTGCGGGTGTCGGTGCTGAGGAACGAGATGCGCACGCCCCGCTCGGTGGCCTTGCCCTCGGGCTTCCAGTACCAGCTCACCGCGAACGTGCGCAGGTCCGGACGGCCCGCCTCCGCGGACACCGCGACGCCCTGCGGGTACCAGTCGGTGGTCTGGTCGTCGCCCTCCTCGAAGCAGTACCAGTCGGCGGGCTTGGGGGTCATCGCGCCGAACGCCGACGTGCCGCCCTTGCGGACGGCGGTGCGGTTGGCGTCGGCCAGGACGGTCTTCAGGTCGCGGGCGGGCAGCGCCTTGGCGAGCGTCTCGACGGCCTTCGGGAGGTCCCGGGTGTTCCGCCTGAGCTTGAAGGGCCCGGGGTCCGTCGCGGTCATGCGGCTCGCACTCATCCGTGCTCCCGTGGTGCGTCGGGAGCGAGGAGGCAGGCGGCCGCGGTGCCTGGCCGTGCCCTCCCCGCTCGGCCAGTGATCGATCCGGACAGTCTTCCGCACATACGGAACGCTCGTCCACGTAATGACATATCGGGGTAGCGATCCCCAAGGGGCTTCTCCCTCTCCAACCGGCACAGAGCCGTCACCGTCGAAGATCTGACGGCCATCCCTCCGAGGGCCGTCCGCCATCGGGGCAGCGATCCCTCCAGGGGCCTCATGACATCGGGCAGCACCCTCCGGGGGCCTTCGCCGTCGCCGGGAAGGCCCCCGAGCGGTGTCAGCCCTCCAGCGGACGTCGCGCCCTGGCGATGACCTCGTCCGTGGTCAGGGCGCTCTTCGGGTGGTGGCTCAGGCACATCGACGTGCGCACCTTGCGGAACCCGCCGCCCTCCAGGGCCGCGTAGAACTCTCCCGCGCCGAGGTGCGCCACGTCGGCGACGGCGCCGCCCTTGGCCCTGGCCAGCTCCTTGGCCGCCTCGATCTGCACCGGGGCGTTCAGCAGGCCGAAGAACTGCGTCGCCGCGTTCCCCGGGATCCTGTTGTGCAACCCGCGGGGCGACTGCGTCGCGAACACCAGCCCGAGCCCGTACTTGCGCGCCTGGGACGCCAGCGCCAGCGTGCTGTGCGTGCAGGCGGTCATCGCCCCCGACGGCGCGAACGTCTGCGCCTCGTCCATGACGAACAGGCCGCCGAGCGGGCGGTCCCCCGCCGGGTTGCGCTTGATCCAGGAGAACAGGGCCATCTGAAGCTGGTTGACGAACCCCTGCCGCTGCCCGTCGGACGGCAGCCCGGCCAGGTTGATCACCGACACCCGCGCCCGCCTGCCCGCGGCCGGCGTCAGCAGCACCCCCGGATCCACCGGCGTGCCCTCCCCGCCGAACAGAGGGTCGTTCACCGTCGCCGCGTGCAGGTTCTCGGCGATGTCCGCGGCGAGCTTCTGCGCGTCGCGCAGCTCGCTCACGCCCTCCGGCAGCGCCGCCAGCACCTCGGTGAACCCCTTCAACGTCACCTGGCCGCGCCGCGCGTAGTAGGTCAGGGCCTCCCTCAGCACGGCCATGCCCCGGTGGGCCCTGGTGTTGTTCCCGGTCAGCCTCGCGCGCGGAGCCAGCGACTCCACCGCCGTGCCGACCGCCTCACGGAACTCGTCCGGATCGTCCACGACACCGGTGAAGTCGGGCAACGGCTGGAAGGTGAGCGGCCGGCCCGCGTCCCGCCCCGGCGTCCACACCACGACATCGGTCGCGGCCAGATACTCCCTGGCCTTGTCCGCGTCACCGGGCCCCCACTGCGGAGGGTCCTCCGGCCAGGCGTCCCCCAACCGGGCCAGGTCGTTGTTCGGATCCAGCACGATCGCCGACACGCCGCGCAGCGCACACTCCTCGACCACCCGCCGTATCAGAACCGTCTTCCCCGACCCCGACCCCGCGAAGATCACGGCGTGCTTCCGCAACCCCTCCAGACCGACCGCCACCACCTCCGCCCCCGAGAACTCCCGCCCCACCTCGACCACATGTGCCGCTCCGGCATGAGCGTCTCTCAGGCGAGGTGTCCCTCCCGCACGGACATCCCCTTCCAGGCGGGGTTCCGCTCCGGGGCGATCATCCGCCTTCGCGGCGGGCCCGCCGGCGCCGGCGGCGGACTCTCCCGCGGCACGATCCGCGGCCTTCCCGTCATCGGCCGCAGCCGGCGCGCTCTGCAGGACGCGCAGCGACCTCACGCCTTTCAGGGCCTCCGCCCCCTTGGGGCCGAGCCCTCCCTTCACCGGCTCTTCGGCGGCCCGCTCCTCCTGCTCGATCAGCTCGCCACCGGTGTCTCCCTCCACGGCTTCGGACCCCGAACCATCCCGCCCTGCGACAGGAACGGTCCAGACGTCGGCGAGCGCGTCCTTCAGCAGCGTCACCTCAGTGGCCGGCTTGCGCGCCACGAGCCACGCGGGCAACTGCGGCGCGTTCTCCGCCATCAACTCCTTGAGCGCCGCCAGGGTCCGTAGATCCTCCGCCCCGACGGGCAGGACCCTTCCGCCCAGCCGCTCGAACTCCGCGACCGCCTCGCGGGTACGAGGCCCGCCGGACCACTCGTCGTTGCGCAGGACGAACAGCCGCCGCCGCGAGGCCCCCGAGTTGAGTCCCGCGGCCACAGACGCGGCCCGCAGGCGGTTGAGCACGGCGATCGGATGCTGCGCGGCGATGGCACGGAACGCCCAGTGCGCCTCGTCCTCGGTGGACTCGTCCAGGCTCCGCCGCAGCCGCGCGTGCAGGGACGGCTTTCCACTCGGCGGCGCGTCCTGGCCGAGTTCCCGCCCGGCGTCGCCGTGCCCGGCGATCCAGGCGGCGAGCCCGGCGGACAGCAGCGCGGGCATCACCGCGTCCTCGCGCTGCGGATCGAGGGCCGGACCGGCCGCCGCGGCGTCCTTCAGGGCGGCGAACCGCTCGTCCAGCACCTTCAGCGCCGCGGTGTCGATCACGGGGTCCCGGTCGATCACCGGACCGGAGTCGCCGGCGAGGTGCTCCAGCTCGCGAAGCTCGTCGCCGACGAGACAGTTCCTGACATGCTCGTCGATCTTTATGAGGAGCTGCCGCACGGTGAAGTCGGGCGCGTTCTCGAAAGCGGCCTCCTTCACCGGCCAGGTCGGATAGGGGGGACGGAAACCGACGGCCCGGTAACGCTTCCCGAGCCGCTTCTCGACCAGATCCTTTCCGATCTTCGCACTCGGGATGGACTGGAGCGGGGTGATCTCGCGGAACCTGTCGCGCGCGCTGTCCACGGCCAGTGTCTTGAGCAGAACCCATGATGTCGGCAGAGAGGAGATCACTATGAGCGTGCGACTGGTGTGCTCCCGCAAGGCCATCAAGCCGCCGGCGATGTGCTCGACCCCCAGCGCCTCGCGCCAGTCGAACTCCGCGCCCGACTTGGCGGAGATCGACGTCTGCGCGATGACCGCGTCCATCTGATCGACCGCGATCACCGATGGCCCGGTCAGGGCCAGCAGCCTGAACACGTCCCTGACGATCTCTTGCGCGGTCTTCTTCGTTTCCCTTATCCCCCAGGCCGCGCGCTCGCCCGGTTCCTCCTCCGGCTGCGACACCAAGTACGAGGTGCCGATGTCCTGCGCGTGGAAATCGTCGGAGGCGAGCAGGACGAGCGCTCGCACGGTGTCCTGAGTCTCACGTCCGACCCGCGCATCGAAGCGGCGCAGCGCGTCCACGAACCCGTCCAGGGTGGTTCTGGTCAGCGGCGCGTGGCCGAAAAGCTGAAGACGCTCTACGCGCGGCATGCCGACGCGCGAGGAGAGCTGCCTCAGGAACGTCCTGAGCTGGGTGTCGGCGTCGGCGTCACGCGCGAGGCTGTCCAGCATCGACACCAGGACGCTGTCCCAGAAGTCCCTGGCGTCGAGAAGGCTCACGAGGAAGAAGTAGCCGCCCTCTCTCTGGATACGTTCCCGCACCCATCCGAGCAGGTGTGTCTTACCGGACCCACGCTGTCCCTGGACGACGACCCCGATCGGACTGGCCGTGACGCTGTCGCTCGCCTCGCCCATCCCGTCCAGGAGCGCCTGCACGGTCGGGCGGTGCAGGCCGTCCACATGGAACTCCGACGGCCGCCATACATCATCCGCGACCTCCGCGTAGTTGAACCGCAGGGCCTCCAGAGCACGCCGCTCCTCGCCGTTCATCATGCTCCGATCCAGATGAGGTGCTTGTCCTGGTCACCGATCGTCACCGCGGCCTCGCGGTCCTTCTCAGTGAGAACCTTGTTGTTGGAGTCGGGGACCAGGCTGACGCCGTCCATACGGTTCATCGCCCTCAGCGCCTCGTCCACCTCGGCCCTCGGCACATCGCCGAGATGCGACCTGATCTCCGCGATGCCGACCCACGCGCCGGGCTCGTTCGCCAGCTCTCTGTAAGCCGCCCGTATCCGTCCCTCGACGTCGCCGGGTTCCGGGACAGGCGACGGTTCCGGCGCGGGATCGGGCGACGGCGCGAAAACGTCCGCGAGGCTGTGACCGGTCCGTTCCATGATGGTGAAAAGCCCGGCGGCCAA
Organism: Sphaerisporangium krabiense; assembly: GCF_014200435.1. Taxonomy (NCBI): domain Bacteria; kingdom Bacillati; phylum Actinomycetota; class Actinomycetes; order Streptosporangiales; family Streptosporangiaceae; genus Sphaerisporangium; species Sphaerisporangium krabiense. The sequence goes on along the minus strand of NZ_JACHBR010000002.1, from coordinate 1,033,551 downwards.
GCCTTCCACGAGCACTTTCGGGGATTTCGTGATCTGCGGGTTCCGCAACCCCGCCCCGATCTCCCTCCGCATCCGGCTCCAGCCGTCGTCGGTCAGCATATGGACGAATACGCGTCCCTCTTTGCGGGTCTCCACCAGCTTCATGTCGTTCAGCCGCACGCGACGCTTTCCGTCGAGCCGCAACCCGTATTTCTCTTCAAGGTCGGCGTTGGAGACCTCTCTGGCCTCCCGCATGAGGGCGACCAAGACGGCGAGTTCGGGGAGGGACAATTTCTCGTCAGACACGGGGGGATCCTTTCGCGGGTGCGTCGCGGCGGGTTTTCAGGAATCGCTCCAGATGGGCGGCGACGGCTTCGACGTCCGTCAGGACCTGGGCGTTGGTGAAGCGGAGTACCGCGTAGCCGTCGAGTTGCAACTGGACGTCGCGCAGGCGGTCGGCGGCGTAGCGGTCCGGTCTGTGGTGGTCTTCGCCGTCGATTTCGACGATGCAGCGTTCGCGGCGCCAGATGAGGTCGACCCGGATCGGGTTGGCGAGCGGGCCTGACCGGTAGGTCTGGTTCCAGGCGCGGCCGTGGGACCAGGGGCGCGTGGCGAGGGCTCTTTCCAGGGTCTTCTCGGCCTGGCTGGCGGGGTGGGGCATCCCGGTGACGGCGGGGAAGGTGACGGCGCGCGGCGGGGGCGTGGAAGGCGTGGAGGGCTCGGGACGGGCGCTCGCGGGCAGGCGCAGGGTCACGCGCGTGACGCGGTCGGCGGACGCGGAGAGGGCTCCGGTCAGCCACACGCCGAACCCGCCCCGCGCGGCCAGCCATTCGGCCGCGGCGAGCAGGAGGTCCTGGTCGGCGTGGGAGAAGCCCTCGGGCACCGGTACGAGCAGCGCGGCGCCCGAGCGCCGGAGCCCCGTGGCGAGCACGCGGGCCAGCCCGGCCGCGCGCACCTCGGGCGCGAACCGGGACGTCCGAGCGAAGGCGCCCGTGCCGGACAGACCATCCGAGCGCGCTCCGGGAGGGCCGCCTGAAGCGGCGTGGCGGGGGGTGCCGTCGGCGTGGTGGAGGGCGGATTCGGCGAGGTCGGCGAGGAAGGGGCCGAAATGGTGGCTCGTGGCGGCGGCGCGCAGGGCGAGGGCCCGGACGGCGAGGGTTCCCGAGGCCCCCGGTTCGATGCCGGCGGCGTCCGGGAGCCAGGCGGGGAACAGGGCGAGGGCGGCGTCCTGGAGGGCGTCGAGCATGTGGCCCGCGGCCTCCGCGACGGACCGCGCGGCCACCGGGACGTAGGTGAGGATGGCGGGCGCGGCGTCGGGCGGCGGCTCGTCCGTCAGGGCGCGCGCGGCGGCGTCGGCGCCGGCCAGGAGCACGACCCGGTCCGCGGGCAGCTCCGCCCAGGAATGTGCGACCTCTCCCGGCGACTCAGCCCACGAACGCGCCACACCGTATTCCTTCTGTATTCCCTCTGCGCTTGCGTCACATCAGCGTGCGAAGGTTATACGTCGGGGATACCAGGCCCATGACTTTTCCGGAGTCTCGGTATTTTGCCCGATATCTGCTAATTCAGGAACGGGAACCGGCGAATGTCTCCGCCGCCTTGGCCACGTTGCGCGGCATGCGGCCGAAGATGAGCCCGTGGAACGGGGAGACGCCCCACCAGTAGAGGTGCCCGAGCAGTCCGCGCGGGTGGAAGACGGCCCGCTGCCCGTACACGGTGCGGCCGTGGTCGAGACGGCAGGTCAGCTCCAGCCAGGCCAGCCCGGGCAGGCGCATCTCGGCGCGCAGCCGCAGCAGGCGGCCCGGTTCGATCTCCTCCACCCGCCAGAAGTCCAGGGCGTCGCCGACGCGCAGCCGCGCGGGGTCGCGCCTCCCCCGGCGCAGGCCGACCCCGCCGACCACCCGGTCGAGCAGGCCGCGGACGTCCCAGGCGAGGGGCAGGGAGTACCAGCCGTTGCGGCCTCCGATGCCCTCGATGACCCGCCAGAGGGCCTCGGGGGGCGCGTCCACGACCCGGGAACGCTCGTCGGTGTACAGGCTGCCGCCCGCCCAGTCGGGGTCGGTGGGCAGCGGGTCGCTGGGGGCGCCGGGGGTGGAGGCGGAGGACCAGCGGGTCGCGACGTCGGCCTCCTTGACGCGCTGGAGCGCCAGCCGCACGGCCGCGCGGAAGTCGACCAGCCCGTGCGGCGGGTCGGGGACGTACCGGGCGATGTCGTGCTCACGGCAGACCGCCTCGTCGCGCAGCGACTCGACCAGCGGCCTGGCCACGTTCGCCGGGACCGGGGTGACCAGGCCGATCCAGAGGCTGGAGAGCCGGGGCGTGAGCGGCGGCACCGGGATGATCAGGCGGGGCGGCAGCCCGGCCACGGCCGCGTACCCGCGCATCATGTCGGCATATGTCAGGACGTCGGGCCCGCCGATGTCGAAGGCCCGGTTCACCTCGCGGGGGATCCGCACCGCCTCGACGAGGTAGCGCAGCACGTCCCGGATCGCGATGGGCTGGGTGCGGGTGCCCACCCACCGGGGCGTGGTCATCACCGGCAGCCGCTCGGTCAGGTAGCGCAGCATCTCGAACGACACCGAGCCCGATCCGATGATCACCGAGGCCCGGTAGGCGACCGCGGGCACCGCGCACTCCAGGAAGACGCGCTCCACCTCGGACCGCGACCCCATGTGCGCCGACGGCCGCTCCTCGGGGGCGAGCCCGCCGAGGTACACGACGCGGCCGACCCCGGCCTCCTCGGCCGCCGCCGCGAAGGCCTCCGCGGCCCTGCGGTCGCGCTCGGGGAAGCCGCGGCCCGCGGCCATGGTGTGGATCAGGTAGTAGGCGACGTCCATACCCTCCAGCGCGGCCCGGGTGGCCGCGTGGTCGGTGGCGTCGGCCTCGGCGACCTCGACGCGGCCGATCCACGTCTGGTCGCGCAGGCGGCGGGCCGAGCGCGCCATGCAGCGCACCTCGTGGCCGGCCTTCAGAAGCTCGGGCACCAGCCTGCCGCCGATGTAGCCGGTCGCGCCGGTGACGAGGCACCGGGTCATCCGCATCACCCCCGATGCCGACTTCGTACCCGGCGGGATCCGCGGTTGCGCTTCCGTGCGGGGTTCACCGAGGGCATGATCCGACACTGGATGAGCCACGCCGCAGGGGGTAGGCCATCCGCGTACAGGTCGACCCGGAGGGTGAACGGATGCTTTACGGAAAAGAGCATGTCGACAGATATCGCGCCACGGACGGCAAGGAAGGGCACGACTGGAACGGCACCACGGTCCTTCTGCTGACCACCACCGGCCGCGCCAGCGGCCGGGAGCACACCACACCGCTCATCTACCAGCGCCATGGGGACGACTACGTCATCGTGGCCTCCAAGGGAGGAGCGCCCGAGTCGCCCGACTGGTACCACAACCTGACCGCCAACCCCGAGGTCCAGGTGCAGGTCGAGGGTGACAGGTTCACCGCACGCGCCCGCACCGCCACGCCGGAGGAGAAGCCGGAGGTGTGGCGGCTGATGGCCGCCACCTGGCCGCAGTACGACGACTACCAGGCCAAGACCGACCGCGACATCCCCGTCGTGATCCTCGAACGCGCGGGCGGCTGAGCGGAGCGGGCGAACGCCGGGCCACCGGTCGTGTACGGGTTACGCGGCCGGTGGCCCTACCGGCGCGGTGTTTGCGAAAATACCGTGACGGACCGACGGGGTGCTGCCCGGGCGTCCGGCCACAGGTTCCGGCGCGTGCACGAGGCAGGAGACAGCATGGGCGGCGACTCCCGGACGGCCGAGATCATGATCGCCGAGGCCCGCAAGGCGTTCTGGGTCATGGTCGGCTTCCTGGCCCTGATCTGGCTGGTCCAGATCGCCAACTGGGCCACCGGCTACTCCCTCAGCCAGTCGTTCGGCATCGCGGCCCGCGACCCGGCCCGGTTACCCGACATCGTCACCGCGCCGTTCCTGCACTGGAGCTGGGCGCACATCGAGGGCAACTCCGGCCCGCTGTTCGTGTTCGGCTTCCTCGCCGCCTATCGCGGGGTGGGCAAGTTCCTGGGCGTGACCGCGATCATCGCGGCGACCAGCGGCCTCGGCGTGTGGTTCGTGGCGAGCCCGCACAGCGTCACCGCGGGCGCGAGCGGCGTGGTGTTCGGCTACTTCGGCTACGTGCTGGTCAAGGGCCTGTTCGACCGGCACGGCATCGACATCGTGGTGGGGCTGGTCATGGCGCTGTGCTTCGCCTACCACTTCACCGGTCTGCTGCCGACCGACGAGTTCAGCTGGCAGGGCCACCTGTTCGGCTTCGCCGGGGGCATCCTCGGCGGCTGGTTCTTCCGCGACCGCCGCCCCCGCGCCGCGGCCGTCCCGCCGCAGGCCGCCACCCGGCCGGTGCCGGGCGCGGCCAGGCCCGTCCCGGGCGTGCCCGCGGGGCCGCCGCCCGCGGGCCGTCCGGCCGCCGTGGACCCCTCGCGCGCCGCCCTCTACAAGGAGTTGGACGACCTAGGGCTGTGAGCGGCCCCGGAGCGGTCAGTACGACTGGAGCTCCACCAGGTTGCCGTCGGGGTCGCGCAGGTGGGCGGTCCTCACCGTGGGGCCCCACTGGGGGCGCGCGACCGGCGGTGCGACCAGGCGTCCGCCGTGTTCGCGGGCGACCGCCGCGGCGGCCCCCACGTCCTCGACCTTCAGCACGAGCATGACCGCGTCGCAGGGCCCGGACGGGGCGAGCGGGGTGACCCCGTCCATCATCGACCTGTCCAGCAGCGCCAGCAGGGCCTCGCCTCCGAGGTCCCAGTTGGCGTACGGCCCGGACGGGTCGCCCTTGACAAGGGTGCCGCCCGCCACCTTGCCGAGCAGGCCGTCGTAGAAGCGGAAGCAGCCGGCGAAGTCACCGGCCAGCACCCGGGGGTACAGGGCGTCCATCACGCGCTCCAAATGGTTGGGGAGTACCAACGATTGGTGGTGCCCTATCATGCCGGGGTGACCGATGTGCCGCAACTGCCGCCGTCCCTGCTCGGAATCACGGCCTTCGTGCTGTCCAAGACCGGCCAGGCGGGCAGGCGGGCCGTCGGGGAACGGCTGGAGCCGCTGGGGCTCGGCCTGTGGCACCTGGCGGTCCTGGCCGCGCTCGCCGACTTCGGGCCGGCCTCGCAGCGCGATCTCGGCAGGCGGCTCGGCATCGACCCGAGCGACCTGGTCGCGGTCATGGACGTCCTGCTCCCCCGCCGCCTGGTCGAGCGCGGGCGCGACCCCGCCGACCGCCGCCGCTACTCGGTGCGCGTCAGCGACGAGGGCCGCCGCGCCCTGGCCGAGGCGGTCCGCTCGGCGCAGGACGCCCACGAGGCGGTCCTCGCGGCCCTCGACCCGGACGAGCGGCGCACGCTGCACCACCTGCTGCGCAAGGCGTACGCGGGGCTGGACGCGCGGGCCGCGTATCCGTGACCCCCCGGGTCCCCGGACGGGAGCGGTACCCCGGACGGTGGCGGCTCGCCGGACGGCGTCCGTCACCGCCTGGGCCGCGGACGTGTCGCGGACGACGGACGGTCAGCGGGGGGCGGCCGGACGGTCAGCGGGGGGCGGTCAGCGCGGCGAGTTCGGCGCGCACGTTCGCGCGGGCCGTCTTCTCCCACATCTCCCGCGCGGGCGCGGTCCGGTAGAGGGCGGGCATCGCCAGCAGCCCCGCCAGGACGCATGCCCGGCCCGTCCTGAACGCCTCCTCGGGCACGTGGCGGTACTCCTCGCGGACCGCGCGGGCGTAGGCGTCGTAGCCGGGCGAGGCGAGCACGGCGAGGTCGGCGTCGCACAGCACCTCGCCGTCGCGGTCGCCGGGCTCGGGGCCGTGCCCGGCGGTCAGCCGCACGAGCCGGGCGACCTCCCCGGCGCGTCGCGCGAGGCCGCCGCCGAGGCGCGCGAGCCGGGAGGAGGCGAGCTGGGCGCTGCGCTCCTCGTCCCACCCCGGCCTGCCCTCGTACACGGCGTCGTGGAACCAGGCCGCCAGCCGCACCGCCACCAGGTCGCGGGCGTGGCCGGCGAGCGGCTCGGTGGCGGCGAGCACGGCGCGCAGGTGGGCCGGGGTGTGGTAGCGGCGGTGCGGCTCGGCCCAGCGGGCGGCCAGCTCGGCCCCGACGGCCTGGGACGCGGCCGAGTCCCCGGCGAGCGCGCGCCACGCGGCGGGCAGGTCACGCATGCGCCCATCGTGCCACCGCCCGCCGCCTCGGCGCGCAGTCGGCGCTCAGTCGGCGATGTAGGAGATCGACCGCACCTCGTAGCCGCGTATCTTGCTCCCGCGCAGGTGCAGGAACATGGCGCCGCCCTCGTAGGAGTAGGCGCAGGATCTGCCGCCGCGCTCGGCCTGGCAGCCCTGGAAGATGTAGCCGGCCCCGCCGAACCTGGTGCGGAACAGCGTCTTCACCGCGCCCGTGGACGCGATCTCCAGGCCGCGGTTCCTGTCGCCGGCCTTCCACGCCGCGAACAGGTACTGCGCGGCCTTCTCCGGCGCGGTGACGTGCCGGGACTCGTACACCTTGGCGACCTTGCCGCCGGAGACGATCATCAGGATCCCGTTGAGGCCGCCGGGCACGCGCACGCTGGTGTGGGTGAACCGGCAGGCGTTGCCGGCGCATCCGTTGAACTCGTCCGGCGCCCGGTACACGTAGGCGAACAGCGTCTTCACGGCCGCGGGCGACGCCACGGCCGCCGCGGCCGCCCTGTCGTCGCGGAGCCAGGCCCGAAGCAGCTTGTTCGCGACCTTCGCCGGGCTCGCGGCGGCGGCGGCCGCCGGGACGTGCGCCTGGGCCGCCGCCGCCTCGGCGCTCGCCGGTACGACGATCATCGCCGCCGCGGCCAGCGCCGCGGCGGTCCTCGCTCCACGCATTCGGATCTCCCTTCCACCGGGACCCGCCCGGGCCCCGGCAGAAGACGCGGCGGGGCCGCCCACGGTTCACCGCCGGGGCGCCGGGCCGCGCGCCGAGAGCGAAAGGTGGCCCGACCACGGCGCGGCCTTCGGCAGTATTGAGGGGTGAGCCTCCTCCAGCACCTCCCCCAGGACACCGGCCCCGACGCGTTGTTCGAGGCGTTCGCGGCGTGGAACGCCGACCGCGGGCTGACCCTCTACCCGGCGCAGGAGGAGGCGCTGATCGAGGTCGTCTCGGGCAACAACGTGATCCTTTCCACGCCGACCGGTTCCGGTAAGAGCCTGGTCGCCGCCGGGGCGCACTTCGCGGCGCTGGCCGACGGGCGGCGGACGTTCTACACCGCGCCCATCAAGGCCCTGGTGTCGGAGAAGTTCTTCGACCTGGTCGCGCTGTTCGGCACCGGGAACGTCGGCATGATGACCGGCGACGCCTCGGTCAACGCCTCCGCGCCGATCATCTGCTGCACGGCCGAGATCCTCGCCAACATCGCGCTGCGCGACGGGGCCCGGGCCGACATCGGCCAGGTCGTGATGGACGAGTTCCACTTCTACGCCGAGCCCGACCGCGGGTGGGCGTGGCAGGTGCCCCTGCTGGAGCTGCCGCAGGCGCAGTTCATCCTGATGTCGGCCACGCTGGGAGACGTCACCCGCTTCGAGAAGGACCTGACGCGGCGCACCGGCCGCGAGACCGCGGTCGTGCGGTCGGCCACGCGCCCGGTGCCGCTGTTCTACGGCTACCGCACCACGCCGCTGCACGAGACGCTCGAAGAGCTGCTGGCCACGAAGTCGGCGCCGGTGTACGTCGTGCACTTCACGCAGGCCGCGGCGATGGAGCGGGCGCAGGCCCTGATGAGCGTGAACATGTCCACCAAGGCCGAGAAGGAGGCCATCGCCGCGCTCATCGGCAACTTCCGGTTCACCACGCGGTTCGGCCGCGCGCTGTCGCGGCTGGTCCGGCACGGCATCGGCGTCCACCACGCCGGGATGCTGCCGAAGTACCGCCGCCTGGTCGAGCGCCTGGCCCAGGCCGGCCTGCTGAAGGTCATCTGCGGCACCGACACGCTGGGCGTCGGCGTCAACGTCCCGATCCGCACGGTGCTGTTCACCGCGCTCAGCAAGTTCGACGGCAACCGCGTCCGCCTGCTGCGCGCCCGCGAGTTCCACCAGATCGCCGGACGGGCCGGGCGGGCGGGCTTCGACACCCTCGGCCACGTCGTCTGCCAGGCCCCCGACCACGTCGTGGAGAACGAGAAGGCGCTGGCCAAGGCGGGCGACGACCCGAAGAAGCGGCGCAGGGTGGTGCGCAAGAAGCCGCCCGAGGGCTTCGTGAACTGGAGCGAGGAGACCTTCGAGCGGCTCCAGAAGGCCGAGCCCGAGCCGCTGAACTCCCGGTTCAAGGTCAGCAACGCGATGCTCCTCGCCGTCATCAACCGGCCGGGCGACTGCTTCGCGGCGATGAAGAGCCTGCTGACCGACAACCACGAGGAGCGCAAGGCGCAGCGGCGGCACATCAGCCACGCGATCGCGATCTACCGTTCGCTGCTGGCGGGCGGCGTCGTGGAGAAGCTGAGCGAGCCGGACGAGCACGGCCGCATGGCGCGGCTGACCGTGGACCTGCAGGAGGACTTCGCGCTCAACCAGGCGCTGTCGACCTTCGCGCTCGCCGCCTTCGAGCTGCTCGACTCCGCCTCCCTCACCTACGCCCTGGACGTGGTGTCGATCGTGGAGTCGACGCTGGACGACCCACGGCAGATCCTGCACTCCCAGCTCAACAAGGCGCGCGCCGAGGCCGTGGCGCAGATGAAAGCCGACGGCGTCGAGTACGAGGAGCGCATGGAGCTGCTCACCGACGTCACCTACGCCATGCCGCTGGAGGACCTGCTGTTCGGCGCGTACGAGACCTATCGGCGCGGGCATCCGTGGGTGGGCGACCACGCGGTGAGCCCCAAGTCGGTGGTGCGCGACATGTACGAGCGGGCGATGACCTTCGCCGAGTACGTCCAGTTCTACGAGCTGGCGCGCTCGGAGGGCACGGTGCTGCGCTACCTCGCCGACGCCTACCGCACGCTCAGCCGCACGGTCCCCGACCACATGAAGACCGAGGACCTCCAGGACCTGATCGAGTGGCTGGGCGAGCTGGTGCGCCAGGTCGACTCCAGCCTGCTGGACGAGTGGGAGAAGCTGCAGAACCCCTCCGAGGAGGTGGAGCGCCCGGGCCTGGAGGAGAACACCCGGCCGGTCACCGGCAACCGGCGGGCGTTCCGGGTCCTGGTGCGCAACGCCATGTTCCGCATGGTCGAGCTGGCGGCGCTGGAGAAGTACGACGAGCTCGCCGAGCTGGCCGACATCGACTGGCCGGCCGCCCTGGACGCCTACTACGAGGAGCACGACGAGATCCGCACCGGCCCGGACGCCCGCGGCCCGGCCCTGCTGCAGATCGAGGAGGAGCAGGAGCTGTGGCGGGTGCGGCAGGTCCTGCACGACCCGGCCGACGACCACGACTGGGGCATCGACGCCCAGGTGGACCTCGCGGCCTCCGACGAGGAGGGGCGGGCGGTCGTCCACGTCGTCGGGCTCAACCGCCTCTGAGGCCGGCTCGGAAACCGGCTCGGAGTCCCGTGGCGCTCAGCCTCCCGAGACGTCCAGCTCGGCCTCGGCGGAGACCGTGACGTCGCCCTGGTCGTCGAGCCAGCCGACGGGCAGGTGCACGCGGTCACGGGCGTTCGTCTTGCCGCGCGGGCCGTCCGCCGCCGCGCCCGGCCACCGCAGCGTGGCCGGCAGGCGGGCCAGGTGGCCGCGCAGCTCCTCCAGGGAGCCCGCGGTGGCCAGGTCGCGGCGCAGGTCCGCGCCGACCTCGAAGCCCTTGAGGTACCAGCCGACGTGCTTGCGGAAGTCGAGCACGGCGTGCGCCTCGCCGCCGAAGCACTCCACGAGCAGCGCGGCGTGCCGGGCCATCGTCGCGGCGACCTCGCCGAGGGTGGGGCGGGCCCGCTCGGCGCGGCCCTCGAAGGCGTCGTCGAGGTCGCGGAACAGCCAGGGACGGCCGAGGCAGCCGCGGCCCACCACCACGCCGTCGCAGCCGGTGCGGCGGATCATGCGCAGGGCGTCGTCGGCGGTCCAGATGTCGCCGTTGCCGAGCACGGGGATCTCGGGGACGGCGTCCTTCAGCCGGGCGATCGCCTCCCAGTCGGCCGTCCCACCGTAGTGCTGCACCGCCGTGCGGCCGTGCAGGGCGACCGCGCTCAGCCCCTCCTGGGCGGCGATGCGGCCGGCGTCCAGGTAGGTCAGGTGGTCGTCGTCGATGCCCTTGCGCATCTTCATCGTGACGGGGAGAGTGCCGGCGTTCGCTACCGCCGCGCGCAGGACGCGCCGCAGCAGGCCGCGTTTGTAGGGCAGCGCCGAGCCGCCGCCGCGCCGGGTGACCTTGGGCACCGGGCAGCCGAAGTTGAGGTCGACGTGGTCGGCGAGGCCCTCCTCCGCGATGATCCGGACGGCCCTGCCCACGACCTCAGGGTCCACGCCGTAGAGCTGGACGCTGCGCGGGGCCTCCCCCTCAGGGAACCGGATCATGGCCAGCGTCTTGGGGTTGCGCTCGACCAGGCCCCGGGTGGTGATCATCTCGGACACGTACAGTCCACCGCCCTGCTCGCGGCACAGCGTGCGGAACGCCGCGTTGGTGACGCCCGCCATGGGAGCGAGCACCACGGGAGGCCAGACGTCGATCGCCCCTATCTTCACCAGCCCATTTGTACCCCACACCCGGACCGGACGGGTCGAATCGCCGTACACGGCCGGGCGGGCGCGCCACGAGCGGGCGTCTTGGACCGGCCCGAGCGCGTGCGGCTACATTGGGACTGGGTTCGAGAAGGGGTGCCGCCGAACGCGACCGGGGAGGGGCCTGGATGCTGCTGAGGCTGCGGATCTCCCTGCCCGACCGTCCGGGGGCCCTGGGCCAGGTGACCCGGGTGCTGGGCGTCGCGGGGGCCGACATCATCCAGCTCGTCGTGCTGGAGCGCGGCGAGGGCAGGGCCGTGGACGATCTCACCGTGTACTGGCCGGACTCCGCGCCGCGCGACGCGCTCACGCAGGGGCTGGAGGGCGTGTCCGGGGTGGTCGTCGAAGGGGTGTGGAGCACGCGCGAGGCGCCGGGCACCTACCCCGAGCTGGAGATCCTGAAGTACATCACCGCGGCGGGCGACCGGGCGCTGGCGACGATGATCGACTCGATGCCGGTGCTGTTCAGCGCCGACTGGGCCGCCGCCGCGACCGAGAAGGTCCCGCGGACCGTGCTGCACTCCAGCTGGCGCGCCCCGGACGACGTGCCGTTCCCCTCGATCACGCCCCTGCGTCCCGAGGCGCACACGCTGCCGTCCGGGCTGCACATCATCGCGGCGCCGCTGCCGCCGCTCGCGCTGACGTTCCTGCTGGCCAGGGCCGAGGGGCCGCCCTTCCACCGCATCGAGGTGCACCGGCTCACCCGCATCCTGGAGATCTTCCTGACGCTGCCGGCGATCGAGCGGGGCGTCGCGCGCGGCTTCCGCGGATCCCACGCCGGTTAGGCACGCGCGGGGAAAACCCGCTAGAGTCTCGTGTCGTCCCCCCGGGCGGTGGCCAGGGGCGGGGCACGCGGACGTGGCTCAGCTGGTAGAGCATCACCTTGCCAAGGTGAGGGTCGCGGGTTCGAATCCCGTCGTCCGCTCTGATCCCTCATCGAGGGCGATTAGCTCAGTGGGAGAGCGCTACCTTGACACGGTAGAGGTCACTGGTTCAATCCCAGTATCGCCCACCATCTTCCGCGCCCCGGCGGCTCCGTTCCGCCGGGGTCGCGCGCGGTCGCGGAACGGCCGAATTCCGGAAAATTCCCGGCGCAGAACAGTGAAATTTCGCCTTTTCTCGATACCGGTCGGAAAATCATGGCGACGGTAACGTATGTCGCATGCCCGCCCCTTCCGGAACACTCGATCCGCTGATTCTCATCAGCCATCGCGCCGACGACACCGGGGAAACGTCCGTCGCGCTCGCGCGTGAACTGCGCCAGGTCTTCGGCCCGCGCCACGTCCACCTCGCCCCCTCCCCGGCCGGGGACGGCGCCGCCGCCGCCGAGGAGGTCGCGCCGGAGTCCGCCCAGGTCATCGCGACTTTGGAACGCTCCGCCGTGGTGATCGTCATGATCGGTGTGCGGTGGCTCGCGGACGGGGAGGGGCGGCGGCGCGTCGACCTGCCCGGCGACCACGTCCGGCGCGTGTGTGAATCGGCGTTGAACGCGCCCGTGGCGGTGATTCCGGTCTATGTGGACGGGGCGCGCGCCCTGCGGCCGAATGATTTCCCGAAGTCGCCTGGGCTGAAGCCGCTCGCGTCGCTGGAGGGAATCGAGCTGCGCCGGAATTCCTGGGAGACGGACGTCGCGCGGCTGCGGGCGCGCATCGTCCGCAGCGGCATGCCCGAGATCGGCTCGGCCGCCGCGACGCGGGAGGCCGCCGACCGATTACGCGAGATCCTGGCGTCCCCGCCGGTCGCGCCGGAGGGCCTGGAGCCGTTGTTCGCCGACCTTCACGCCGTCCACAAGGGGTACCTGCGCGTGCTGGAGTCCCTGGCCGCCCGGGTGCCCGAGGCGTGGGAGGAGGAGACGCCGCGCTTCCCGCGCCGCGTCCATGAGGTGGCCGCCGAGCTGCGGCGGCTGCGCCTGGAGTACGCGCCGGTGCGGGAGAGGATCACCGCGGCGGCCGAGGCCCTGCCCGGCGCCGGTCTGCCCTCGCGCCTGGAGGCGTTCGCCCGCGCCGTGCTGCGCTGCCTGCCGACCGGGGAGCTCACGGCCGGCGACGCTCCGCACCCGGACGGGGACGCCGCCCTGGACGACCTGTACGCGGGGCTGGACGGCGATCTGAGCGTGGAGCTGGCGGGCCTGGTGCACGGGACCGTGACGTTCCACCGGCGGCGCTGGGCCGAGGTGCGCGAGCGTCACGCCGCGCTGGGGACCGGCTGACCGTCAGGCGGGCGGCGCGCCCGCGAGGGCCTCCTCGACGGTGGGGAAGACCGGCACCCGGCCGGCGATCCCGGTGATCCACAGCACCCGCGCCGAGCCCTGCTCGACCGCGACCAGCGCCAGCCGCCCGCCCGCGTCCGCGGCGCGCCGCCAGCAGGAGACGATCAGGCCCGTGGCCCGGGAGTCCAGGAAGTCCACCTCCAGCAGGTTCAGCACCAGGTTCGGGCCGAACCGGGCGAACGCCCGGTCGAGGAACTCGGTGGCGCGCCGCTCGGTGGTGAAGTCGAGCCGCCCCCGGATCGTCAGCACGCCGGCGCCCGCCCGGCTCACGGCGCTGAACGACGCGGCGGTCGCGAGGCGGGGTTCGGTCATCAGACCGCCTCCGATGTGGCGGGGGTCAGCTCGGCGACCAGGATGCAGGTGTCGTCGCCGGTGTTGCTCGGCACCATCGCGTCCATCACCGCCGCCAGCCGGTCGGGCGGCCGGGCGGCGATGACCTCGGCGATCGTCGCCGCCAGCTCGTCCAGCCCCTCGAACAGGTCGCGGCCGGGGAGCTCGATCAGGCCGTCGGTGAACATGACCAGCATGTCGCCCTGTTCCAGCCGCACGGTCGCGGGGGTGTACTCGACGTCGTCGAAGACGCCGAGCAGCACCCCGGGGTGCAGGAGCCTGCGCACCGTGTGGCCCCGGACCAGCAGCATGGGCGGGTGGCCCGCGTGCGTGAACGTCAGCGTGCGGTCCCGCGGGCGGAAGCGGGCGACGACGGCCGTGGCGAGGACGTCGGGGCGCAGGCGGCGCAGCAGGCGGTTCAGCGCCACGAGGATCTCGTCCGGGCGCTGTTGGGCGAAGGCCAGGCCGGTGATCGCGTGACGGAGCTTGGCCATCGCCGAGGCGGCGGGCAGGCCGCTTCCCGCGACGTCCCCGACCGCGAGCAGCACCTCGTCGCCGTCCAGCGGGAGGGCCTGGTACCAGTCGCCGCCGAGCGGCGCGGCGGCCGCGGCGTCGTAGCGGACCCCGACCCGCAGGCCGGGCAGCGTGAGGAAGTCCTCCTGCACCGGCATGATGATGTGCTGCAGCTCGGCGGTCAGCCGTGACTCCTCCGCGAGCAGGCGCCTGGCCACGGCGAGCTGGTCGGCGGTGCTCCGCCAGTCGGTGACGTCCTGGATCAGGCCGTGGACCTCGGTGGGACGGCCGGCGCCGTCCCTGCTGACCTCGACCACGGCGCGGACCAGCCGCACCTCGCCGCCGGCGCGCACCCGCACCTCGAACTCGCACGGCGAGTCGGCGAGGCGGAGGGCGGCGAGCGCGTCGTCGATGACCGGCAGGTCGTCGGGATGGGTGATGGCGCGGTAGCCGCTCGGGTCCAGCGGCCCGTCGGCCGGGTCCCTGCCGAGGAGGGCGTAGAGCTGCGGGGACCACTCGACCTCGCCGGTGACCAGGTTCCAGTGCCCCCAGCCCAGGTTGGCCAGGCGTTCGGTGTGCCCGAGGCGGGTGACCAGGCGGTCCTTCTCGTCGTCGCAGATCCAGGCGGCGAGCAGGCCGCCGAGGACCCGGGTGGCCCTGACGGTGAAGACGGAGCGGTGCGGCAGGCCCTCGATCGTCTCGACGTGCTGGTAGCGGGCGACCTCCTCGGGCTCGCCCGTGCTCATGACCCGCAGGTAGCTGCGCCACAGCTCGGTGTCCCTGACCGAGGGGTAGGCGGCGGTGACGCGGACGCCGATCAGATCCTTGCCGACGCGGCCGTGGATGTCCCTGGCCTGCGGGCTCGCGGCGCGCAGCTCGAAGTCGACGATCTCGCCGTCCCCGTCGTGGACGGGCACCGACCAGGCGGCCTGCGCCGGGACCCCGTCCAGCACGGCCTGCACGAGCGCCACGGCCTCCGCGGCGTCGCGCGCGTGCGGCGCGGCGGGCACAGGGGGCACGGGCTTGGCCGGCGGTGCGGCCGGGCGGCCGGTGGACGTGGTCACGGAGGTGGCGTGAAAGACGGAGTCACCTCCGCCCATGGCCCATCACCCGCCTTCCGCGTCGCGACGCCGCGGACCGGCGTGTCGGCCGTGCGGCAGACAACAGTGTTCCATGCCCGAGCCCGGGCGGTCAGGGTCGTCGCCTCCCTCGGTGCCCGGAGTGTCGGCTCGGCGGCACCGCGTCCGCGGAGCGCCCTAGGCCGCCCCGATTCACCGGACACGAGGGAAATATCCGGTGGAACCAATGACGGGCCACGGTAGTCAAAAGCTCCACGAGGCCGACGAGGCGGGGGCTCGAATCCTCAGGCGTCCGGGTTTTCGGGCCGGGAGAAACACGTTTCCCGGACCTTTCTCGAAATGGGGAGCGATGAACGAGGGCGGTATGCCGGCCGGCTTACGAGTGAGGCCGTCCACGGCGGGGCGCGGCCGTGAGGAATGGGCCGGCGCGTACGGAGCCGGGGCGGGGCCGCGATGAGGTCGCGGGCGGGCGGCTGGGCCGCCACGGCGGCGGCGGTGCTCTCTCTGGCGCCGGGATGCGGGGCGCCCGATCACACGATGACCAAGGCGCAGGCCCAGGCGCGCATCGAAAGCTACCTGCAGGAGACCTTCCGTGCCGCTCCCCCCGGCGGGCTCGCGCTCGTCCGCACCCCGGACGAGACCTACGAGGAGTCCCCCTCCGACTGCGGGACGGAGATGTTCGGGGCCGGGACGACCGGGCGGATCGAACCCGGCGTGCTGTACACCGCGTCCACGCGGAACGTCTCACGGCGCGAGATCGAACGCTTCCAGGCGGCCGTGGTGGCGCACTGGCGGGCCAGGGCGGCCCGGGTGGAACGCCACGGCGGCGGCTGGAGGATATATCCGGGCCGGGAGGGATATTGGCTGGCGGTCGCCCATTATCCGAGCGTCCATAAATTGCACGTGCTCGGCTATCTCGACCAGTGCATCTGGCCGTACGGCACTCCCGCGCCCGGCCCATGAAACCCGCCGGCAGGCCCGCCGCTCACGTACGGGCCGCCGCGGAATACCCTGCGTGACGGTCATTCCGAATACGGGGGCGGACAGAACGCCGAATTCACCACAACCAGGCACCCCGCGCGGTCGTCTCATTTAGCATCTGTCTCGATGGGAAACGGGTGGGCTTTTCGATGAGCGTGCCGGGAGGCGGCGGCCTCCGCGCCAAATGGCCCCAGGTCATGGTGGGCCTCGTGATCGTCATGGTCGCCTTCGGCGCCGTGTACATGCTCCTCGGCTCCCCCGGCCCGGTGGAACCTCCGGCGCGCGACGCCTCGCGCGCCGCCGCGGGTTCCCCCACGCCCGCGGCCCCCGCGCCGGCGGTGTCCGAGCCCGCGGTGTCCGCGCCGCCGGTGCCGGACGCCGGGACGTTCCCGCCGGTCCCCGCGCCCTCGGTCCCCGGGCAGCCGCTCGCGGCGACGGGCGCTCCCGCCGTCACGCCCGCGACGTCCGCGCCCGCCGGGACGGAGGGGCCCGAGCCCGTGGCGGCGCGGTTCTTCGGCGCCTGGCTCAAGGGCGACTACACCGCCATGCGCGGCACCGTCGCCGACCCGCCGGCCGACCTCGCCGAGCGGCACCGCGCCTTCACGCGCGACCTGCGCGTCACCGCCCTGTCGCTCTCCCCCGGGCCGCTCGTCCGGCAGGGCGCCGAGACGGCCGAGATGCCGTTCCAGGGCGTCCGCCAGGTGGCCGGGCTCGGCTCGTGGCCGTTCTCCTCGGTGCTGCGCCTCGGCGTGCGCGCCGGGGCGTGGAAGGTGCTCTGGTCGCCTGAGGTCCTGCACCCCGCGCTGAAGGACGGCGGTTCCGTGCGCCTCGTGGAGAACAAGGTGCGGCGTCCCGCCGCGCTCACCCGGGAGGGCAAGCCCTTCCCCGCGGACAGCAAGGCGGGCGACTACTTCGCCGGGCTGGACGGCGCGGTCACCGAGCTGCGGCTGGAGGAGCGGCCCTCGGGCCGGGTGCTGCTGTCGTCGGCGCCGCCCGCCTCCGCCCAGGAGAGGACGACGATCTCGGGCCCGGTCCAGGCCGCCGCGGCGCGGGCGCTGGAAGGCGTGGGGCGTCCCGCGGCTCTGGTGGCCGTGGACGTGCCGAGCGGCGAGATCCGCGCGGTGGCGGACACCCTCGGCGGCAAGGGGGCCTTCAACGGCCTGTACCCGCCCGGATCGGCGTTCAAGATCGTCACCGCCGCGGCGCTGCTGCGCGCCGGCCTCGGCCCCGGCTCCACGGTGGCCTGCCCCGGCGCATACACCATCCCCAACGCGCGCCGCTTCACCAACGACGGCGGCGCCGACCACGGCGACATCTCGCTGACCAAGGCCTTCGCCCTGTCCTGCAACACCACCTTCGTGCGGCAGGCCTACGAGCGGCTGGGCGACGGACGGCTGCGCGCCGAGGCCGCCGACCGTTTCGGCTTCCGCGAGAAGCCGGGGCTGAGCTCCTGCAGGATCGGAGACTCCCGGGACGCCGACGGGCTCGGCGCCGACGCCATCGGGCAGAACTCGGTGCAGGCCAGCCCGCTGTGCATGGCGGAGGTCGCGGCGGCGGTGGCGGGCGGCGCCTGGCGCCAGGCGGTGATCAGGCCGGACGCCGGGCGCGGCGCCCCCGAGGCGCCCCTGGACCAGGGGATCGCCGCCGGTCTACGCACGATGATGGCCGCCGTGGTCACCGAGGGCACCGCCGCGCGGGCCGGGCTCCCGCCGGGCACCGCGGGCAAGACGGGCACCGCCGAGGTCTCCGGCGCCGCGGCGCACGCCTGGTTCGTCGGCTACCGCGGCTCCCTGGCGTTCGCCGTCCTGGTGCGCAACGGCGGCGCCGGCGGCCAGGTGGCCGCCCCGGTGGCCGCGAGGTTCCTCAAGTCCCTGGAGTGAAACCCGCGGCCGAGGTCGGCCGGACCGGAATTGTCGGTGGGGACCCGTATGGTCGCCGGCATGAAGACGGTGACCCCCGAGGCGCTCGCCTCGGCCGAGAGACACCTGGAGCGTGACGCCCGCCTGATCGACCGCTCGCGGTTCGCGGCGCCGCTCCGGGACGGGTCGCGCTCGCGCGCGCTCGGCGCTCTCCGGGTCCACCAGAACTCCGACGGCGGCCTCGGCAACGCGCTGGAGCCCGATCTGCGGGGGCCGGGCATCCAGCCTCACCCCGTCGAGGTCGCCTTCTGGGTGCTCGACGAGCTCGACGCCACGGGACGATGTGGACGCCCGTGGTCGCCCACGAGCAGGGCGGTCATCTCACCGTGGAACCTTGCCGGAGGGGATGGCCTCCGGCAAGGGCGCGCGGGTCAGGAGGCCGGGGTCAGGGTCATGGCCCCCAGGGTCTGGGTCATGTGCGCGCGCAGTTCCTGGAGGCGGCCCGCGAGGATGGCGGAGGCGTGCTCGGGATCGCGGGCGATGATGTCGCGCAGGCCGCTGTGGCCGGCGCCGTGCTCGAAGCCGTGGCGCACGACGGTCTGCCCGGGGGCGTCGCCGGGCCGCAGGTCGTAGCGCCAGTGCGACGAGGGGGCGTCGGGGTCGCCCTTCGGGTCGAGGACCACCCAGGCGAACGTGGTGGGCCGCTCCGCCTCCGTCACCTCACAGGTGACCGTCCATTCCATGTCCTGCCTGCGGTTACGCGCCTCGAAGCGCGTGCCGGGCAGCACGGGGCCGTCCTCGCCGACCCAGCCCTCGAACCGGCACTCCGGGCTCCAGTCGCCGATGCGGGACACCGACGTGATGAGCTCCCAGACGCGGTCGGGGGGCAGGTCGACGGTGACCTCCAGGTCCACCCGCGCTCCGGTGACGCCGTAATCCTCCATGTGGACCTCCGTGGTCGGCCGGCACCGGGGCGCGGCGCCGTCCTTGCGTAGCTCGATTTCCTTACGCTAGATATCAGGCCGGACACGCGCCGCGTTCCCCGTGCCCGGCCCGATAGGGGTGTCTCTGGGGTCGGGGCGGCTCAGCGCGGCCCCACGTCCTCACGGTAGGCCTCCAGACGCTCGGTGAGCTCCTTGGGACGGGCGAGCGCGGGCAGGTGGCCGCCGTCCATCTCGTCGGGGACGATGCCGAGGCGCTCCCGGACGACCCGCCGCATGAACGGCGCGGGGAACAGCCGGTCGTCCCGGCAGAGCAGGAAGCGGGTCGGCACCCGCGGCCAGGCGTCCAGCGGCCACGGCGCGGCGAACGGCGTGCCGGACTGGCCGGGCGAAGGCCTGGACAGCAGTTCGCCGGCGACGGCGGGCGGGACATCGTGCAGGAAGGTGACGGCCTCGCCGGACTCCACGGAACGGCCCTCGCGCTCGGCAAGCTCGCGCGCGGCCTGCGGCTGCCCGGTGTTGCCCCACCAGTCGCCGGCGGACTCCCCCGGGGCGGGCACCATGGCGGCGAGCATCACCAGCAGGCGCACCGGGACCCGCTCGCACACCAGCGGGGCGGTGAACCCGGCGAGCGACTGCGCGACCAGGATCAGGTCGGCGCCGGAGGCGACGCGGTCGCCGATCGCCGCCACGACCGTGTCGGCGTACTCGGGGAAGCCGGCCGCGTCGTCGCCGCACGGCAGGTCCGGCGCCACGACGTCGTGGCCGCGCGCCCGCAGTTCCGGGGCGACCAGGTGCCAGTACCAGGAGTCGGACGCCGCGCCGTGGACGAGGACGTAGGTGGCCATCGCGGAGGCTTCCTCTTCTCGGGTTCGAATGCGTTCGAATAGAGGTCCTAAGTTAGCACCGGCTCCTGCTCAGGTGCGAGGATTCACGAAGGTAAAGGCCACGTATGCTCGGCCCATGGCACGCAGCTACGACGACCCGTGCGGCGTCGCGCGGGCCCTCGACGTGATCGGCGAGCGGTGGGCGCTGCTGGTGGTCCGCGAGCTGCTCGCCGGCCCGAGGCGCTTCACCGACCTGCGGACGGGCCTGCCGGGCGCGAGCCAGAACGTGCTGTCCCAGCGCCTGCGCGAGCTGCGGGCCGCGGGGGTGGTGCGGCGGCGCAGGCTGGGGCCGCCGCTGGACGCCTGGGTGTACGAGCTGACCGGCCGGGGGCGGGAGCTGGAGGCGGTCCTGGTACCCCTGGCGCGGTGGGGAGGCCGCGCCCCGCTGGCGAGCCGGGCGGAGCTGAGCGCGGCCGCGCTGGTGCTCGCGCTGCGGACCACCTTCGACGCCGCCGCGGCCGGGGACATGCGCGCCACGATCGGCCTGACGCTCGGGGACGACCGGTTCCGCGCCGAGGTGGCCGGGGGCCGCATCGAGATCGTCCGGGGTGACTCCGACCGGCCCGACGCCGTCCTCGACACCGACGTCGCCACGCTCCGGTCCCTGGTCTTCCGGCGGCTGCCGCCCGCCGAGGCGATCGCGGCCGGCGACCTGAGGCTCACCGGCGACGCCGGGACGGCGGACCGGTTCCTCACCCTGTTCCCGCGTCCGGCTCCCGCGCCGTGACGGACCGGCCTTTACCCCGCGCGGCGGTTACGGCGAGGTCGCAGGGGTAGAACGGGCGTTCGAGGAAGGGAGCGCCATGAGCCGAGGACCCGTGGAGAAGGACCCGGAGGAGTGGGCCACCGGCGATGAGCCGATGACCGCGCCGCAGGAGTCGTACCTGAGCACGCTGGCCAGGGAGGCGGGCCGGGACGTCCCCGACGGCCTCAGCAAGGCCGAGGCGTCCAAGCTCATCGACGAGCTCCAGCGGCAGAGCGACCGGCTGGGGCCCGCCGAGGGCAAGGGCCGCTGACCCGGGCGGCCCGGCGGCGCCGCGGCGTTCCCTGCGGCGCCGCCGGGCCGTGCGCGGCGGACGGCCTGTGCCGTCCGCGGCGCCGGAGGGCTCCGCCGGGGAACGGCGTCCCCGGCGTGCCCGGTTGAGGACCGGCTCAGGACTCCGGGGTCTCGGGCGCCGGGCGGTAGATGTGGATGACGGCCCCGGTGCTGGTCTTCTTGCTGTCGACCAGCTGGAGCGTGGCCGGAACCTTCGCGCCCTCGAACAGCCGCTTGCCCGAGCCGAGGAAGACCGGGAAGAACCACAGGCGGTACTCGTCGACGAGGCCGTGCTCGATCAGCGTGCGGGCCAGTTCGCCGCTGCCGTGCACCTGCAGCTCGTTGCCGGGCTCGCTCTTCAGCCGCCGGACCTCGGCCACGACGTCGTCCTTGATGACGGTCGTCCCGGCCCAGTCCGGGGTGTCCAGCGTCCGTGAGACGACGTACTTCGGGCACTTGTTCAGCCGCGTGGGCGTCGGGTCGTCGTCGTCCACGACGTTCGGCCAGTGCGCCGCGAAGATCTCATACGTCTTGCGGCCGAACAGGAACGCGTCGGCGTCCTCGAACCACTCGCCGACGAACGTGCCCATGTCCTCGTCGGCGTGCGGGATCAGCCAGCCGCCGTGCTCGAACCCGCCCTCACGGTCCTCGTCGGGCTGTCCCGGGGCCTGCAGCACCCCGTCCAGCGAGAGGAAGGTCGTCAACGTCAATTTCATAGCTCGCTCCCTTCACCACCAAGAACTGCGGCAATCGTCCTATCGGCGGCACGGGCTTGTATACGCGCGGGATTGCGCACTTGCGCCGGGCGGCGGCGGACCCCGGGCGGCGGCGGGCACGTCCACGTCGTCAAGGGGCGCGTCGGCGAGCTCCCGCTCACCCGGCCGGCCCTGTCGGAGGCCGGCCCGGCGGCCGGCCCCTTGACCAGCACCGAGACCGGCACCGCGTCCGCTCAATGAGCCACCGGCCGGAACGGCTACGGACAAATACTCATTTAGCAGGCACCTAAGGGTTACCCAACCATCAACTCGTGGTCGTGCTCAGCGGTCAGGTTCAGAATGCAGGGGCAACGCCGAGCCTGAGGAGACGCATGTTCCGACGACCGGGCCTCATCCTCGCGACCACGATCCTCACGACCACCCTCGCCCTCCTGATCCCGCCCGCGCACGCGCTGGACGGACCGCCCGACACGGCCGCGGCGGCGCCGGCGAAGATCGTCAACGTGGCGCACCGCGGGGCGTCGGCCCACGCGCCGGAGAACACGGTCGCGGCCTTCCGGCTCGCGGGCCGGCAGGGCGCCGACATGTTCGAGACCGACGTGCAGGAGACCAAGGACCACCGGCTGGTCCTCGTGCACGACACGACGCTCGGCCGCACCACCGACGCCGAGCGGGTCTTCCCCGGCCGGTCGCCGTGGCGGGTCCGCGACCTCACGCTCGACGAGATCCGCAGGCTCGACGCGGGCGCGTGGTTCTCCGCCCGGTACCGTGGCGAGCGCGTGCCGACCCTCGGCGAGGCGCTGCGCGCGATGGAGGCGAGCGGGCTCGGCCTGCTGCTGGAGGTCAAGGCGCCCGGCCTGTACCCGGGCATCGAGGCCCGTGTCGAGCGCGAGCTGCGGCGTCACCCCGCCTGGCTCCGCCCGGGACGTCTGGTCGTGCAGTCCTTCGACTGGGGCTCGATGCGGCGGTTCCACCGGCTCATGCCCGAGGTCCCCGTCGGCCTGCTCGGCACGCCCCCGGCCGGGCGGCTGGCCGGCCTGGCCGCGTTCGCCCGGCAGATCAACCCGCCGTACCAG
The DNA here is from genome assembly GCF_014200435.1 of Sphaerisporangium krabiense. Lineage (NCBI taxonomy): Bacteria > Bacillati > Actinomycetota > Actinomycetes > Streptosporangiales > Streptosporangiaceae > Sphaerisporangium > Sphaerisporangium krabiense. The sequence continues at coordinate 1,011,221 of NZ_JACHBR010000002.1, read as the reverse complement.
GACCTCACCGCCGGGTACGTCCGGCGGGTGCACCGGCTCGGCATGCGGGTCTTCACCTGGACGGTGGACGACCCCGCGGTCGCCCGCCGCCTGGCCGCCTACCGGGTGGACGGCATCCTCACCGACAAGCCGGCCACGCTGGCCGGGGCGCTGCCCAAGTAGCGGTCGGCCGGGGAGCGCCCGTGTGGGCGCTCCCCCGCCGGTCAGACGTCGGCTCCGCTGGTGTCCAGGAACGGCCGGACCTCGATGCCGGTGAGCGCCGCGTCGGGGATGAGCGCGGCCAGCTCGACCGCGCGCTCCCTGCTCTCGCAGTCGACCACGTAGTAGCCGCAGAAGAACTCCTTGGCCTCGGCGTAGGGCCCGTCCGTCGGCGTGACCACCCCGCCGCGCACCCGGACGGTGACGCCCGCCGAGGGATCGGCCAGCGCCTCGGTGCCGACCATCTCCCCCGACTCGGTGATGAGCTTGATGAACCGCCCGTGACCCGCGAAGACCTCGTTACGCTGGTCCTCGGACACCGACTCCCAGACGGCGGGGTTCATGTAGATCTGCAGCATGTACTTCATCCCGGTGCTCCTCACGGTCTCGCGCGCCCGCGGCGGGCGCGTCACACACATGGGTCGGAGCGCATGACGGTTCCTCGACACGCGGCGGCGGAAAATCTTCACGAGTCTTCCTCCGGCCGCCCCGCGGCGGCCGGCGACCCGGCCGAGCTGCTGGAACGCCACCGGACCGCGCTGACCGGGTTCTGCTACCGCATGCTCGGGTCGGCGTTCGAGGCCGAGGACGCCGTGCAGGAGACGCTCGTGCGCGCCTGGAAGGCGTTCGACCGCTACGACGAGCGCCGGGCGTCGCCGAAGGCGTGGCTGCACGCGATCGCGGCCAACGTCTGCACCGACATGCTGCGGGGCGCGCGCCGCCGCGCCCTGGCCGTGGACCTCGGCCCGGCCTGCGAGCCCGGCACGCCGCTCGGGCCGCCGCTGCCCTGGCGGGCGTTCGTCCAGCCGGTCCCGGACGACCGGGTGCTGCCGTCCGGCGACCCCGCCGAGCTGGCCGTCGCGCGCGAGACGATCCGGCTGGCGTTCGTCGCCGCGCTCCAGCACCTGCCGCCCCGCCAGCGGGCCGTGCTGATCCTGCGCGACGTGCTGCGCTGGACGGCCGCGGAGGTCGCCGGGCTGCTCGGCGTCACCGTCACGGCGGTCAACAGCGCCCTGCAACGGGCCCGCGCGACGCTCAAGGAGCGCGACCCCGACCCGGGCGAGCCGTTCGCGCCCCTGGACGCGGCGCAGCGTGCGCTGCTGGCGCGGTACGCGGACGCCTTCGAGCGCCACGACGTCGAGGGCATGGTCGCGCTGCTCCACGAGGACGCCACGATGCAGATGCCGCCGTTCGGGTGGTGGCTGCGCGGCCGGTCCGCGATCCGCGCGGCGCTGCTCGGGGCGGACGGCCACTGTCACGGGTCGCGGCTGGTCCCCGTCGCCGCCAACGGCTCTCCCGCGTTCGCGCAGTACACCCCGCGGGAGGGGGTCCTCGCGCCGTGGGGCTTGCTGATCCTGGACGTGCGCGGCGGCCGGATCACGGGCGTGACGACGTTCCTCGACGCCGAGGCGCTCTTCCCGCTGTTCGGGCCGCCCGCCCGGCCTGGCGGGCGATGAGTTCCGGCCCTCCGGCTCGTATCAGGGGTATGACGACGACCCTGAAGGGGGAATCATGACCAACGAACCGACGGTCGAGACCCGGGAGGAGCGGCCGTACGCCGCCATCCCGATCACCGCGCCGCTGCGGGAGTGGGACCGGGTGAACGCGCTGGTGCCCGAGGTCTACACGTGGCTGCGGGACCGGGGCGTCCCGCCCGCGGGCCCGCTGTTCTACCGGTACTGGACGGTGGACCCGCGGGGGGACATCAGCCTGGAGGTCGGCGTGCCGGTCGGCGCCCCGGTGACCGGGGACGGCCGGGTGATCGCCGGAGTGATCCCCGGCGGCAGGTACGCCACGCTGCTCCACGCCGGGCACCCGGACCGCCTGCTGGAGTCGCTCACCGCCCTGGAGAAGTGGGGCCCGGCCCAGGGGCTGCGGTGGGACAACCGGCACGAGGACGGCCACGAGGTGTGGGGCGGGCGGTTCGAGTTCTACCTGAGCGACCCGGCCGTGCAGCCCGACATGGACAAGTGGTCGATCGAGATCGCCTACCGGCTCGCCGGCGACGCCTGAGTCCCGCGCGCGCCCGGCGGGTGGCACACGCCCGCCGGGCCCGGCGGGGCGCTCACACGGCGTCCGGGCCCGGCACGGGGTCGCAGGCGTGCAGGCGCCAGTGGCTGACGGCGGGGTCGGTCAGCGCCTGTTCCACCCGGGCGCTGATCTCGGTGCTGGTGACGTCGTCGCCGGTTTCGACGCGGATGACGATCTCGCCATTGGCCTGCCGCAGGTCTTTACGCCATTCTTCGGGCAGCAGGGCCAATATGCGAATGCCGTCGATCGGCGAATTCGGCGCGGGGCCGAGCCCGGCGCTGTGCATCGTCAGCTCGACCAGCATCGCCACCGTCCTCGTCCGGCGCCACGACGGCGCCCCGGGATCATCGTGGTGGAGCAGTCTACGCCGATCGCACCCCCGCCGGAACCGTCGCATCGGGGGACACGACAGGCATACACCTGCTCATGTTTCACCGGCGGATGACCGAATCATGCGTTCATTCAGACCTATACCTCCGAATCACCCGAGATCCTCCGCCGAATAGGCTTTCCGTGGGCTTTCCAGGGGTGGCGATATCAGCTGGGAAAGCCTCCGTCGGACCGCGACAAATGCACTTATACCCATAAAACCGACAATTCCGGAGATCGGCGTACGGAGCACGCGGCGCCCGCGGGGCACGCCGGGCGGGCCGCCGGCGGCCACCGGCCGTGGGCCGTCGCGACCTCCGTACCGAAAGCCGTTCGTTTGGCACCGCATGATGTCTCGGCCAATATGTGCGTCCATGGAAATATCGGCACCCGGCGTGGCGGGCGGCGAGCGGACGGCGGCCGCGCGGGAGCGCGGCGCGCACGCGTCCCGGCCACGCGGCGCACGCCTCCACCCCACCGTGGCCGTCATGACCGCGGTCGCGTTCACGGTCACGGTGGCGTGGTCCTGGGCGCCGTCGATGTGGGCCGACGAGCTCGCCACCCTCGGCGCGGTGACGTCCCTGGACACGCTGTGGGAGACGCTGCGCCAGCGCGACGCGGTCTTCCTGCCGTACTACCTGCTCATGTACGCGTGGACGCGGCTCGGCACGGCCGACTGGTGGGTCCGGCTGCCCTCCGCGCTCGCCGTCGCCGCCGCGACCGGGCTGCTCACCGACCTCGGCCGCCGCCTGGCGGGCGCGCGGGCCGGGGTACCGGCCGGGGCGGCGCTGCTGCTCCTGCCGTCGATGGCCCGGTTCGGCCAGGAGGCGCGGCCCTACGCGATGGCCGTCGCCGCCGCGGTCTTCTCCTTCTGGGCACTGCGCCGCGCCACCGAGACCGGCCGCTGGGGCCGGTACGTCCTGGCCGTCGCGCTGCTGCCCTGCACGCACCTGTTCGCCGTGCTCGTGCTGCCCGCGCATCTCGTCATCACCCGGCGGTGCCTGCCGTGGCTCGCCCTCGGCGCGCCGCCCGCGGTCGCGCTCGCCGCGCTGTCGGCGGGGCAGGTGGGACAGGTCGACTGGCTCGGCACGCCCGCCTGGCAGAACCTGGTGCTCGTGCGCAGCACGGTCACCGCGTGGCTGCCCGAGCCGGAGCCCGGCGACCTGCCCGCCGTGGTGCTCGGCTGGCTCCTGGCACTGGGCGGCCTCGCCGGCGCGGTGTACCTGGCCCGGCGCGAGCCGCGCGAGCGCGCGTTCGTGGCGGGGGCCGTGGTCTGGGGCGTGCTGCCCGTCGTCGTGCTGGTGGCGGTCTCCTACCTCGGCACGCCCGTCTACAACTCCCGGTACGTGCTGGCCTCGGCGCCCGCCTTCGCCCTGCTCGCCGGGGCCGCCCTCGCGCGGGCACGGCCCTGGCTCCAGGTCGCCGCCCTGGCCGTCGCCGCCGCGCTCGCCCTCCCCCAGCAGATCCACGCCCGCGGCGCGACCGGTCACCAGGTGGCCTACCGGGACGCCGCGGCCGTCATCGGCTCGATGCTCCGGCCGGGCGACACGATCGCGTACGCCGCGCCGTGGGTCCGCGAGGGCCTGGCCCACTACGGGCGGATGCCCGCGGAGCTGAACCCGCGCACCGACATCGGGGACCGTGTCTGGCTCGTGCGCGAGGAGACCGACCGCGCGGTGCGGCCCGGCACCACGGCCCCCTCACGGTTCGGTGTGGGAGAGGTGGCCCTGCCGAAGGTGAACTACCTGCTGGAGAAGAGGTACGCGGTGCGGCGGCTGTGGTCGCTGCGCGGCGTGACCGTGCTGTTCCTCGAACGCGAGCCCCGCTGACCCACCGCGTGCCGGGCCACCGGCCGCGGCGGGCCGCCACACCAGGTACCGGTTCCTCGCGGGCGCCCGCCTCGCCGGGACGGGCTACAGGTACGGGTCCAGCGCCGCGGTGATCTCGGCGAGCACCTCGTCCTGCCGGGGGACGAGGTAGAAGTGGTCGCCGGGCAGCACCCGCGCCGTGAAGGCACCGGTCGTCGTCTCGCTCCAGCGGGCGGCCTCGTCCGGGGTGGCGGTGGCGTCGGCGTCGCCCGCGAGCGCGGTGACCGGGACGTCCAGCGGCACCCCGTCCTGGTGCACGTAGGTCTCCACCAGCCGGAAGTCGTTGCGCAGATAGGGGAAGGTCAGCTCGCGGATCTGCGGGTCGGCGAGCATGTCGGCGTCGGTGCCGCCGAGGGCGCTCAGCTGGCTCATGAAGGTCGCGTCGTCGGCGTCCGCCACCGGCACCTCCCGCGACGGCAGGTGCGGCGCCCTCCTGCCGGAGACGAACAGGTGCACGGGCGGGGTGCCGAGGTCGCGCAGCGCGCGGGTGACCTCGTAGGCGAGCAGGGCGCCCATGCTGTGGCCGAACAGCGCGGCCGGGCGGTCGAGCAGCGGGCCCATCGCCTCGGTGATCAGCTCCGCCATCCGCCCGGCGTCGCCGACCAGCGGCTCGGACATGCGGTCGGCCCTGCCGGGGTACTGCACGGCGCGCACCTCGACGGCCGGGGGAAGCCCCTGGTGCCAGTCGTGGTAGATGGCGGCGGACCCGCCCGCGTACGGGAAGCAGAACAGCCTGAGCCTCGCGAACGGACGGGTCTTGGTGCACCGGAACCAGGTGGACCAGGCGGACCTCCCCGACCGTAACGGCAGCGCGGACGGGACGGGACGGTCGGACGGGCCGGGCGGCACGGACATGATCTCCCCACTCTGCTCACAGGATCCGGCGGCGGGACCGCGCCCGCCGGCCTCCCTATCATCGCGCCCGCGCCACCGGTCCGCGATCTTCAGGGACGTCGAACGCCTCGCGGGCGTGCCGGACGAACTCGTGCGGCGCGGGGCCGGCGGCGGGCCTCCAGACCAGCGCCAGGACGGCGGGCGTGCCGGCGTCCTCGATGGGCAGCGCCACGAGGGAGCCCGCGTACCCGGCGGCGATGGACTCCGACAGGACGGCCACGCCGAGCCCGCGCACGGCCAGGTCGGCGACCGTGCCCGGCGCGGTGGCCTGCAGCGCGATGCCGGGCCGGACGCCGCGGGCGGCACACGCCTCGTCGAGGACCGCGCGGATGCCCGTCCCCTCGGGCAGGCACACGAGCGGATGGCCTGCCAGCTCGTCCAGGGTCACGGCGGGCCGGGTCGCGAGGGGGTGGCCGGGCGGCACGGCGGCGACGAGCGGCTCGCTGATGATCGGCAGCGCCCGCAGCCCTTCGGGGGGCGCGCCCGAGGCGCCGATCAGCGCCAGGTCCGCCGCGCCGGCGCGGACCCGCTCGACCAGCCGGTCGGAGTTGTCCTCGACCAGGGTGATCTCCACGCCGGGGTGGCGTCCGTGGAAGGCGGCGAGGGCGTCGAACAGGCCCGTGACGGTGCAGCCGGTGACCATGCCCACCGTCAGACGGCCGCGTACCAGCCCGTTCACCTCGTCCACGGCCTTGCGGACGGCGTCGGCGCAGGCCAGCGCGGCGCGGGCGTGCTCCAGCGCCGCGGCCCCCGCGGCGGTCAGCGTCACCGTGCGGGCGGAGCGGTCGATGAGGGGGGCGCCGAGGTCGCGCTCGAGCTGCCGGATCTGGGCGCTCACCCCTGACTGGCTGATGTGCACGCGTTCGGCCGCGCGGGTGAAGCCACCCTCCTCGGCCACCGCGACGAAGTACTCCAGTTGCCGCAGTTCCATAAGAGATGATTCTAGATCTCAGCAGAACCATCTGTTGGACTTCTGGCCGCTCGCTTGGCAGGCTCGGTGCTGTCAGCAGAAGACCACCGGATCGGAGATCGTCATGACGGAACGCGAGCGTGCCCGCAGGCCCGAGGACCTCACGCGCCTGTTCGTCGAACGGGCCAACGCCGGCGACGCCGAAGGGGTCGCCGCCCTCTATGAGGAGGACGCCGTCATGGCCTACCCGCCCGGGAGCTTCACCACGGGCCGCGAGGCGATCCGAGCGCTGTGGGAGAAGGTGCTGGCCCAGGCGCCGCGCTTCGCGCCGGAGACGCCGCTTCCCACGCTGGTCAGCGGCGATCTGGCGCTGACCTCCACCCCGCCGAAGGACGGCGCGGGCGCGCGGGCGCAGGTGGCGCGCCGCCAGCAGGACGGCACCTGGCTGCGCGTGCTGGACCGCCCCGAATTCGTCACGCCCACCGGGTGAGCCGGCCCCCGCGACGCGGGAACCGCCGCCGGGCGCGGCTCGTTGCCTCTTCGACCGGAATCCGATCAGTCCGATCAGAGTCCGGCCTGAGTCCGCTTAGAGTCTTCGTCACGCCCGACGACAGCAGGAGAGGTGGCCGTGGTCTTCAAGAGGATGCTGGGAGCCTTGGGGGTCGGGGGTCCTTCGGTGGACACGGTCCTCGCCACGCCGCGCGTGCGCCCCGGCGGCACGCTGAGCGGAGAGGTGCGCGTCCAGGGCGGTGAGCTGGACTTCGACGTCGAGTACATCGCGCTCGGGCTCGTCACGCGCGTCGAGATCGAGTCCGGAGACCACGAGCACACCGGAACCTCGGAGTTCTTCCAGGTCCGGGTCTCCGGGCCCTTCCACCTGGGCGCGGGCCGGCGGCACGCCGTCCCGTTCCAGTTCTCCATCCCCTGGGAGACGCCGATCACCGAGGCCCTCGGCGGCCCGCTGCGCGGCGCGACGGTCGGGGTGCGCACCGAGCTCTCGGTGGCCAGGGCCGTCGACAAGGGCGACCTCGACCCCGTGGCGGTCATGCCGCTGCCCTCGCAGGAGCGCGTCCTCGACGCCTTCGCCCGGCTCGGCTTCCACCTCAAGAAGGCCGACATGGAGGCGGGCCGCATCCACGGCGTCCACCAGCGGCTGCCGTTCTTCCAGGAGATCGAGTACTACCCGCCCGCGCAGTGGGCCGGCCGGGTCAACGAGGTCGAGCTGACGTTCGTCGCCGACCCGCACGGGCTGGCCGTCGTCCTGGAGGCCGACAAGCGCGGCGGCCTGTTCACCTCAGGGCACGACGTCTACGGCCGCTTCCAGGTCGGCCACGAGCAGGCCCTGCAGATGGACTGGGCCGCCGAGATCGCCCGCTGGATGGACGGCCTGGCCCACCGCGGCGGCCACGGCATGGGTCACGGGATGAGCCACGGCATGGGTCACGACCCGTACGGCCACGGCCCGTACGGCCACCACGGCGACCCGCACCACCCGCACGGCGGCCACTACGACGACCGCCACCACGGCCCCGGCTGGGGCACGGTGGCGGCGGCCGGAGCGGCCGGCGTCATCGGCGGCATCGTGGCGGCCGAGGCCATCGACGAGATCGGCGACCTGTTCGACGGCGACGACGGCGACGGCGACTGGTGAACCCGCACCCACGACCCCCGTGCCAGACTCCCGGCGACGCTGACCGCGCCGCACGGGAGCCGCCGAGCGGGGGCTCGCCGACCTGGGAGGTCGCGTGAGCCGCGGACGGGGGTACAGGCGCGAGGGTTCGCATGAGCACGGACGCCGCCGTGGGAGGTCGCGTCAGTGGCGGGGGTACGGGCGTGGGGCGCCGGTGCGTACGGGGCGGTTCATGAGCGGGGGCGGGCTCCTCGGGGGGACGGGAGAGTCGGGGGGCGCCGGCCGCGTGCCGGAGAGAGACGGAAGGCCGTGCGGAGCATGAACTTCCGCAGCAGGCGGCCGAAGGTCTGGCGGTCGTTGAGCCGGGGGAACGGCTCGTCCGGCACGGGCACGCCGAGGAACGCGCACAGCGGCGCCCACCCCTGCCGCACGTCGTAGACCAGCAGCCGCTCCGCGGGGATCGCCGCGCGCACCTCGCGCACGTGCTCCTCGAAGCGCCGGATCAGCGCCTCCTTGTCCGTGCCCACGCCGCCGAGCGACCGCTGGATCACGGCGAGGTAGGCCATGCGGCGGAACGCGCGGTAGTCGGCGCTGAGCCGCGCCAGCAGTCGCACCGCCGGCCCGTGGGCGCGAGCCTCGTCGAAGATCGTGGCGCACATGCTCGCGTACCACGCCTCGGGGTCCCTGACCGTGAGCACGACCTTGGCGGCCGGATAGTGCGCGGCCAGTTCCCGCCAGTACGCGGCCGCCGGCCAGTCGACGGTGGCGTCGAACCCGCCGAGCACCCCGTCCCAGTCCCGGGATCGGCCCTCGACGATGTCGAGCCAGCCATGGATCAGCGCGGGGCTGGCCATGACCTCCCGCATGTGATTGCAGGGAGCGAACCCCAGCCTCTCCAGCGCCGCCTTCAGCGACAACGTCCCCGTCCGGCCGAACCCCACTCCGATGACCCGCATACGCCTCCCCCACCGCGCCGCCCCCTCCCCCCAGACTCCCGCCGAACAAGCAAAACCCGCCCCATATCCCCACAAAGAGACCCCGTCCCGCAGCACCAGCACACCGCACGCCCCCACGGAAGAGGCCGGCCCCTGGAGGGATCACCGGCACCGGGCACAGGCGAACACCACGAACAGAGACCGCCCACGTGCGTCCGACACCCCCACGCGGCTCCGCGGGAGGACGTCGAAACCAGGACAGACCACCAGCACCAGGCGCAGATGAATGCCCGGCCACAGAGGCCGTCCACGCAGGACCGACACACCGCGCGCTCCACGGGAAGACATCAGAATCCGGACAACCCCACCGGCACGAGGCACGGTCGAATAGCGACAAACGGCGACCATCCAGGCAGGGCCGACACACCGCACGAACCCACGAAAGAACGTCAGGACCTGGATAAACCACTGGCATCAGGCGCGGGTGAAAAGCCGCAAACGAGACCGTCCACGCAGGTCCGACATACCGCGCGGCCCTGCGGGCGGCTGTCAGGACCGGGATGGATCACAGGTGTCGGGGTTGGGTGAATACTTGACTCCGGACGTTTTGCGTGCCCCACGTTCTTGTAATCGCACGTCCACCGGGAACAGACTGTAAGGGGCAGGTCCCCAGCCGTGGAGGTTACGACATGCCGTTGACGGTAAGTCGGGAGAACCGTCGCGAGTTCACCGTCATCGCCATCATCGGCGAGGTGGACCGCAACGGGGTTCCCAGGCTGGGCGAGGACATCGACGAGGCGTTCCGCGCCAGACCACCTCAACTGATCTTCGATCTTTCGCGTATGAGCTTCATCGACTCCTCCGGCCTGCGCGTCCTGGTCCGCGCGGGCGCCAAGGCGCAGAGGTGCGGCGGCACGTGCGCGCTGTGCTCCCTGCACCCCACCCCGAGAAGGATCATGACTCTGACCGGCATAGACGCCGCTTTCGACATCTACCCCACCGTCGACGCCGCCCTCGCCGGCGGCCCCCTGGAAAGCCGCGCCTCCCTCACCTTCTCCTGACCCGACCCATACGCTCCCGCCCCCGGCCGTCCCGCCCGCGTCGCACTCTCGACCACGGCCGTTCCGCACCCTTCCCACTCTGCCCCGGCCGCACGGAGCCGTCGCACTGCGAACTCCCGGACACACGGAGCCGTCGCACTCCGGCCCCTTGGCCCCTGGAGCCGTCGCACTACTGACCCCGCACGGAGGGGTCTCGCAGTTGACGCGGCCCGCGCGGGTCATCTCACAATGCCGCTCTTCCCTACCCCGGCGCGCCGGGCGAAGTGGCGGGCGTGCTCGTTCGGTGAGCCGGGAACGGGTAGGCACAGCCATGTACGCGCGTCCTGCGCGCGGCTCGGGGAGGAGTGTCACCATGACCGTCACCAAGTTCCAGGACCTGCCGCTGGCCGACCGCGAACGCGAGTGGGACGGGGCCGCCGCCGACAAGCACGTCCGGGAATGGGCCGGCGCGGAGAAGGAGCCGAACGCCCGCTACCGCGAGGCCCACATCTGGTACGACGGCGACAAGCCCGACGAGTTCGGCTCCTACAAGCTGCCGATCGCCGACGTCATCAACGGGCGCTTGACCGTCGTGCCGCACGCCGTGATGGCCGCCGGCGCCATCATGCAGGGCGCGCGCGGCGGCATCGACATCCCCAAGGCCGACGTGGAAGGCGTCAAAGCCCACCTCGCCCGCTACTACGCAAAAATGGGCGAAACCGCCCCCTGGGACCGCTGACCCACCCACCACTCCCCCCGATACCGCCCTCTCACTTCCACCGGAAGACTCCCCGTCTCCCCCTTCGGAGGTTCCGCACCTGTCGCGCCTTGGAGATGGCACCGGTTCTCCGCAGGGAGACCGCACACCACTTCAGCCTGGGCACCGCACATCGCCGTCCGTGGGAGAGCACCGAACTTTCCCGCCCTCCCTACGAGACCGTCGTGCCCTCACGTCCGGGGAGTGCCCACCCGGCCACTCCCCTGCCGGAAGAGCCCCGCGAGGCTCAACCGGTGACCGGCCTGGCCGGAACCCTCCCTCGCGGGAAGAAGACGTCCGTGCCGGCCGTGGCCCGGTCACGCGCGGCCGGCACGCCGGACGGCCGTGCGGCACGCACTGAAGAGCGGTGCGGGCACGGCCATCCGGCGTCGGCGGGGCGTGAGGGTGGGGAACGGTGAGGGGTCAGCGGGTGGCGGGTTCGGGGGTGGGGTGTTCGTCGAACTGGGTGCGGTAGAGCTGCTCGTAGCGGCCGCCGGCGGCCAGCAGGTCGAGGTGGGTGCCACGCTCCACCACCCGGCCGTCCTCGATGACGAGGATGAGGTCGGCCGCGCGGACCGTGGACAGGCGGTGGGCGATGACAACGGCGGTGCGCCCGGCGAGGGCCTCGCCCAGGGCCTCCTGCACGGCGGCCTCGGAGGTGGAGTCCAGGTGCGCGGTGGCCTCGTCGAGGATCACGACGCGCGGGCGGGCGAGCAGCAGGCGCGCGATCGTCAGGCGCTGGCGCTCGCCGCCCGACAGCCGGTACCCGCGCTCGCCGACGATGGTGTCGAGCCCGTCGGGCAGCGCCCGCACCAGCGCGTCCAGCCGGGCGCGGCGCAGCACCTCCCACAGGTCGTCCTCGCTCGCCTCGGGCCTGGCCAGCAGCAGGTTGGCGCGGACGGACTCGTGGAACAGGTGGCCGTCCTGGGTGACCATGCCGAGCGTGTCGCGGATCGACTCGCCGGCGAGGTCGCGGACGTCGACGCCCGACAGCCGCACGGCGCCGGAGTCGACGTCGTACAGGCGGTTCAGAAGCTGGGCGATCGTCGACTTGCCCGCGCCGGAGGAGCCGACGAGCGCGACCATCTGCCCGGGTTCGACCGCGAAGGACACACCGTGCAGGACCTGGGCGCCGCCGCGGGTGTCGAGGGTCGCCACCTCTTCGAGGGAGGCCAGCGACACCTTGTCCGCGGAGGGATAGGAGAAGCGCACGTCGTCGAACTCGACCGAGACCGGCCCCTCGGGGACGGCGCGGGCGTCGGGCTTGTCGGAGATGAGCGGCTTGAGGTCGAGCACCTCGAAGACCCGCTCGAAGCTGACCAGCGCGCTCATGACCTCGACGCGCGCGCTCGCCAGGGCGGTCAGCGGCGCGTACAGGCGGGTGAGCAGCAGGGCGAGGGCGACGACGTCGCCGGCCTCCAGCCCGCCGCGCAGGGAGTAGAAGCCGCCGAGGCCGTAGACGATGGCGAGCGCGAGGGCGGACACCAGGGTGAGGGCCGTGACGAACACCGACTGCACCATCGCCGTGCGCACGCCGATGTCACGGACCCGGCTGGCGCGCGCGGCGAACTCGGCCGACTCGCGGGCGGGCCTGCCGAAGAGCTTGATGAGCGTCGCGCCGGGCGCGGAGAAGCGCTCGGTCATCTGCGTGCTCATGTGGGCGTTGTGGCCGGCGGCCTCGCGCTCCAGGCGGGCGAGGCGCGAGCCCATGCGCCGCGCGGGCAGCACGAAGACGGGGAGCAGCAGCAGCGCCAGCAGCGTGACCTGCCAGGACAGGCCGATCATGACGACGAGCGTGAGGATCAGCGTGACGACGTTGCCGACCACGCCGGACAGCGTGTCGCTGAAGGCCCGCTGGGCGCCGATGACGTCGTTGTTGAGGCGGCTGACCAGCGCCCCGGTCCTGGTGCGGGTGAAGAACGCGACCGGCATGCGCTGGACGTGGTCGTAGACGGCCCTGCGCAGGTCGAGGATGAGGCCCTCGCCGATGCTGGCGGAGAGCCAGCGGGTGACCAGGCCGAGCCCGGCGTCGACCAGGGCGATGACGGCGATCAGCACGGCGAGGGTGACCACGAGGTCCAGGGCCTCGCGCCGCACGATGGCGTCGACCACGCGCCCGGCGAGCACGGGCGAGGCGACGGCGAGCACCGCGCCCACGACGCTGAGCAGTAAGTAGAAGACGAGCATGCGGCGGTGCGGCCGGGCGAAGGCGGCGATGCGCCGCAGCGTCGCCCCGGAGAAGGGCCGCCGGTCCTCGTTGGCGTGCATCGCGTGATACAGCGAATGCCACGCCGTCACTTCCATGTCCATCACGACACCCCGTCTCCCGGCGCTCCGGCCGCTCCTGTTCCGTACGGTCGCCGCTCGCGGCGGTCGCCGATCACCGGGGCGTGCTCTCCGCCGGACCGGTGACCCACCTCGGAACCCTAGAACCTCAACTAATCTTGAGGTCAAGGGCCCGCGTGTCACCGGCCGTGCACGGCGGGCCGGGCGCGCGGACGGGTCAGGCCGGCGGCTCTTCGCCGCGCAGACCGCGCCGCTGGACGCTGATCAGCCACGCCATGGACGGAGCGATCAACAGCACGCCCACCGCGATGACGACGATTGTGGCGGCCAGCACCGACATTTCCGCGGCCGCCTGCCGGTAGGTCAGGGCCGGCGGCAGCATGACGGGATACTGCGCGAGCGGCCAGCCCCAGAGGATCGCGATGACGCCGAGCATCGCCGCGGCCCTGGCCGGCGAATACCGCCTGTACCACAGCAGGACCAGCGACGCCGAGCCGAACACCACGCTCGCCAGCAGGATCGGCAGGGCGCGGTGGGTCAGGCCCTCGTACAGCGGCCGGGCGTCCCACCACAGGATCGCGATGCCGCCCAGGGCGACCACCCCGATCACCGCCGCCGCGGCCAGCGCGCGCACGCGGAACCACTCGGCCAGGTCCGGCCGTCCCCCCTTGACCGCGTCGCCGCACAGGTACGCCCCCGCCAGGTACACGCACACCAGGACGGCGAGCACGCCGCCCAGCGCGGAGGTCGGGTTGAGCCAGCTCGTGAAGATGCTCCCGCGGGCCAGGCCCGCCGGCACCCGCCCCGAGGCGATGCCGCCCGCGACCGCGCCGAAGAAGTACGGCGTGAGCACCGAGGAGAGGGCGAAGGCCCCGCCGAACAGGCGCTGCTGCCAGAGCTCGCGCGCCGCCTTGCGGAACGCGAAGGCCGTCCCCCTGGCGATGATGCCGAGCGCGGCGAGCGTCAGCGGGATGTAGAGGGTGGACATCACGGCGGCGAAGACGCCGGAGAAGGCGGTCCACAGCACCACGAGCACGAAGACGAGCCAGACGTGGTTGGCCTCCCAGACCGGCCCGATGGCCCGTTCGATGAACTCGCGGCGGGGCATGCCCTCTCGGCTGCGCCCGGCCAGCAGGTCCCAGACGCCCGCGCCGAAGTCGGCCCCGGCCAGCAGCGCGTACAGGGTGACGCCGGCCCACATCACGACGAGAACGATCTGCGCGAGGTCCATCAGCGCGCCTTCGCCTCGGGCAGCTCCTCGGGTTCCTGGGGCGCGACGGGACGCTCGGTCCTGAGCAGCCGCAGGACGTACAGGATGACGACGGTCAGCACGAGGTAGACGAGCAGGACGAGGGCGAAGCCGACCCACAGGCCCGGGGCGGGGTTCACCGCGTCGGCGGTGCGCATGTGGCCGTACACGGTCCAGGGCTGCCTGCCGACCTCGGTGACCGTCCAGCCCGCCTCGGTGGCGACCACCGCCGCCACGCCGGACAGCGCCGCGAAGCGGAGGAACCACCGCGAGCGGGGCAGGTCGCGCCTGCGCCACCAGCTCCAGGCGAACCAGGCCGACAGCAGCAGGAGCGCGAACGCCATGGCCACCATGAGGTCGAAGGCGAGGTGGACGATGGCGACCGGCGCGCGGTCGGCCCTCGGCACCTGGTCCAGGCCCTGCACGACGGTGTCGAAGCTGCCTCCGGCCAGCACCGACAGCGCCTTCGGAATCTCGATGGAGTAGTGCAGCCGGTCGCCGGAGACGAAGCCGCCGACGCTGAGCGGCGCGCCCGCCTGGGTGCGGAACAGCGCCTCCGCCGCGGCGAGCTTGGCGGGTTGCAGCTCGTGGATGGACTTGCCGGCGTAGTCGCCGACGACGATCTGGACGGGCGTGAAGGCCGCCGCGAGGGTGAAGGGCACGATGAAGCCCAGCCGGTGGCGCCGGTCGGTGCCGCCCCGCAGCAGGCCCACCGCGTAGACCCCGGCGACGAGGAAGCCCGTGACCATGAACGCCGCCACGATCATGTGGAGGACCTCGTGCGGCACGGCCGGGTTGAACATGGCGCGCCACGGGCTCACCTGCCGCACCCGGCCGCCCGCCACGGCGAAGCCGACCGGCGTGTTCATCCAGGCGTTGGCGCAGACCACGAGGAATGCCGACAGGGCGCCCGAGAACGCCACCGCCAGGCCGGCGAACAGGTGCGCCTTGGGCGGCACGCGGTTCCAGGTGTAGAGGTAGATGCCGAGGAAGATGGCCTCGATGAAGAAGGCGATGCCCTCTGCCGCGAACGGCAGTCCGATGACCTGGCCGTACATGCCCATCATGGCCGGCCACAGCAGCCCGAGCTCGAAGCTGAGGATGGTGCCGGACACCGCGCCGGCGGCGAACAGCACGCCGATCGCCTTGGCCCACTGGAGGGCGAGCCGCCGGTAGGCCTCGTCGCCGGTGCGCAGGCCGCGCCATTCGATGAGGACCATCAGCGTGGGCATGCCGACGCCCAGGCAGGCGAGGACGATGTGCCAGCCGAGCGACAACGCCATCTGCGTGCGCGCCGCGATGAGGTCCTGTGGGCTCGCCGGGCCCGCCACCAGGCCCGCGGCCCACTGCCACGTCCCCATCCGCCTCTCCCCCGCTCCCGTGCGCGCCGCAGGGCCGGCACGCGAAATGATCTCCGTTTCCGCAGGTTAAGCCGTGGACGGACGCGAGGGCGGCTTCTGGGCGGCGCGCCGCGCGAGCCGTTTGACGGCGGGCGGACACGGGAAAGGCACGACGTCCGCTTTGTCCGAACCCATGCCGGTGGTTTGCCCGCTTCCGGGTGCTTCTGCGGTGATGGCGTGGTTAGGGTTGGGCTGTACTGCGCCGTACTGCGTATCCCGGGAACCCATCGCGACACTCACAGATCAGCGCCACCAGGGTTACGGAGTTGATTCTCATGCTCAGACGACTCATCGCCACCGGCATCCTTCTCACCGTCGCCGTGCTCACCGTCACGGCGCCCGCCTCCGCCCGCCTTCGCGGCGGCGACGACTGGGACGACGACTGGGACGACGACGATGACTGGGACGACGACTGGGACTGACCCCGGCGACGTCGCCGGCACGGGGCGAACCCAGCCCTGAGGACGGTTACGGCGCCGCCCCGCGAACCGAGTCGCGGGGCGGCGCCTCGCCGTGCGCGGCCTGGGGGGTCAGCCGCAGCGACGGCCGCTGTTGATGCAGGCGACGGCCTGTCTCATCAGCGTGTCCGGCATGACGTTGATGAAGTCACCGTGGTCGGTGACCGGCTTGTGGAGCTGCTCGGGGAAGCTGTCCAGCGCGAACACCGGCCCCGGCGGCACGTCGTAGGCGACGCGCTGCTCCAGGGCGGGGACGGCCTGGAAGCCCTCGGGGCACGACCCGTCCGCCGCGGTGAAGGCGACGTGCGTGCGGTGGTTGGCGCTGTCGGTGTTCCTGCCGTCCCAGCAGCTCTGGAACCGCAGCAGCCGCACGACCTGGCTGCCGCGCGGGCAGATCGGGTACTTGTCGGTGAGCTGACGGTTCTCGAACCCGGTGCAGGTCCAGCGGGCGTTGGCGTTGGTCGTGCCGTTGGTGAAGGACTTGGCGTCGCCGGTGATGACGCGCAGGAAGGCCGGCATCGCGACCACCTTGGCCGTGGCGTTGCCGCGCAACGTCAGCGTCACCGAGGCGGGCCTGAGTATCCGGCCGACGTTGCCGTCCAGGCCGCCGCCCGGCTCGCCGGCGTCGCTCCCCTGGCCCCTCCGCAGGCGCAGGACCGGCCAGTAGTGCGCGGACCTGTCGCCGTTGGCGCAGGTCGTGCCCGCGGCCTGGAGGCTCTCGTTGGTGGAGAGGCCGCTGGTGTCGAGGTTGCCCACGTAGTCGTGGACGTGGTGCGCGCCGTTGGTCACGCCCGGCGCCACGATGACGTTGTCGGAGTTGTGGTGGCCCTGCTCGTTGCGCCCGCACCGGGAGACGAACGTGCCCCGCGAGCCGCCCCGCCGGACGGCGGGGGTGTTCACGTTGGGCCGGACGCGGCGGATGTCGACGAAGTCGTCAGGAGACGGCCCGCCGGCGCCGGTCGCGGTGGGGCTCGGCGACGGCGACGCGCCGCCGCCGTCCCCCGTGGGGGAAGGGGACGCCGCCGGGCCGGTCGCGGTGGGGCTCGGGGACGGCTCCTGGCCGGCCTCGGCGACCGTGCACGTGGTCACCCCGCGTAGCACCGTGACGTCCTCGCCGGCGCGCCGCAGGACGTCCGCGACACGTCCGACGACGGCCTGCCGCTGGAGCCGGAGCGGGTTCAGGACGAACGCCCTGATCTGACCGGCGGTCGCGCGGGATCCGAGCCCGGCCAGGCGCCGGTCGGCCTGGGCGATCTGGCGGTCCAGCAGGGCGAGGTCGCGCCGCACCGCGGGGTCGGCGGCCGAGCCCAGGCCGTTCAGCCGCTCGGCGACCGACGGGCAGCTCACCCGGCCCGCCTCCCGGCGGACCGCGCTCCGCGCGCCCGCCTCCGGCTCGGCGGAGGCGGAGGCGGGGGCGGAGGCGGAGGCGGGCGCGGGTGACGGTGTCTCGTCCGCCCACGCGGCCGGCGTCATGCTCGCCAGGACGAGGCCCACCCCTGCCCCGCCGAGAGCCAGCGCGCGCAGGACCGGCCGGCGCCGCCGTCTGTGCCTGTCTCGGATCATTCGAACCCCTCCCGGAGTCTGTGCTCGTGGAGGCCTGGTGTCGTGGCCCATCGGGACGAGGTACGCGGGCGACGGCGCGACGGTTCGACGATCGCGGGAAGTTCTGTGCCGGGCATGCCGCCGCGCCGCGACAGGCCCGCGGCGGACGAAGTGCTGTGAACCGGGAGCGTGGAGACGCCGTACCCGCTGTCGGCGGCCGATTCCCCGACGCCCCCGGCACTTCACACCGAACGGGAGACCTGCCATGCGACGTCCCACCTCCGCCGCGGCCCGCGCGTCCGCGCTTCTCGGGTCCGCACTCGCCCTCGCGCTCGTCACCGGGTGCGGCGAGCCCTCCGGCGCGCCCGCCGCCGGGGCGAACCCGGGGCCGCCCGCCACGCTGAAGCAGCTCGCCGCCAGGACCGGCTGCGCGAGACCGCGGGTCCAGACCGACGCCGAGGAACTGCGGCAGGGCGTGTGCGGGACCGGCACGGGCCAGTACACGGTGACCACGTTCTCCACCGACGAGGGCAGGGACGCGTGGCTCGCGGAGGCCAGGAAGTGGGGCGGCGCCTACCTCGTCGGCGCCCGATGGGTGATCTCGGGCAACGACACGGAGATGCTGGAGTCGTTCCGCGCGACGCTCGGGGGCGGCGTCGTCGGCGGCGGGCACGCGATGCCGTCGCGGGCGGAGTCCGGCCCGGCGGCGCCCGCGGGCGCCGGGGCGCCGCCGCGATGAGCCGCCGGGGATGTGCTCACGGACGCGCGGACCTCACGCGTTCTCCGAGATCGACAGGGCGCCGGACGGGCAGACCTGCACGGCGCGCCGGACCGCCGCGTGCCTGTCGGGCGGCGGCTCGGGCAGGAGCACCACGACGGTGCCCTCGTCCTCGTCCTGGTCGAAGACGTCACCCGCCGTGAACACGCACATGCCCGCGCCGATGCAGACTTCGGTGTCGGCTTTGATCCGCATGAGGGCTACCTCCTACCAAGCGACCGGCAAGCGGTGAACTCCGTAAATGGCCATGTTGGACCGCATCGCGACCTCCTCGCCGGGAGTCGCGAGGCGCAGGCCGGGAAAGCGCCCCAGCAGTGCAGGGTAGCCGATGCGCATCTCGATCCGGGCGAGTTGCTGTCCGAGGCATTGGTGTATTCCGTGCCCGAACGCGAGGTGCCCGGTGGCCTGTCGTGTGATGTCCAGGCTGTCGGGATCCCCGAAGCGCCCGGGGTCGCGGTTGGCGGCGGAGAGGGACACCGTCACCGACTGGCCGGCCCTGATCGTCCGCCCTTCGATCTCGACGTCCTCGGTGGCGGTCCTGACCGGGCCGAGGTGGACGATGGTGAGGTAGCGCAGCAGCTCCTCGACGGCGGGCTCGGCCAGTGACGGGTCCGCGCGCAGGGCGGCGAGCTGGGCGGGGTTGCGCAGCAAAGTGTAGGTGCCGAGCGCGAGCATGTTGGCCGTGGTCTCGTGGCCGGCCACGAGCATGAGCACCGAGGCGCCGGTGATCTCGACGTCGGTGAGCTTTCCGGTGGCGATGAGACCACTGATCAGGTCGTCGCCGGGCTCCTCCCGCTTGCGCGCCACGAGCCCTCTGACGTAGTCCAGCAGGCTCTCCATGGCCTCACGCGCCCGCTCGATGGAGTTGTCCAGGTTCAGCAGTGCGGAGGAGTCGCGCTGGAACCGGTCGTGGTCGGAGTAGGGGACGCCGAGCAGCTCGCAGATCACCAGGGACGGGATCGGCAGCGCGAAGCTCTGCACCAGGTCCACCGGCGAGCCCTCGCGCTCCATGGCGTCCAGCCGGTCGGAGGTGATCTTCTCGATCCGGGGCTCCAGCAGCCGCATGCGGCGCACGGTGAACTGCCCGGTGAGCAGGCGGCGGAACCGGGTGTGCTCCGGGGGGTCCTCGCGCAGGAAGAACCCGGGGAACTTGGCGAGGGTCTGCTGCCGGATGCGCTGCGGGATCGGCGGGTGCGTCACCTGGACGTCGTTGCTGAACCGCGGATCGGCGAGCACCGCGCGGGAGGCGGCGTACCCGGTGGCGAGCCAGCCGACGTGGCCGTCGGCGAAGAGCATGGGGCGGAGGGGGGCGTCCTCGCGCCACCGGGTGAAGTCCTGGGGGGGATCGAGGGGGTGCTCACGCGTCACGGGAAAGGTGACCGGCTCGTGCATCGCGTTGGTCATGACACGCTCCTTGACTGGAAGTCCGTCCAGACTTGACACGCCTGCAGGTCCTAAGAAAACAGTACATCCTCCGAAATTGCAACGGATGAAAAGAAGCAGTGCATGCAGTAAAATTCGCGTATGAACGGTCCAGGGCTGAGAGAGCGCAAGAAGCTGCGCACGCGTCACACGCTGGTGGAGACGGCGGTGCGGCTCTTCGAGCGCAAGGGCTTCGAGGAGACGACGGTGGCCGAGATCGCCGCCGCCGCCGAGGTCTCGACGCGCACGTTCTTCAGCTACTTCGCGAGCAAGGAAGACGTGATCTTCTTCGACACCCGGGCGCGGAGCGACCGCGCGCTCGCGATCATCGCGGACCGCGCGCCCGGCGAGCCCGTGGTCGACCTGCTGCGCCGCGTCGCCGAAGCGATCTTCCGCGGCCCGCGCGGCCCGCAGGACGAGGAGGATAACGACGCCCTGGAGGACGCGCGGCTCGCCATGAGGCTGCTGCCGGCCCGCAACCGGCTGATCATGTCCGTCCCCGCGCTGCAGGCCCGGGCCCTGCACCTGCTCTTCGACGTCCAGATGGAGCTGGTCGAGGCCGTCGAGCGCGCCTACGAGGGCGAGCTGGACCACGTCGAGGCCGCGGCGGCCGTGGGGGCGTTCGTCGGCGCGGCCAAGGTGGCGGCCATGGCGTGCCGGAGACGCGACGAGTCGGCCGAGGCGATGTGGGCCGCGGCGCTCAGAGGGGCCGAGATCGCCGCGCTCGGGCTCGGCTCGCTGGGCGGCGCCGGGCGCGCCTGATCACCCTCCGCCCAGCGTGAGCGTCCACATCCGGACAGCGACGACATAGAGGCGGAACTATAGCCCAACGCACGGTGTGCGAAACCGCCACATAAGACTAACTGATCACGCCACAGGCCGCGTGAATTGGTCACAAAAGGTCTGATCGGGCTGATCACCCCGCCACCAGCCCGTTTTACGACAAAATCATGCTCCGAGGGCGTGCGAACGGCGAGCCCTCGACCGTGGACACCGCGACTCCGGTGGAGCACCGCCTCAAATCCGTCACGGAATTGGATTGCGGCGCGGCTGTTCGTGGTGTTCCGTCTCGCTGTGGGGTACAGACATGAACGGTCCTGAGACGCTGCCATCCGGCGAGGGCACCGAGACGGCCCGCCCCGGTGGGACCCCGCTCGTCGGCCGCCGCGACGCGATGCGCGAGTTCGGCCGGACGGTCGACGCGACGTCCACCGGGTTCCAGTTCCTCGCCGTGGTCGGAGAGCCGGGCGCCGGCAAGTCCCGGCTGCTCACCGAACTCGCCGGCCTCACCGCCGCCCGTAGCCTCACCACGCTGTGGGGCAGGGCCGCCGAATTCGAGCAGATGATGCCCTTCAGCGCGCTGATCGACGCCCTGGACGACCACCTGGAGAGCCGCCGCGACGACCTGGCGGGCCGGCTGAGCACCGCCCAGGCCCACCGGCTCGCCACGGTGTTCCCCGCCCTCGCCGCCAAGATGTACCAGGCCGAGGACGCCGCCCCGCCCGAGGGCGAGGACCAGAGCGGCATGGTGCGCTACCGGCTCTACCGCGCGCTGCGCCAGCTCATCGACGAACTGGCCGGCCCCGCCGGGCTGGCCCTGATCCTGGACGACGTGCACTGGGCCGACGACAGCTCCGCGGAGTTCCTGGACCACCTGGTGCGCCACCCGCCGCGCGGCAAGGTGCTGGTCGCGGTCGCCTACCGCCCCGCCCAGGTCACCCCCCGGCTGGCCGCGCTCGCGCTCAGCGCCGGCGCCCGCGGCCGGCAGGTCACCGTCGGCCCGCTCAACCAGGCCGAGGTCGAGGAGTTCCTCGGCCCCCGCGTCAACAGGACCCGCATCCGCGCCCTGTACGAGGCCAGCGGCGGCAACCCCTTCTACCTGGAGGCGCTGGCCCGCATGGGCCAGCTGGAGGTGGGCGACCTGCCGCTCACGGTGCGGGCCGCGCTGCGGGCCGAGCTCAGCGACCTGTCCGGAGACTCGCTGCTGATCGCCCAGGCCGCCGCGGTGACCGCCGACGAGTTCGTGCCGGCGCTGGCGGCGATCGCGGCGCAGGTGCCCGACGCGGTCGCGCTGGACGGCCTCAACGAACTGGTCGCCCGAGACATCGTGCGCCCGGCCGCGGCCGGGCGCTTCCGTTTCCGCCACCCCTTGGTGCGGCGTGCGGCCTACGAGTCGGCGGCGGCCGGGTGGCAGCTCGCCGCGCACGCCCGGCTGGCCTCTCACCTGGCCGAGCTCGGCGCCCCCGCCACCGTCCAGGCGCACCACGTCGAACGCTCGGGCTCCTTCGGCGACCAGCGGGCGATCGCCACGCTGGTGGAGGCGGCGCGCGCGGTCGCGCCGCACGCCCCGGTCACCGCCTCGCACTGGCTGCGCAAGGCGCTGGACCTGACCCCCGAGGAACCGGGGACGCTGGAGGACCGGCTGGAGCTACTCATGGAGCTGTCCCGCGCCCAAGGCGTCAGCGGCCGGCTGGCCGAGGGCCGCGACACCGCCCGTGAGCTGCTGCGCCTGCTGCCCGCCGACGACCACGCCCGCCGCGCCAGGGCCGCCCGCATCTGCGCGCTGATGGAGCGCCAGCTCGACCGGCCCGCCGAGGCCCGCGCCCTGCTGCTGGACGAGCTGCGCCGCATGCCCGACCCGCGCGCCGCCGCGGCCATCCCGCTGCGCATGCGCCTGGTGGCCGAGAGCATGATGCGCGTCGACTTCCGCGCCGCCCAGGCCGTGCTCGATCTCATGCCCGACTCCGGCGACGACTGGGAGCCCGACCTCGCCATGGCGGTGGCCGCGCTGCGCCCGATGCCCGCCTTCGCCGCCGGGCGCATGGCCGAGGCGTTGCGCGCGGCCGACGCCGCCGACCGCCTGGTCAGCACCGCCCTGGACGAGCATCTCGCCGAATGGCTGGACGCGGTGGCCTGGCTGTGCTGGGCCGAGACCAACCTCGGGCGCTACTCGGTGGCGCTGCGCCACTTCGAGCGCGCCATCGCCGTCGCCCGCTCCACCGGGCAGACCTACATCCTGACCAACCTGCTCGCGGGCCGGGCCAGGACGCTCACCGTGCTCGGCAGGCTGCCCGACGCGCGGGCCACGGCCATGGAGTCCGTCGAGGGCGCCCGGCTGCTGAAGTCGGGCCAGCAACTGGTCTTCGCGCTCACCCAGTCCTGCCTGTCCTCGGCGTGGGCCGGCGACCACGACGCCGCGCTCGCCGCCGTGGACGAGTCCCTGCGCTCGGGGGTCGGGCTCGGCGAGGTGTGGGTGGACATGGCGCGGCACGCCCGGGGCGTCGCGCTGGTGGCGGCCGGGCGGCTGGACGAGGGCGTCGACGCGATCGTCGAGGCGTGCGGCCGGTTCGACGACCCCCGCCTGGACCGGGGCACGCTCATGGCGAGCTGCGAGCTGCTCGCGCTGGCCGAGGCGTCCCGGGGCCGCGTGGAGGAGGCGGCCCGCTGGGCCGAGACGGCCACCCACATCACCGCGCCCGCGCTGCCGGTCTTCTCGGGGTTCCTCCCCCTCGCCCGGGCGCACGCCGTCCGTCCCTCCGACCCGGCGCGGGCCGCGGAGCTGGCGCGCGAGGCGGCCCGCCTGCTCACCGCGGGCGAGCGGCGCATCGACGCCGGGCGCGCCCTGATGACGGCCGGGCAGGCCTACGGCGAGGCCGGCGAGCGGCGCCGGGCCCTCGAGTACCTGCGCGACGCCGCCGACATCTTCCAGGACTGCGGGGCCAAGGCGTTGTCGGCCCAGGCCGCCCGCGAGCAGCGCCGCCTCGGCGTGCGGGTGTCGTCCGCGGCCCCGGCGGGGCAGGGCGGCGCGCAGGGCCTGTCCCCCCGCGAGTCGGAGATCGCGCGCCTGGTCGCCGAGGGCCTGACCAACCAGCAGATCGCCGAGCAGTTGTTCCTCAGCGTCCGCACGGTCGAGACCCACCTGTCCCGCGTGTTCGCCAAGCTCGGCGTCACCTCGCGCGTCGGCGTGGCGACGAAGCTGAACCGGGCGTGAACCACGGGCGCGGAACCGTTGTCTCACCTACGGGAGACCCCTGAGGGCGACGTACGGGGTTTCCGCACCGATGTACGGGGTTTCCACGATGCCGCGCGCACCCGCCCGTTGGCATTGTTGGAGCGGGTCACCAGTAGGAGGACGGTCAGATGGAGCATCGCATCCCGCGGTACACGCTGGAAGGCGTGACGGGTGCCGAGGTCTCGGTCCACCCCTTCTCGACCGAGGACGAGCTCGGCCTGACGTTGACGCGATTCCACGGGGCGGAGTCCGACGACGTCGTCCTTCTCATCCACGGCCTGACCTCGTCCAGCGACATGTTCATCATGCCGGAGCACCGCAACCTGGTGGGCTTCCTGCTGGACAGCGGCTTCGGCGACGTCTGGACGCTCGACTTCCGGATGAGCAACAGGTTTCCCTACAACATGGAGACCCGGCGGCAGTCGCTCGACGACATCGCCGCCTTCGACCACCCGGCCGCCATGACCGAGCTCCGCCGT
Organism: Sphaerisporangium krabiense; assembly: GCF_014200435.1. Classification (NCBI taxonomy): domain Bacteria; kingdom Bacillati; phylum Actinomycetota; class Actinomycetes; order Streptosporangiales; family Streptosporangiaceae; genus Sphaerisporangium; species Sphaerisporangium krabiense. The sequence goes on along the minus strand of NZ_JACHBR010000002.1, from coordinate 986,963 downwards.
CACGTTGGGGCACGGCGGATCCACGTCATCGCGCACTGCCTGGGGTCGGTCTCCTTCCAGATGAGCCTGTTCGGCGGCGCGCTCGACGGCGTCACGAGCATGGTCGCCAACAGCGTGGGCCTGACCCCGCGGGTGCCGGCCTGGTCCCGCGTCAAACTGCTCCTCGGGCCCGCGCTGCTGGAGTACGGTCTCGGAGTCTCGTACCTGGACCCCCGGTTCAGCGAGGCCCCGCCGTTCACGCGCCGCCGCATGCTCTCGCGGCTCGTCTCGTTCTTCCATCCGGAGTGCCGGGAGCCGGCCTGCCACATGCAGAGCTTCATGTGGGGAAGTGGCCGGCCGGCGATGTACCGGCACGCGAACCTCGCGCCGCGGACCCATGTCCACGAGCGCCTCGCCGACCTCAACGGCGCGGCCGACGTCAACTACTACCGGCACATGCGCAAGATGGCGATGGCCGGGCGCGCGGTCAAGTGCGACCCCGGCAACCCCTTACACGACCGCCTCCCGGAGGACTACCTGGCGGAGGCGGGGCAGGTCGAGACGCCGGTGCTGTTCATGACCGGCGACCACAACGACGTGTTCGCCGACAGCAACATCGTCTGCCACAGGATCCTCTCCAAGCGGGCCCCCGGCCTGCACGAGCTCCAAATCGTCCCCGGCTACGGGCACATCGACCCCCTGATCGGCAAGAACGCCCACGTCGACGTGTTCCCGCGCATCCTCGACTTCCTCAAGCGCCACGCCGGGTGATCGCGATGAACGCCATGAAGACCCATGAATCGCGCCCGAACACCGCGCGAACGGAGTTCGCGCGATGAGCACAGAGCATGTCGATGCCGTCGTCGTCGGGTCCGGATTCGGGGGCTCGGTCGCGGCGTATCGCCTGGCCTCGGCGGGGCTGTCGGTGGTGGTGCTGGAACGGGGCCGTGCCTACGCGCCGGGCATGTTCCCGCGCAGCCCCGCCGAGATGAGCAAGGCGTTCTGGGATCCGGCCGAGGGCCACTACGGCATGTTCGACGTGTGGAGCTTCAGCGGCTGTGACTCGGTGGTGAGCAGCGGGCTCGGGGGCGGCTCGCTGATCTACGCCAACGTCATGCTCCGCAAGGACGAGCGCTGGTTCGTCCACGAGGAGCCGCTGCCGACGGGCGGGTACGAGACGTGGCCGGTCACCCGGGCCGAGCTGGACCCGCACTACGACGCGGTCGAGAAGATGGTCGGCGTCACGCCGTACCCGCTGGACCACCCGGTGTACTCGGACACGCCGAAGACCCGGGCCATGCAGGACGCGGCGGCCGAGCTGGGGCTGGACTGGCGGCTGCCGCCGCTGGCGATCAACTTCGCCCCCTTCCCCGGCGCCGAGCCGGGCATCGGCGTGCCCATCTCCGACCCCGCGTACGGCAACCTGCACGGGGTGCCGCGCCGCACCTGCCGCCTGTGCGGCGAGTGCGACTTCGGCTGCAACGACGGCTCCAAGAACAGCCTGGACCACACCTACCTCTCCGCGGCGCGCCACCACGGCGCCGACCTGCGCACGCTGCGCGAGGCCAAGGAGGTCAGGCCGCACCCGGACGGCGGGTACGAGGTCGACTACGTGCGCCACCACCCGGGCTCGGGGCGGCGGACCATCCGCTGCGACCGGCTGGTGCTCGCCGCGGGCACCTACGGCACGACGCTGCTGCTCCTGCGCAGCCGCCCGAACCTGCCCGGGCTGAGCGACGCGCTCGGCACCCGGTTCTCCGGCAACGGCGACCTGCTCACGTTCCTGCTGCGGGCCAAGGACCGCAGCAGGACCCGCACGATCACCGCGAGCCGCGGCCCGGTGATCACGAGCGCGATCCGCCTGGCCGACGAGCTGGACGGCCCGCGCGACGTCGGCCGCGGCGCCTACATCCAGGACGGCGGGTACCCCGCGTTCATCGACTGGCTGGTCGAGGGGGCCGACGTCCGCAGCGAGGTGAAGCGGGCGGCGCGTTTCCTGGCCGACCGGCTGCGCGCGCTGCTGACCCGCGACACCAACATGTCGGCCGAGATCGCCGACCTGATCGGCCGGGGCGAGCTGTCGGGCAGCTCGCTGCCGCTGCTCGGCATGGGCAGGGACGTCCCGGACGGGCGGCTGCGGCTGCGCGACGGCAAGCTGGACGTCCAGTGGAGCTCGGAGGGCAGCGAGGAGCACTTCGACCGGCTGCGCGCGACGATGCGCCGGGTGTCGGACGTGCTCGGCGCCGAGCACTCCGACATGCCCGCCTGGCTCGGCAAGCGCATCATCACGGTCCACCCGCTCGGCGGCGTGCCGATGGGACGTCACGCCGGCGAGGGCGCGTGTGACGCGCACGGCGAGATGTTCGGCCATCCCGGGCTGTACGTCGCCGACGGGGCCGCCCTGCCGGGTCCGGTGGGGGCCAACCCCTCGCTGACGATAGCGGCGCTCGCCGACCGCATGTGCACCCGCATCCTGGAACGACGGCCGGCCGGACGCCGGCATGGAGGAGGCCGGGCTCTGATGAGCGTGATGAACGGAAGCGCGGCGGCGAGCCCGCCGCAGGAGGCGCGGAGGCCGGTCACGGCGGGCGAGCCCGCCCCCGAGCCCACGTCGCTGTCCTTCAGTGAGGAGATGGCGGGGTTCGTCTCCGTCGGGGTGTCGGACCCGCGGTCCCGTGAGGTCAACGGCAGGTCGCACGGGGACCGGGTGTCGTTCGAGCTCACCATCGAGGTCGACGACGTGGACCGCTTCCTGGCCCTGCCGGCGCATCCGGCGCGGGCCGAGGGCTGGGTCGAGGCGGACTTCCTCGGCGGGCGGCGCCCGGTGGAGCGGGGCTGGTTCAACCTGTTCGCGCCGGGCGAGCGGCCCGACCACCGCGAGATGCGCTACCGGCTGTGGTTCACCGACGGCGAGGACAGGCGCCGCACGCTCGCCGGGTACAAGGACGTTCATCACGGGCCCGCCACACGGCTGTGGCTCGACACATCGACCCTCTACACGCGTCTGCTGGAGGGTCACGTCCCGGAGGGCGAGGACGAGAAGGCGGTGGTGGTCGGCGCGGGGACGCTGCACATCCAGCCCATGGAACTCGCCGCGACGCTGAAGAGCTTCTCCACCGAGGGGCCGCACGGCCTCACCGCGCTGGCGCGGTTCGGGAGGTTCTTCGTCGGCCAGCTCTGGGACGTCTACGGACCGGGGTGAGGCGGAAACCCCGAGGCGGCCGATCGGTCGAGTGGGAGGTGGATCCCCCGCCGATCGGCCGCCGGCTCCGGGTCTCCGCGGCGCGGTCGCGGTCGTACGTGGCTTTTCCTGACTGAGACGATGACCTTGACGCCTTCGTCCCCTACTTGGAGGGGTTAGGGGAGGGAGGCGGGGGCGTGGGCAACGACGCGAAGTCGACCTTGCCCGTGCTTTCGAGAAGCGTCATGTGTTTCATGACCACGTCGACCGCGACCTGCGCGAACGCCCGGATGTCGTCGTTCCTCGTGCCCGCGCGCACGGCGGCGACGACGGCGAACACCTTGCCGTGGGCGAAGCGCAGCCGGTCGGCGAAGGTGCGGTCGTACTCCTCTCCGGTCTTGGTGGACAGCTCGGCCATCCAGTTCTGCTGGTCGGCCGTGGGCGTGCTCGGCAGGGGGACCTTCAGCTGCGCGGCCAGGGCGCGCACCTGCTCGTCGAGCTTGGTGTGGTCGGCGACGAGGTGCCGGCCGACCTCCTTGACCCGCTCGCTGCCCGCGCGCTCCTGCGCCTGCTGCCCGGTCGGGATCTCCCACAGGCCGGCCTGGCGCACCTTCACCAGGAAGTCCCGGTCGGCGGGCCCGAGCGGGCCCGACTCCGTCCCGGTCCACTCCCCCGAGGCCCCGCCGGCGCCCGGCACGATGCCGGGGGCGATGGCGAAGACCGTGATCGTGGCGATGACCAGGAACGCGAGCGCGGCGAGCACCTCGACGAGCCGTATGGACCTGAGCTGAAGCCGGTTCACCGAACGCTTTCTCCCTTCCGTCGTCCCGGATCCCAAGGGCGCGCTTGTCAGGGGGAGGTACGGCCCACGCCAGGGGGCGGTTCATGGATTTCGGAGGGAATTTAAATCTTTACGGAAGTTGTGTGATTTGCTCACGTGACCGGTGGTGCGCTGCCACCATGTGCCTGTGCAGCGTCATCGCAGCGTCCGGTCCGGACCGGAGGTGCCGCACGACGAGTCGGACGAGCAGCTGGTCGCGACGCTCTATCGCGAGTTCGGCGGCCCCCTCCTCCGCAACGTGCGCAGACTGACCGGAGGCGACCGGCAATGGGCAGAGGATGTCGTCCAGGAGACCGTCTTCCGCGCGTGGCGGAACGCGGGGAAGCTGAACAGGGAACCCGGCCTGTTGTGGGCCTGGCTGATGACCGTGGCGCGCAGGATCGTCATCGACGCGCGCCGGCAGCGCTCGGCGCGCCCGCAGGAGGTCGAACCCGACCGGCTCGACAGCGTCGCCGTCCCCGACGGCTCGGAGCCGACGCTGTCGGCGATGGTGGTGTCGGAGGCCCTGTACAGCCTGTCGGAGGAGCATCGGGAAGCGCTCGTGCAGACCTACCTGCACGACCGTACGATCAATGAGGCGGCCGAGGTGCTCGGCGTGCCGCCCGGGACGGTCAAGTCCCGGGTGTACTACGCGCTGCGCGCCCTGCAGAAGACGATGAAGGAGAGGGGGTGACCGGCCTCATGGGTTCGCCCCCGCATGCCGAGGTGGCGGCGTACATCCTCGGGGTGCTGAACGAGGAGGACTCCGAGGCGTTCGAGGGTCACCTGCTCGACTGCCCGAGCTGCCAGGACGAGCTGCGCGAGATGTACGCGCTGCCCGACGCCCTGGACCTGATCAGGGGCGACGTGCGCGGCGCCGTCCCGCGGCCCGCCGGATCCCTCGACGGGCCGCACGGCTCCCCCGCGCCCGGCCGCGTCGTCAGGGACCTGCCGCCGCCCCGCCGCCGCGCCCGGCGGCACGCGCAGCCCCGCGCCGGGGAGTCGCGGGAGGAGCTCGCCCGGCGCCGCCGCGCCGTCGCCCTGGGCGTGGCGGCCGTGCTGTTCATCGGCGTCACCGGCGGCGTGGCGGCCTCCCGGCTGTGGCCCGGCATCGGCGGCGCCGTGGCGGCTCCCGCCGGCGCCCCGGCGACGACCGAGTTCCGCGAGGGCGCGAGCTCAGGCACGGGGGTGAGCGGCAAGGTCGGCCTGACGCCGCGAAGCTGGGGCACCGAGGTCGCCTTCCAGCTCAGCGGCGTCACCGGTCCGGAACGGTGCAGCCTGGTGGCGGTCTCGCGCGACGGCGGGACCGACGTCGTGTCGGGCTGGCGCATCCGGCCCGGGGACGGCTTCGGCGTCCCCGGCCACCCCGATCCCCTGCGGCTGACCGGCGCCACCGCGCTCGCCACCGCGGAGATCGCCCGCTTCGAGGTCCGCAGGGACGACGGCGTGCGCCTGCTGGAGATCCCCGTCGCCTGACGACGCCCGTGGCGGGCATGGCCGCCACGGACGTCCGCCACGCCCCGTGTGCCCCCTCTCCCTACCTCCTCGCCTCGGCGGGCGCGGGCGCCAGGCGCAGGGCGAGCGCGGGGCACATCTCGATCGCCCGGCGCGCGTCGCCCTCCAGCCGGAACGGCACCGAGGCGGTGCTGACCACGGGATAGCCGTGCTGGTCCAGGCCGATGAGCTCCGGCACGACGTGGGCGCACAGGCCGTGCCCCTCGCACCGCGACCAGTCCACGGTGAGCTGCGCCTCCCGGGCCTTGACCCGGTTCTCCTGTGGCAGCGGGAGCACCCCGCGCACCGGCAGCCCGCAGGTGCCGTACGCGGCGTGGGTCATGATGTCCTCGGCGAAGACGTCCACGGCCGACAGCACGAACCGCGCGGTGCCGTCGGGGTGGCCGCAGGCTCCGCGCCCGCGGATGATCTCGGCGGCCCGCCTGACGGCCTCGATGTGCCCGTCGCCGTCGGCGAGCGCGCCGAACGCCCGCGTCAGGTCGGGCAGGCCCATGTAGCAGGGGCCGCACTGCCCGGCCGACTGCTCGGCCATGTACCTGGCCACCCTGGCGGTCTCGCCGAGCGGGCAGGAGCCCTCGCCGAGCGGGACGACGATGCCCGCGCCGAGTGCCCCGCCGAGGGCCTCGAACCCGGCCCGCGACACCTCCGCGCGCTCGGCGGCCTCGGCGGACATCCAGGTGCCGTGGTAGCCGCCGAGCAGCACGCCCTTGCCCACGACGGCGTCGCACAGGTCGAGCACCTCGCGCAGCCGCACCCCGGTGGGGGTCTCCACGACGGCGGGGCGCCGCGCCGAGCCGCTGACCGACAGCAGGACAGTGCCCGGTTCGAGCGGGGTGCCGACCGAGGAGTACAGGTCCACCCCGAGCATCGCCAGCAGCGCGAGCTGGGCGTAGGTCTCGGCGTTGGACAGCATGGTCGGCATGCCGCCGACGCCCATCTCGCTGGCGCGGACCTTGCGGCCCGGCGGGATCGGGCGCTCGCCGTTGATGCCGGCGATCAGGGCGCCGCTCTCGCCGGAGATGAACCGGTCGGGCATGCGGACGACGCGCACGGTGTCGGTCATGCCGCGCTCGTGCACGGCGTTGAGCAGGGACCGCTCCCCCGGGCCGCCGTGGGCGACGCCCACGACGATCTCTCGGGCGTCCAGCGCGCGGGCGACCAGGTCCGCGCCGTCCAGGATCAGGTGGGGGGCTCGGGTGAGCAGCACCTTGTCCTTGGCGGCGGCGGGCTCGCCCTCGGTCGCGTTGACGACCACCGTGATGGGCGCGCCCCGGCGGCCGGCCGCGTCGATGACCGCGCGGAGCTTGCGGGCGAAGGGGAAGCCCGCGCCTCCCCTGCCGCGCAGGTCGCCGAGCTCGGCCAGGGCGATCAGATCGTCGACGGGCAGCCGCGGCAGGCGGCCGTGCACCCTGCGGTGCGTGTCGTGGTCCAGGCGGGGAGTGCGGTCGAGGCCGGCGGTGAGCCGGCCGGGGCCGATCCTGAACACCTCGGGCACGCCGGGCCCGTTCATCGCCGCACCTCCTTTCTCAAGGTCACCCAGAACTCCTCGTCGAAGACGTCGTCGACCCGGATGTACTCGGCCTTGCGGCCGATGGTGGCCGGACGGGCGGCCGGGGCGCCCCGCCTCGGGCCGACGGTGACGACCATGCGGACCAGCAGGCCGAGCCCGACCGCGACGAGCGAGGCGACGTAACACAAGGTCACCCAGTCGGCGGGCTCGCGCCCGGCGGTCAGCCCGTGCACGATGGCGAGCGGCCAGCACAGGTAGGCCGTGACGTGCAGGGTGCGCCACACCCATGGGCGGGACATGGTGGCGAAGCGCCCGCGGAAGGCGCCGGTCGCGGCGGCGAGGACGAGCAGGTAGGCGGCGATCGTGCCGAGGCCGACCGCCTGCCCGGCCCGTCCGGGGAGGAACGCCGCCGCGGGGTCCAGGCGTCCTCGCAGGATCTGGAGGACGACGTGTGTGATCAGGAAGCCGGCGGACAGGACCGCGGCGGCCCGGTGAACGGCCTGGAGACGCACGCGGTGCCGTACCGCGAGGAGGATCCGGTCGGTGGCGGCCAGGCCGGCCAGCACCGTCGCCGTCAGCGCAACGAGCGTGAACACCCCCGAGTAGAAGATGAGGAAGCCTTGCACGTCGCCGAAGACCGACGCCCCGAAGAGCGCCGTCCCGGCGATCAGCGACGTGGACGTGAACAGGCCTGCCACGAGGGGGCCTCGTGGGCGGGTTCGCTGCGGGGCACGTCTATGCCGCGTTTCTTTCATCCCGTCCTCCGCCAGATAACGTCGGCCGGTCCATACCGGACAACGTGCTGCTGGGTGCCTACCGGGATCATCGGGACATTTGCGCGCGCGATCACACTAGCGCCTCACCGGTCCCGCTGGTACCAGAACGTTACATAAATCTCGGGCACTTGAATGGGATCCTGACTCCGGTAAATCTCTGCCGGATGATTCGCGCACAGAGTCGGCAACCAGGGCAAATCACCCGAAAAGCAGTGGCCGTTCGGTCCGGACGGCCCTAACTTGGACGGCGTGGAGACTCTCAGCCGCCGGACGGCCACCGACCAGGCCGGACGCCCGGTGCTCAGCTACGTCGAGAGCACGCGCGCCGGACGTCCCTGGGCCGACCTCGCCCGCGAGCTCGCCCCCGGCGCGGTCGAGGTGATCCTGCGCGAGATGCCGGGCTGGGTGATCTCCTGCGACGAGGACCTCGCCCGCCGCCTGGTCGCCGCGGGCGCCCGCCCGCGGCGGCACGCCCACGTCCACTCGCGGGACCTGCGCGTCGACCCCGCCCCCGCGGAATGGGCCGAGACCGGCTACGGCGTGGTGTCCTGCGACGCCGTCCCCGCCGCCGAGGTGTTCCCCGCCTGGCGCGCCGCCTATCCGGCCGGCCACCCCGACCACAATCCCATCACCGACGCCGAGGCCCTCGAAGGGGAGCTCGCGCCGCTGCTGGCCGGCGAGTCCTACGGCCCGCTGCTGCCCTGCGGGGGGCTGCTGCTGCGCGACGACCGCGTGGTCGCCGGGGTGCTCGTCGGCGGCCACGGCGACCCCCCGCTCGCCGGCCCGTGGATCTACGAGGTCTTCCGCGACCCGAACCCGCGGTACGCCGGCCTCGGCGCCGTGATGCTGCGCCGGGCGCTCGCCCTGGCCACCCTGCACGGGCTGCCCGCGCTCGGCCTGGCCGTCACCGAGGGCAACCCGGCCCGGCGGCTGTACGAGCGCCTCGGGTTCCGGCACGTGCTCTCGTCGGTCACCGTCGTCGTCCCCGGCTGAGCGGCGGTCAGGAGCGCAGGTAGGCCAGCACGGCGAGCACCCGCCGGTGCTGGTCGCCGTCGTCGGCGTACAGGCCGAGCTTGTTGAAGATGCTGCGCACGTGCTTCTCGACCGCGCCGTCGGTGATGACGAGCTGCCGGCCGATCGCCGGGTTGGACTTCCCCTCGGCCATCAGGCCGAGCACCTCGCGCTCGCGCGGGGTCAGCGACGCGAGCGGGTCGTCGCGCCGTCGCCTGACCATCAACTGGGCCACCACCTGGGGGTCGAAAACGGTGCCGCCGGAGGCCACGCGACGCAGCCCCTCCAGGAACTCGTCGACGTCGGCCACGCGGTCCTTGAGCAGGTAGCCGACCGCGCCGCGCGCGTCGGCCAGCAGGTCGTCGGCGTAGGACACCTCGACGTACTGCGAAAGGATCATGATCGGGGAGCCCGGCACCCGCCGCCGGGCCTCCACGGCGGCGCGCAGGCCCTCGTCGGTGAAGCCGGGCGGCATGCGGACGTCCACGACCGAGATGTCGGGACGGTGGGCGACGACGGACTTCACCAGGGCGTCGCCGTCGCCGACCGCGTCCACCACCTCGCAGCCGAACTCCTCCAGCAGCCTGATCAGGCCGGACCTGATGAGCACGGCGTCATCGGCGACGACTACCCGCACGGCACCTCCGCGACGATCAAAGTGGGACCTCCGACGGGCGACTGGACGGCCAGCTCGCCGTCGACCGCGCGCAGCCGGTCGGCGAGGCCGGACAGACCGTGCCCCTTGGCGACGTGGGCGCCGCCGACCCCATCATCGCCGATGCTCAGCACCAGCGTGTCCCCCAGGCGGACGAGCGACAGCGTGCAGAGCTCGGCCCTGCTGTGCTTGGCGACGTTGGTCAGCGACTCGGCCGCCACGTAGTAGACGGTGTTCTCGACGACGGCCGTGTACCGCTCGGCGGTCTGCACGTCCAGCTCCACCGGGACCGTGCAGCGGCCGGCGAGCGCGGCGAGCGCGGGGGCGAGGCCGCGGTCGCTGAGGATCGGCGGCGCGATGCCGCGCGACAGGGCGCGCAGCTCGTCCAGCGTGTCACGGGTCGCGGTGATCGCCTCGGCGATCGTCGCCTGGGCGGCCTGTGGGTCCTTGCGCATCTGGCGCTGGGCCCGCGACAGCTCCATCGCCAGGTGGACCAGGCGCTGCTGCGGCCCGTCGTGGATGTCGCGCTCCAGCCTGCGCAGGGCGTCGGCCTCGGCCGACACCGCGGCGGCGCGTCCCTCGGTGAGGTCGTCGATGCGCTCGCGCAGCTCGGCCACCCCGGTGAGCAGCGCCCGGCCGAGACCGGCCTGCACCAGCGCGGCGCCCCGCAGGACCAGCGGCAGGGTCAGCCCGAACACCGCCCCGACCGCGACGTAGAACAGCGCGTCCACGGTGTAGCCCCTGCCGAGGCCGAGCAGCTCGGGGAGCTGCACGTTGTCGTGCGACTGGGGGATGATCCATCCGTACAGGGGGTACAGCAGCCCGGTCAGCGTCACGCCCCACCACGCAACGGTCAGGACGAAGGTGATGGCCGCCACGGGGAACACCACGATGCCGTGCAGCAGGTCCAGCCACGACTGGCCGTCCAGCAGCGGCTGGATCAGCCGGCGCGTCCGGCCCGCCCCCTCAGGCGCCCGCTTGCGGCGCGGCAGGGCCACGGGCCTGCCGAGGATCTCGGGGAGCCAGCCGCGCTCGACGTTGGCGAAACCCCTGGCCGCCAGCAGGGTCACGGCCAGGATCGGCAGCCCCAGCCACACCACGGCCGTGCCGATCCCGGCCACGAGGCCCGGCAGCAGCAGGCAGAAGCTCAGCACGGCCAGGGGGAAGCCCAGCAGCAGATAGCGGGTGTCCGTGCCGAGACGCTTGAAAGGGGAGGTCATGCCCTCAAAGGTACGAGGCCCGAGGGGGCGCTTCGAGCCAGCGCACAGGCCAGTGGACGGTAGGGCCAGCACTACCGCGACCGGTCAGGTGAGCGGACGGCAAGACACCCGCAGCCGTCACTGCGCGCGCCCCGCCCGCGGCGAGAGGGTCGGAGCACGGGTTCTCCACCCGGATTCCTCTCCCCGTCATACGAGGTGCCCTCATGCCCGCCCAGCTCGCCGTCCCCCCGGTCACCCCGGCCGGACCACCGCCCCCGGCTGCCAGGACCCGCCCCGGCCGCGACGTGTTCATCGACCTGTTGCGGCTGTTCGGCATCGGGATGGTGGTGCTGGAGCACTGGAGCATCCCGGTCCTCTCCTACGCCGGGGGACAGGTCACCACGGGCAACGCCTTCAGCGCGCCGGGCGCGTTCCTGATCACCTGGATCACCCAGGTCATGCCGCTGGTCTTCTTCGCCGGCGGCGCCGCCAACGCGATCAGCCACCGGTCGCACGCCGCGCGCGGCGGCGGGGACGCGCGCTGGCTGGCCGGCCGCGTGCGGCGCCTGGCCTGGCCGGTGCTCCCGCTGGCGGTGGTGTGGATCCCGCTCCCCCACCTGCTGCTGGCGCTCGGGCTGGCGGAGCAGCCCGTGCTGGTCGCCGCCCGGCTGGCCGGGCAGTTGCTGTGGTTCCTCGCGATCTACCTGGTCGCGGTGGCGGCCACGCCGTGGCTGCTGCGCCTCGGCGAACGGTTCGGCGGGCGCGTGCCCGCCGCGCTGGCCGTGGCCGCCGTGCTCACCGACGTGATCCGGTTCACCGGCGCCGAGGCGGCCGGGTACGCCAACGTGGTGTTCGTCTGGCTGGCGGTCCACCAGCTCGGCTTCCTCTACGCCAAGGGCAGGCTCGCCGGGTTCCGGCTCATGGCCGCGGGCGGGTTCGCCACCGCCGCCGCCCTGGTCGCCTTCGGGCCGTACCCGGGCAGCATGATCGGCCTGCCGGGGGCGATCTCCAACATGGCCCCGCCGACCGTGGCGCTGCTCGGCGTGGCGTTCGGGCAGATCGGGCTGGCGATGCTGCTGCGTCCCCGCATCGTCCGCCTGGCCGCGCGTCCCCGGGTGGCGCGGGTCGCGGCGTGGGCGGGCCCGCGCATGATGACCGTCTACCTGTGGCACATGAGCGCGCTGTTCGTCGTCGCGGGCGTGGCCGTGGTCGGCTTCGGCCTGGCGACCCCCGCACCGGCGAGCGCCGCGTGGCTGGCGGGGTGGCCGCTGTGGCTGGCCGCGCTGGCGCTGGTGGCCTGGCCGCTGATCCGGCTGTTCGCGCGGCACGAGGAGCCGCCCGCCGCGGCCGGCGCGGACCCGGGCGCGCTCCGGGTCGCCGCGGCGACGGGCCTGGCGGGGGCGGGGCTGCTCACGCTGACCGTCACCGGCTTCGCGCCGGGCGTCGCCCCGATGCTGGGCGCGGCGGCCGTGCTGACGGGGGTGGCGCTGGTCACGCCGATGCGGCGGCGGGCGAGCGCACGCGCGTCCCGCACGGCGGCGGTGGCGGGGCTCTCGGCGCCGGCCGCTCAGCCGTCCAGCCAGACGTATCCGGCGAACCTGCCGGTCGGGCGGTCGCGCCGGTGAGAGAACAGCTCGGCGGTCTCGATGGTGCAGCGCGCGTCGTGGCGGACGTCCTCCACTCCGGCACGGGCGAGCTGAGCGGCGATCGCGGCCCGCAGGTCCAGGGCCGGGGTGCCCGCGCGGGTGGTCGACCACGCCTCGGGCAGGGCGGCGGCGAACTCGGCGCGCATCGCCTCGGGCACCTCGTAGCAGGCACCGCACGCGAGCGGGCCGACCAGCGCGACCAGGTCGCGGGCGCCGCGGGCGCGCATGGCCTCGGCCAGGGCGGTCACCACCCCGGCGGCGGTGCCGGCGCGGCCGGAGTGCGCGGCCCCGACCAGGCCGGCGGAGGGGTCGGCGAGCAGGACGGGCGCGCAGTCGGCGACCAGCACCGCCAGTCCGAGCCCGGGCCTGTCGGTGAACACGCCGTCGAGCGGGGGCGGCTCGCCGCCGAACGGCCCGGTCACGTGGGCGACGTCGCGGCCGTGGACCTGCCGCATGAACACCACGCCCGCGGGGTCGAGGCCGAAGCCCTCGGCGGTGCGCGCGCGGTTCTCCGCGACGGCCCCGGGGTCGTCCCCCACGCCGCCGCCGAGGTTGCGCGTGCCGTACGCCCCCGAGCTGACTCCCCCGTGGCGGTCGGTGAAGGCCATCCTGACCCGGTCGATCACGAGCACGCCGCCAGTGTACTGAGCGCCCGCGGGGACGGGGCGGGGCGCGTGGGTCAGGAGAACAGCTCCCGCACCTGGGAGACGACCTCGACGATGACCGTCACCTCCGCCGCCCGGGCCGCGAGCCGCCGCAGCGCGTCCAGGACGCGGTCGCGGTCGGGGGACGCCTCCTCCAGCTCGCCGCGCACGTCCGCCAGGTCCCTGGACGCCTTGTCAGGGTCGCGGATCTCGCCGGCGTGCGCGTCGATGAGCCGCTCCAGCCGGTCGAGCAGCTCGGCGGCGTCGTCCCGGGAGACCGGCGCGCCGATGTTGTTGACGGTGGCGCGGGCGTGCGGGCCGAGCGCGATCGGCCCGTCGGCGCGCCCGCTCACCTCGACGCGATACTCGTCGCCCATCGGATGGTCCTCCCGATCGCCTCAGACGGGCGCGCGGCCCAGGTTGTTGACGGTGGCGGAGGAGTGCGCGCCGAAGCTGACCGGCCCGCTCACGGTGCCGCCCGCGCCGACCATGAGCGTGTTCATCGACACGCTCGCGGCCTGCAGGCGGTAGCCGGCGGTGTCGATCCCGCGCTCCTCCAGGAAGTCGAGCACGGCCTCGGTGAGACGCTGCTCGATCAGCTTGGTGTACTTGAGGGTGTCCAGCACCTGGATGTGCGTCTGGGGCTCGGGGGCGGCCCCGATCTCCCGCGCGCTCAGCCGCGCGCCGTACCGGTAGACCAGGTAGTCGGCGGGGTCGGGGGCGGTGAGGGCCCGGCGGGCCGCCTGCCAGGCGGTGCGGGCCAGGCGCGCGGGCGCCGCGGCCACGTCGGCGAGCAGGTGGAGCTTCAGCGCGCGGACGGCCTCCCAGACCAGGCGTGCCACGTTCATCGTGGGCAGCTCGTCGACGATGTGGTAGAGGGCCTTGGCGGGCGGCAGCACGGTGACGACGAACTGCGTGTACAGCATGCGGCCCTCGACGGCCAGGTAGATGAAGGCCGAGGTGAGGACCTCCAGGTCCTCCGCGGGCGCGACCAGCCCGCCGTGCGCGTCCCGGATCTCCTGGCCCGAGCCGCCGACCGTGACGCGCTGGTAGTAGCGCACGCCGCCCTGCGGGTGGCGGATGACGGCGGCGATCTCCTCGGGGGTGGCCTGGTAGCGGGGGCGTCCCTGGTCCTCGGGCCGCTCGTGGCCGGGCGCCTTCCCCGGCCCGCCGTGGATGATCAGCGGGTGGAGGGGACGTCCCGGGCCCGGCGTCCCGAACGCCCCGCGGGTGACGACGTGGTCGCCCATGCGCAGCAGGTGGAGGCTCTCGTTCTGCCTGAGCACGCCGTCGCGCATCTGGACGAGCCGGTCGCGGACGTGGGCGTGCAGCTCCACCGGGTCGATGTCGGCGGGCGCCTGCCGCCGCTCTCCGCCGTCGGCGCCCCGCGCGCGGTCCAGCTCCACCGCGATGGACCAGGCGCGCTCGATGGCGCCGGCGCCCATGAACGCGTCCTCGTTGGCGTACATGGTGACGTTGCCGCGCTGGGCCCTGCGGATGTAGTCGAGACGGCGCGCGAGCTTGGGCGGGTCGGGCCGGGCGGGCTCGGGCTCGGGCGAGCCGGGCTTGAGGGAGCCGACGAGCGTCAGGTAGGTCACGACGCGGTAGGCGAGGGCGATGCCGAGCGTGGCCAGGGGCACGGCGAACACGCCGACCGGCGTGGACCCGGCCGAGCGCAGCATCAGGCTGGAAGCGCCGGTGCCGGGCGCGCCGAACAACAACAGGCCGACCAGGGGGCCGAGCACGCTCACGAACAACGCGACCAGCGCGGTGATCACGATCGTGAAGCCGGAGTAGATCGCCCAGGCCCACAGCAGCAGGCGGACGACCAGCGGCCCGCGGCGTATCCGGTCGAGCGTCAGCAGGGCGTACGGGGTGAGGACGAACAGCCAGCCCAAGGTGGTGACGAACTGCGTGAAGAGCCCCACGACGAAGACGAGCGTGATGAGCAGGTCGCGCACCGCCAGCATGGTGCGGGCGCGACGGCAGTGGTGGATGACCGGGGCCACGTCGAAATCGCCGTACGAGGGGGGAATCGCGCGGAACTCATCGCGCAATGTCTCTTCCAGGACCCTGTTCCGGAATCCGGTGTCCAGGTACGCCCCGGCGCACAGGTAGCGCGTCGTGTTGCCCATGGGCGGCCGGACCGCGTACGGCGCCCCGTACTGCCCGGTCTGGCCCGCCTGCCCCGCCTGGGGCCCGCCCGCCCGGGGATCCTCCACGACCATGCGTCCTCCCGGCGTCCTCCGAGCGTCACGGCTGCGGCAAGCCTAGAGCGGCCCACCTTTATAAGGGGGCTTTTCCAGAGATGTTTCAGAGATACCGGCAAAGGGCGCGACGTACGGCGAGAATCTTCCGGGAATCAGTAGGAACGGCCGGGGGTCGAGCCCCTTTTCGGACCGACGCTAATAACGTTTCTTAGAGCAATGTCGCGTAGAGCTCCCGAGTGCGCGCCGCGATCGCGGGCCAGGAGAAGTGCTCGACGGCGCGGCGGCGGCCGGCCTCGCCCATCGCGGCGGCGCGCGCCGGGTCGGCGAGCAGGGCGTTGACGCGTTCGGCGATGGCGGCGGCGAACGCCTCCGGGTCGTGCGGCTCGCCGTCGACGCCCTGGTCGATGGGCACGAGCAGGCCGGTCTCGCCGTCGGCGACCACCTCGGGGATGCCGCCGGTCGCGGTGGCCACGACGGCGGTCTCGCAGGCCATGGCCTCCAGGTTGACGATGCCCATCGGCTCGTACACCGAGGGGCACACGAACACCGAGGCGCCGGTGAGGATCTGGATCACCTCGGGCCTCGGGAGCATCTCGGAGATCCACACGACGCCCGCCCGGCCCGTCCGCAGTTCCTCGACCAGGCCGGTGACCTCGGCCGCGATCTCGGGCGTGTCGGGAGCGCCCGCGCAGAGCACGATCTGGGCGCCCGGGTCGAAGGCGCGGGCGGCGCGCAGCAGGTGGGCCAGGCCCTTCTGCCGGGTGATGCGGCCGACGAAGACCACGTACGGCCGGCCGGGGTCGATGCCGTGGCGGGCCAGGACGCCGGTGCCGCGGTCGGGCGCGTACTGCGCGGTGTCGATGCCGTTGTGGATGACGCTGACCCGCTCGGGCGCGATCTCGGGGTAACAGGCCAGCACGTCGCGGCGCATGCCCTCCGAGACGGCGATCACCGCGTCGGCGGCGAGCAGCGCGGTGCGCTCGGCCCAGCAGGACAGGGTGTAGCCGCCGCCGAGCTGCTCGGCCTTCCAGGGGCGCAGCGGCTCCAGGCTGTGGGTGGTGACCACGTGCGGGACGCCGTGCAGCATCTTGGCGACGTGGCCGGCGAGGTTGGCGTACCAGGTGTGGCTGTGCACGAGGTCCGCGCCGGCGCAGGCGGCGGCCATCTCCAGGTCCACGCCGAAGACCTGCAGGGCCGCGTTGGCGCCGCCGAGGCCGTCCGGGACCCGGTAGGCGTCCACCCCGGTCTCGGCCCGCGGCGCGCCGAAGCAGCGGACGCGCACCTCGGCCAGCTTCCTCAGCTCCCTGGCGAGGTATTCCACATGGACTCCGGCCCCGCCGTAGACCTCGGGCGGGTACTCGCGGCTCAGGAGATCGACTCGCATGGGACGACCTTAGCGTTCGCCGGTGTTTCGTCGGATTGGGCATGGTAAAGGCGGGTAACGTCGGTGCCATGACGACGAGAATCCTCGCGATCGTGCTGGCCGGTGGCGAGGGGAAGCGCCTGATGCCGCTGACGGCCGACCGCGCCAAGCCCGCGGTGCCCTTCGGCGGGATCTACCGCCTGGTCGACTTCGTGCTGTCCAACCTGGCCAACGGCGGCTTCCTGCGCATGGTCGTGCTGACCCAGTACAAGAGCCACAGCCTGGACCGGCACGTCTCGCGCACCTGGCGGATGTCGACCATGCTCGGCAACTACGTCACCCCTGTGCCCGCCCAGCAGCGGCTCGGCCCGCGCTGGTTCGCCGGGTCGGCCGACGCGTTGTTCCAGAACCTGAACCTGATCTACGACGAGCTGCCCGAGCACTGCATCGTGTTCGGCGCCGACCACATCTACCGCATGGACCCGCGCCAGATGGTGGACCAGCACATCGACTCCGGCGCGGACGTGACGGTCGCCGCCATCCGGCAGCCGCTGTCGCTGGCCGACCAGTTCGGCGTGATCGAGACCGATCCCGCCGGGCGCAGGATCGTCGCGTTCCGCGAGAAGCCCAAGGACGCCATCGGCCTGCCGGACGCCCCCGACCAGATCTACGCCTCGATGGGCAACTACGTCTTCAGGACCCAGGCGATGATCGACGCGCTGCGCGAGGACGCGCTGGACCCGAGCAGCAGGCACGACCTGGGCGGCGACGTGATCCCGATGTTCGTGAAGTCCGGCGGCGCGGAGGTGTACGACTTCGCGCACAACCTGGTGCCCGGCTCCACCGAGCGCGACCGCGGCTACTGGCGGGACGTCGGCACCCTGGACGCCTATTACGACGCGCACATGGACCTGGTGTCCGCCCAGCCGGTGTTCAACCTCTACAACGACCGCTGGCCGATCTACACCGGCCACGACCCGCTGCCGCCCGCCAAGTTCGTCCACGAGGACGGCGACCGGGTGGGGCACGCGCTGGACTCGATGGTCTCCCCCGGCGTGATCGTCTCCGGCGGCACGGCGCGGCGGTCGATCCTGTCGCCAGGGGTGGTGCTGCACTCCCACTCCCAGGTGGAGGACTCGGTGCTCATGCACGGCGTGAAGATCGGCCGGGGCGCGGTGGTGCGGCGCGCGATCATCGACAAGAACGTGGTGATCCCGGACGGGGCGCGCATCGGCGTGGACGCCGACTACGACCGCTCGCGCTTCGCGGTGACCCGCGGGGGCGTGGTGGTGATCGGCAAGAACGAGATCGTCGAGCGGTAGCGACCGGCGAGGATCTCACGTCCGTTGCCCGATCCCATGCCGGAGATTTGGCAACATGTGACCGTTCGGGGGTAGGGCCCGGCGTATGAGCGAGACCAGACGCGAGCCCGACATGGGCGACGACGAGCAGTTGACCGAGATCGAGGAGTGGACCGACAACCTGCCCATCGGCTACGAGATCACCCCGGACGACCCGCGGCAGCGCGACGACCTCGATCGCCGCCTGTGGCGGGAGGCCCCCGACCGCGCCCGTTCGCCGCGCGAGGAGCACCGGCTGGTGGCCCCCGACGAGGGCGCCCGCCCGGACAGAGAGTCCGAGGAGTACGCCGAGGACCTCGGAGCGGACGACGGCGACCTGTCGGCCGAGGAGCGGGCGATCCACATCGAACCCGACTGACCCACGCCGTACGGCCGGACTGGATTGCCCCGATCCATGGGACTTCATACCGGCCGGAGGCGGGGCCGTCGCGCTAGAGTCCAGGTGTGCGGAGATCACGACCGTTCCGGCGGCTGACCGCCGCGGAGCGACGGGTGTGGGACGCCTACCCCTCCGGCGCGTGGGTGGACCTGCGCAGCGGGGACCCCGGCGCCGACGACCCCGCGAAGGGCGCCTCCTGGGGACGGGCGCGCACGGTGCGGGCCGAGGTGATCGCCGCGCTCATGCTGGGCGCCAACCCGCCGGAACCCGGGCAGGTCGCGGGGCTGCGGCTGGCCGGGGCGCACGTCCCCGGGAACCTCGACCTCTCCGACGCCGCGCTCACCACCAAGCTCCACCTGCTGAACTGCCACCTGCCGGGCATCGTCTCGCTGACCGACACCACCGCCAAGGGTGTGCGGTTCCGCGGCTGCGACATCTACCGGCTGCGCGCGGCGCGCTGCACGATCGACGGGATGCTGGAGCTGGACGACTGCACGATCCGCGCCGGCTTACGGCTCGACAACGCGCACATCACCGGGCAGCTCCGCCTGGCCAGGACCGTCCTGCACCCGCCCGACCCCGATGGCGGAGCCTCCGAGAGCTACCTGGAGAACGCCCGCCGCCCGTTCACCGACGCCGAGAAGCGCGAGCGCGGCTGGGACCAGAACCAGTGGGCGCTCTGGGCGGGCGGCCTGACCGTGGACGGCGGCGCGTTCTGCCGCGACCTGCGCGCGCAGGGTGGCCTGCGCATGATCGGGGCACGCTTCAACAGCGGCCTGTACCTGCAGCGCGCCGTGATCGAGAATGAGGGCGGGCACGCCGTGTACGCCGACCACCTGCAGGCGTCCAGCATCGAGTTCAGCGGCGGCTTCACCGCCGTGGGCACGGTCCGGCTCCGCGGCGCCCGGGTGGGAGGGGTGCTGTCGTTCGACAAGGCGGTGCTGTCGGCGCCCGGGAGCGAGCGGTGCCTGCACCTCAGCCACATGCAGGTGGACGAGCTGATCCTGCGGCCGACGTCGATGAGCGGGGAGGTGAACCTCGGATACTCGCGGATCGGCGTCCTGCTCGACGCCGCCGGCTCCTACCCCGCGGCCGTGCGGCTCAACGGCTTCACCGTCGAGTCGCTGCGCGGCGGCATGACGCTGGCCGACCGCCTGTCCTGGCTGGCGCGCGACCCCGAGGGCTACCGTCCGCATCCCTACGAGCAGCTCGCCACCTGGTACCGCAGGATCGGCCACGACCAGGAGGCCCGTGCCGTCCTGCTGGCCAAGCAGCGGGCGCGGCGGGCCACGCTCGGCGTCGCGGGCCGGACGGGCGGGTACGTGCTGGACGTCGCCGTCGGGTACGGGCACCGCGCGTGGCTGGCCGGGGTGTGGTTCGGGCTGCTGCTCGTCGCGGGCACGGTGGTGTTCACGCTGTACCCGCCCTCCCAGGTGGGCCTGGACGAGCGGCGCGTCTTCCACGCCTTCCCCTACACGCTGGACCTGCTGGTGCCGGTGAGCGTCTTCGAGCAGCGCGCCGCGTGGGAGCCGGTGGGGTGGACGCAGTGGCTGGCGAACGTGCTCATCGCCTCCGGGTGGATCCTCGCGACGGCGCTGATCGCGGGGGCCACGCGGGTGCTGCGGCCGCAGGCCGGCTGAGCCGCGCGTCCGGCCGAGCCGCGCGTCCGCCGCGCGCGGGGCCGTGCCGCGGTCCGGTCAGCGTGCCGGGCCCGCGTCGGCGTCGGCGTCGGCCTTCGGAGGAGGGCCGCCGTCCGGCTGGGAGCCGGCGACGTCGTCGGGGTAGGGCGTGCGGGGCCCGCCGAGCAGGCCCGCGCCCGGCCGGGTCCCCGTGCGCTCGGGGCCGCCGGGGAACGCGGTCTCCTCGACCCGCAGGCGCGGCAGGGCCTCGGGGTACTTCTCGCGGACGTAGGCGACCAGGTGCTCGCGCATGTCGCACTTCAGGTCCCACACGCTCGGGGCGTCGGAGGCGCTCATGAGCGCGCGCAGCTCCACCAGGCCGTTGGGCTGGACGCCGGTGACCTGGACCGACCAGTCCTTCTGGTCCCACAGCGGATGGTCGCGCAGCCGCCGGTACAACTCGGTCCTGAGCTCGTCCACCGGGACCGACCAGTCGACGTACAGCAGGACGTGGCCGATGACCCGGCTCTCGTAGCGGGTCCAGTTCTCGAACGGGTTGGTGGTGAAGTAGGAGACCGGCAGGATCAGCCGCCGCTCGTCCCACAGGCGCACGACGACGTAGGTCAGCGTCAGCTCCTCGATGCGGCCCCACTCGCCGTCCACCACCACCGCGTCGTCCAGGCGGATGGCGTCGCTGAAGGCGAGCTGCAGCCCGGCGATGAGGTTGCTGAGCGTGGACTGCGCCGCGATGCCCGCGACCACGCCCGCGATGCCCGCCGAGGCCAGCAGCCCCGCGCCGAGGGCGCGGACGGCGGGGAAGCTGAACAGCATGGCGCCCATGGCCACGATGATGATCACGGCGGCGGCGACCCGGCGGACCAGCGCGATCTGCGTCCGGATGCGCCGCGCCCTGCGGTTGCCCTCGCCCTCGACCGTGCCGAGCCGTTCCAGCACCACGTCGGTGACGGCGTAGGCGGCCTGGATGACCAGCCAGGCGACGCAGGCGATGAGCAGGAGGGTGACGACCTGCTCGATCGCGTTGCCGCTCGGGCCCGGGACGGGGCGGCCGTCGGCGCCGGTGTTCCCCGTCATGCCGGGGACGTACACCGTGTTGAACGCGACCACGCCCGCGGTGGCGAAGCCCGGCCAGGTGCAGCGCTCGACCAGCGGCCCGGCCAGGGAGAACCTGCCGTTGACCCGGCGCGACTTCAGCAGCCTCCGCAGCAGCTCGACCGCGACGATCGCCGCGACGACCGTGAGCACGAGCAGCGTCCAGCTCCCTAGCGATGGCACCGGCGGCGCCCCCTTCGTCGTCGGCTCCCGTCAGGGCGGGGGATCGTGGCCTCCGCCGGCCCCCGGGGCCGCGGCTGGTCACCACGAATCATCACAGAACCAGGCATTTCACACGAGTCCGGGGTGGAATCGATCACCTCCTCCCGCGGCCTTCAGCGGCCTCCAGCGGCACCGCTCACGGACGTGCCACCGGCGCGGGCCCCAGGGCCACGCGCCGGCTCTCGCGCAGTTCTAACCAGACATCGAATTACGAATCATGAAAAAGAGAGACATGGCTCATACGCCACGGCGGGGACGGCGGGTCAGAACGCCTCGTCCAGGCGCACCGTGCCCTCCACGGCCACCTGGTAGGCCGACACGCGCCGCTCGAAGAAGTTCGCCAGCTCCTGCACGTCCTGGAGCTCCATGAAGGCGAACGGGTTGGCCGACCCGTAACGCGGCGGCAGGCCCAGCCGGGCCAGACGCCGGTCGGCGACGTACTCCAGGTACTCGCGCATGCCCTCGGCCGTCATCCCGGCGACGCCCTCGCCGCAGAGGTCGCGGGCGAACGCGAGCTCCGCGGCGACCGCCTCCTCGATCATGCGGGTCACCTGGGCGCCCATCTCGTCGTCGAACAGCTCGGGCTCCTCGGCCCGCACGGTGTCCACGACCGCGAACGCGAACTCCATGTGCATGGACTCGTCGCGGAACACCCAGTTCGTCCCGGTGGCCAGCCCGCCGAGCAGGCCGCGCGAACGCAGCCAGTACACGTACGCGAAGGCACCGTAGAAGAACAGCCCCTCGATGCACGCGGCGAAGCAGATCAGGTTGAGCAGGAAGGCCCGCCGGTCGTCGCGGGTCTCCAGCCGGGCCAGCCCCTCGATGGAGTCGATCCAGCGGAAGCAGAACTCGGCCTTGTCCCGGATGGACGGGATGTGCTCGATCGCCGCGAACGCCTTGGCCCGCTCGTCGTGGTCGGGCAGGTAGGTGTCGAGCAGCGTGAGGTAGAACTGCACGTGCACGGCCTCCTCGAAGAGCTGCCGCGACAGGTACAGCCGCGCCTCGGGCGCGTTGACGTGCTGGTACAGGTTGAGCACGAGGTTGTTGGCGACGATCGAGTCACCGGTGGCGAAGAAGGCCACCAGGCGGTTGATCAGGTGGCGCTCCTGCGGGCCGAGCCGGGCGAGGTCGGCGAGGTCGGACTGCAGGTCCACCTCCTCGACCGTCCAGGTGTTGCGGATCGCGGCCCGGTAGCGCTCGTAGAAGTCCGGGTAGCGCATCGGACGCAGGGTCAGGTTCATGCCGGGGTCGAGCAGCATCACTGGCACGCCTCGCAGATCTCGGGGTTCTCCAGGGAACAGGCGACGGCCTCGGGCTCCGAGGGCGTCGCGGACGCCGTGGCGGGGACGGCGACGGTGGTCTGCGCGATGCGGGTGGCCGGGCGGGAGCGCAGGTAGTAGGTCGTCTTCAGCCCCGCGCGCCAGGCGTAGGCGTACATCGAGGACAGCTTGCCGATGGTCGGGGCCGCCATGAACAGGTTCAGCGACTGCGACTGGTCGACGTACGGCTGGCGCGCCGCGGCCATGTCGATCAGCGCCTTCTGCGGCAGCTCCCACGCGGTGCGGTACAGCGCGCGCAGGTCCTCGGGGATGGACGCGATGTCCTGGACCGAGCCGTCCGCCCGCTTGATCGCGTCCCTGACCTCGGGCGTCCACAGCCCGCGCTCCCGCAGGTCGCGCACCAGGTAGCGGTTGACCTGCAGGAACTCCCCCGACAGGGTCTCGCGCTTGAAGACGTTGGACACCTGCGGCTCGATGCACTCGTAGCATCCGGCGATCGAGGCGATGGTCGCCGTCGGAGCGATCGCGATCATCAGCGAGTTGCGCAGGCCGGTGGCGGCGACGCGCTCGCGCAGCGCCGCCCACTCGCCGGGGTGGACGGGCCGGGCGTCGGCGTAGTGGTCCGGGTGCAGCGTCCCGCGCGCCGCCCGCGTGTCGCCGTAGGACGGGTGGGCGCCGAGCTCCTCGGCCAGGTCGCAGGACGTCCGGTAGGCGGCGAGCGCGATCTCCTCGGCGACGCGCGTGGACAGGGCCAGCGCCTCGGGCGCGTCGAAGGGCAGGCGCAGCGCGAAGAACACGTCGGCCAGGCCCATCACGCCGAGCCCGATCGGGCGCCAGCGCCTGTTGGCGGCCTCGGCCTCGGGCGTCGGGTAGTAGCCGAGGTCGATGGACCTGTCCAGGAACCGGACGGCGGTCGCCACCGTGGCGCGCAGCCGCGCCCAGTCGAGCCCGCCGCCGGTCAGGTGGGCGGCCAGGTTGACCGAGCCGAGGTTGCACACCGCGGTCTCGGCGTCGCTGGTCACCTCCAGGATCTCGGTGCAGAGGTTGGACAGGTGGATGACGTTCTCCGGCAGCGCCGTCTGGTTGGACGCGCGGTTGGCGGCGTCCTTGAACGTCATCCAGCCGTTGCCGGTCTGGGCGAGCGTGCGCATCATGCGGCCGTACAGCGCGCGGGCGGGCACCTTGCGGACCTGCCGTCCGGCGGCCTCGGCCTCGCGGTAGGCGGTCTCGAACGCCTCACCCCACAGGTCGGTCAGCTCCGGGACCTCCTTGGGGTCGAACAGCGACCACTCGGCGTCGGCCTCGACCCTGCGCATGAACTCGTCGGGCACCCAGTTGGCCAGGTTCAGGTTGTGGGTGCGCCGGGCGTCCTCGCCGGTGTTGTCGCGCAGTTCGAGGAACTCCTCGACGTCGGCGTGCCAGGGTTCGAGGTAGACGCAGGCCGCGCCCTTGCGCCGCCCGCCCTGGTTGACGGCGGCGACGCTGGCGTCCAGCGTGCGCAGCCAGGGGACGATGCCGTTGGACAGCCCGTTGGTGCCCCGGATCAGCGAGCCGCGCGCGCGGACCCTGGTCCAGGCGATGCCGATGCCGCCCGCGTACTTCGACAGGCGCGCCACCTGGGCGTACCGCTGGTAGATGCCGTCCAGCTCGTCGCGCGGGGAGTCCAGCAGGAAGCACGAGGAGAGCTGGGGCCTGCGGGTGCCGGAGTTGAACAGCGTGGGCGAGCTCGGCAGGTACGACAGCGTGGAGATCAGCCGGTACAGCTCGCCGGCCTCGGCGACGGTCCGCGCGAGGCCGCAGGCGACGCGCAGGAAGAAGTGCTGCGGGGTCTCGAGGACGCCCCGGGTGACGGGGTGGCGCAGCAGGTAGCGGTCGTAGACGGTGCGCAGCCCGAAGTACTCGAAGCGGCCGTCCCCCTCCGGGTCGGTGAGAGCGTCCAGCGCGGCGGCGTGGTCCCGGACGAACGCGGCGAGCCGGTCGTGGACCAGGCCCGCGGCGTGCGTGGCCGCGACCGACTCCGAGAACCTCCGCACGCCGTGCGCCGCCGCCTCCTCGGCGATCTCCTCGGCGAGCAGCCGGGCGGCGAGGCGGGAGTTCTCCGGGTCGGCGATGACCCGGGCGGCGGCCTCCTCGATGGCGAGCCGCCGTCGCTCGCCGGCCGCGTCCCGCCGGTAGGCCGGGGGCGGGACGGTCGCCGCGTCACTCGCCGGGTGAGTCACCGCGTCGGTCACGGTCACCTGCTGTCTCCTTCGTGCGAACGGGGTGCCGCGAGGAAGGAGCGCACGAAGACATGGCCCGGCGGCCCTCATGCGGGCATGCCGGGACGACCTCGTCTCGCGGCCCTCCCTCGGGGCCTGGACGACGTCACGGGCAGGTCTTCGGGCTCGCGGGCGCACGGCACACCCCTACTGGCCGTCGCTTCCCGGGCCCTGCGGCCCAGTGCCTTGTGACGGCGGTCGTTCCCGCTCACCGCTGCGGGGCAGCGCCGGACTCACACCGGCTTCCCTCTTACCTCGCCGAAGCGAACCAGCGACGAGCATGGATCCTACATCTAGTGGCGCGGCGCGCAACAACCCCTATAAGTTGTGTCGAGCAGGGGTACGGAGCGTCACCGTCAGGCCCGCACGCCCAGCTCGCCGAGCGCGCGGCCGAGGCGGGCCGACTCCACGCCGAGCCACTGCCGGAAGTCCTCGCCGTCCAGGTACAAGGGGGTCCAGCCGTTGCGCCCGCACAGCGCCTGCCAGCGCGGCGACTCGGCCACGTCCCGGCACAGCAGGGCCAGCGCGGCGCGGTCGTCGTCGGCGAGGCGGCCCGGCCCGAGCAGGCCGCGCCAGTTCGCGCAGTACAGGTGGACGTCGGACTCCAGCAGCGTCGGGGCCTCCAGGCCGGGGATGCGCTCGGGCGAGGACACCGCGAGCACGCGCAGCTCTCCCGAGCGCACGCGCGCCCGCACGGCCGCCTGCCCCGCGATGACGGCGGCCGCGCCGCCGCCGTTGAGCGCGGCGACGGCGTCGTCGCAGGTCGGGTGGGCCGCGTACCGGACCAGGCGGGCGTCGACGCCGAGGCTCTGGGCGAGCATGCCGAGCAGCAGGTGGTCCACGCCGCCCTCGTTCCTGCCCGCGACGGCGAGCCGGCCGGGGTCGCGGCGCAGGGCGTCGGCGAACGCGCCGAACGTGGCCAGGCGCGAGGACGCGGGGACGGCGATCAGCTCCCACTCGCCGCAGAGCCGGGCCACCGGGGTCGTGCCGGCGAAGGCGCCCGACGGGCGGGCGGCGCGCACCGTGCCGACCAGCTCGGGTTCGGCCATCAGGACCTGGTCGGCGCGGGGCGCCCGGGTGAACTCGGCCAGGCAGGACGCGAGGGGCCTGGTCTCGACGTGGACGGCCCTGGCCAGCGACTCGCGTTCGGCCACTCCTTTCAGCGACCGGGCGACCCTGTCGGCGTCGCCGCCCGCCGGGCCCGGCACCACCATCGAGATCCGCGTGGTGGCGGGGCCGCGCGTGCCGGTGGCGCCGCCGCACCCGGCGGCCATTGCGACGAGCCCCGCGCCGAGCGCGAGAACCTGGCGACGACGCATGGTTCACGCCCTTTCCCCCGATATCGGGCTAAATGCCCATTTCAGCGGCCCGGCACACGGCACGAGAACGGATCCTTGACGTCCTCCGCGCTCCTGACCCACCTCGACGTCCCGCTCACCGCGCGGGAGAGGCGGTCCCCCGTACGGGGGAGGCGGTTCCCGATGCGGGGGGAGTCGCCGGTCAACGGCGCGCGGCGAATGTGGACACGTTGGTCTTTCGCCCGTCGAAATGGGAGCCATCGTGTCCGACACCCGATCCGACACCACACCGTCCACCACCACCTCTCCCCGGAAAGCCGGGTGGGCCGGATGGGCGGGATACGCGGCGGCGGTGTGGGCCGCCCTGTACGGAGTGGTGGCGTTGTTCTGGACGATCTCCGGGAAGGGCTACCCCTTCGGGCCGGGACACGCGGAGGACTCCCCCGCGCTGCTGCGGTCGCCGCCCGCCTCGACGGGGGCGCCGATCTTCGCGACCGTGCTGCTCGTCACCGCCGTCGCGGCC
Source organism: Sphaerisporangium krabiense (assembly GCF_014200435.1). Classification (NCBI taxonomy): domain Bacteria; kingdom Bacillati; phylum Actinomycetota; class Actinomycetes; order Streptosporangiales; family Streptosporangiaceae; genus Sphaerisporangium; species Sphaerisporangium krabiense. Next base: position 960,404 of record NZ_JACHBR010000002.1, on the reverse strand, counting down.
CTGGCCATGGCGGGCCGGCACGCGGTGTCGCCGGGCCGCCCGGCGCGCGCCGCCCTGCTCGGCTTCGGCTGGACTGTGGCGGCGGTCCTGCTCGTGGGCGTGCCGACCGAGGACGTCCTCGCGCTCACCGGGTACGCGCCGATGCTGATCCTCGGCGCCCCCTTCGGCTGGCCGCGAGGCGTGGACTACGCCGCCGTGTTCGACTGGTCGCTGCTGAACCAGGTCTGGTGCCTGGCCGGCGGCTATCTGGTGGCGTTCACGGTGCTGTCCTGGCAGCGGCGCGCCCGGGGGGCCTGCGCCCGCTGCGGCCGGCGCCACGACGGCTCGGCGCGGGACCGGCGCCGCCTGCTCGCGCTGAGCCGCTGGGCGACGGCCGCGGCCGTCGTGATCCCCCTGCTGTACGCGGCGAGCCGGTACGCCTGGCTCGCGGGCATCCCGCTCGGCATCGACGACGCGCTGCTGCGCTCGCTGTGGGACAGCGGCGGCGTCTGGGCGGGCGCGGGGCTCGCGACGGCCGCCGTCGCGGGGGCGGCGCTCACGCTGGGTCTCGTCCAGCGCTGGGGAGAGGTGTTCCCCCACTGGACGCCCGGCCTGGCGGGCCGCCGCGTCCCCATCACGCTCGCCGTGATCCCGGCGGCGTACGTGGCGCCCATCGTCGTCACGGCGGGCCTCGGCATCGTCACCTCGCCCGAGCTCGGCCGGCTGACCGGCTACAGCCCGGTGCTGCTCGGCACGCACGCGCTCTGGCTGCTGTGGGGCCCGGCCCTGGCGTTCGCCGCCTTCTGCTACTACCTGCGGCGGCGCGGCGCGTGCCCGATGTGCGGGAGGCGGGGATGACGGGCGTGCCGGGCCCCCTGGCCCTCTCGGACGGCGAGCGTCCCCTCGCGGAGTGGACCCGCCACGCCCTGGCGGAGGTGGAGGAGCTGCTGGCCGCCACGCTGCGCGCCCCCGGCGACCCCTTCCTGACCACGGTCGCGACGCACCTGCTGGCCGCGGGCGGCAAGCGGCTGCGTCCCAGGATCGCCCTGCTGGCCGCGCGGTTCGGGGATCCCGACCGGCCGGAGGTGCCGCGCGCGGCGGCGGCCGTGGAGCTGATCCACGTGGCCTCGCTGTACCACGACGACGTCATGGACGAGGCGGCGACGCGGCGGGGAGTTCCGAGCGTCAACGCCAGGTGGGGCAACCGGGTGGCCATCCTCGCCGGGGACTACCTGGTGGCCAGGGCCGCCGAGCTGGTCGCGCCGCTCGGGCCCGCGGCGGCGCAGGAGCAGGCGCGGATGATGACCCGGCTCGTGACCGGGCAGCTCCGCGAGACCGTCGGCGCGGGGCGCGACGCCGATCCCGAGCGGTACTACATGCGCGTCATCGCCGACAAGACGGCGGCCTTGTTCGCGCTGGCCGCCCGCCTCGGGGCGCAGGCGGCGGGGGCGGGCCCCGAGGCGCGGGAGGCGCTGGGGGCGTTCGGGGAGGCGTACGGCGTCGCCTACCAGCTGTGCGACGACGTGCTCGACATCGCGGGCCCGGACGGGCGCGCGGGCAAGCCCGCGGGCGCGGACCTGCGCCAAGGGGTGGCGACGCTGCCGGTGCTCCGGGCCCTGCGGGGGCGGGGCCGGACACCGGCGCGGCTGCGCGGGCTGCTCGCCCGCGGTCCCGTCACCGACCCGGGACGCCTGGCCGCCGCCACGCGCCTGCTGCGGCGCTCCCCCGGCCTCGCCGAGGCCCGCGCCGAGGTCGCCCGGCACGCCGGCCGCGCCCGCCACGCCCTGGACGCCCTGCCCGGCTCTCCGGCGCGCGCCGAACTGATCGCCATGTGCGCCCACCTCGCCGCCCGCGCCTCCGGGACCGGCTGACGCCTCCACCGGGCCCCGGCCCCGTGCCGGAACGGCATGGGGCCTCACCCCTCGGGGCTGACGAACCCGGACTCGTAGGCGACGATCACGGCCTGCGTGCGGTCGCGGGCGGCGAGCTTGGCCAGGACGTTGCCGACGTGCGTCTTGACGGTCTCGGCGCCCACGACCAGGCGCGCGGCGATCTCGGCGTTGGACAGCCCGGCGGCCATGAGCCGCAGGACCTCCTCCTCGCGCTCGGTGAGCCGGGCGCGGCGGAGCCGGTCGGCCGCCGGGCCGGTGGCGGGGCCGCGCCCGTGGGCGCCGGCCAGGCGGCGGATCGCGGCCGGGAACACCAGCGACTCCCCGCGGGCGACCACGCGCACCGCCTGCACGACCTCGGCCGGGCGCGCCCGCTTCAGCAGGAACCCGCTCGCGCCCGCCCGCAGCGCGTCGTACACGTGGTCGTCGTTCTCGAACGTGGTGACGACGAGCACCCGGGGCGGCTCGCCGGAGGCGGCCAGCAGGCGGCGCGTGGCCTCGATGCCGTCGATGGCCGGCATCCGCACGTCCATGAGGACCACGTCGGGACGGCCGCGCGCCACCATCGGCATCACCTCGGCGCCGTCGGCGGCCTCGCCGACCACCTCCAGGTCGGGCTGGGCGTCGATGATGACGCGCAGCCCCACCCGGATCAGCTCCTCGTCGTCGACGAGCGCCACCCGGATGACCGTCATCGCGCCCCCTCCGCCTGGGGCCGGCGCGCCCCGGCCGTGATCACGGTTCCCCCACCGGCAGCCGTACCGAGACCCGCCACTGCCCGTCCCGCACCCCGGCGGTCATGGAGCCGCCGAGCATGGCGACCCGCTCCCGCATGCCGGAGAGCCCGTGCCCGCCCTGGCGGCGGCCGGGGACGCCGGTGACCGGGTTGGTCACCTCGATGGCGAGCGTGCGCGCGTCGGCGCGGACGCGCAGCGCCACGGGCACCCGGCCGGCGTGCCGCAGCGCGTTGGTGAGGCTTTCCTGGACGATGCGGTACCCCTCGCGCGACACCGCGGCGGGAAGCCCGTCCACCGGCCCCTCGACGCGCGCGCCGACCTCGACGCCGGCGCCGCGCGCGTGCGCCACGAGACGGTCCAGGTCGGCCAGCCGGCCGTGCGGCTCCGGCGGGCCGTGGGCGTCGTCCGGCTCGCGGAGCATGCCGAGGACGCGGTCCAGGTCCTCCGCGGCGGCCCTGCCGGTCTCCTCGATCGCGGCGAGCGCGCGGGCGGCGAACGCCGGGTCCTTCTCCAGGACCTCCCGCGCCGCCGCCGCCTGCAGCGTGGTCACGGTCAGCGCGTGGCCGATGGAGTCGTGCAGCTCGCGGGCCAGCCGGTTGCGCTCGGCGAGCCGGGCGGCGCGGGCCTCCAGCGCGGCGATGCGCTCGGCGGGCGAGGGTCCGAGCAGCACCGGGGCCATCACGGCCGCGAGCCCGCCGAGCCCCGCGACGGCGTACAGCGCGCCGACCAGCAAGACCGCGCCGAGCAGGGCGAGCCACCCGGTGTCGTGCTCGTCCAGCGGCCCGAGCCGCAGCCCGGCCAGCGCGCCGCCCGCGAGGTCCAGCCACTGGAGCGTGAACGCCAGGCCCATCGCCACGGGCACGAACAGGAGCAGGGCGACGACTCCGCCCGCGCAGAGGTGGACGGCGAACCACAGGGCCGCGCGCAGCCGCGTCTCGCGCGCGGCCCGGCCCCGCTCGGCGGTCGCGGGAGGGTCGGGCAGGGCCACGCCGAGCAGCGAGCGGGCCGCCGCGATCTCCAGGGCCCGGGTGCCGCGCAGGAACGGCGGCACCAGCCCGACGAGCGCGGTCACCGCCAGCACGACGGCGAGGAGCACCTGCGGCGCGCCGGGAACGGCGTACATGCGCGCGAACGCCCACCCGAGCAACAGGTACGGCAACAGCAGCACCCCACCGAGCAGCAGATGCACCGCACGCCGATAGGTCGTGGCGCTGAACAGCGGCCCGGCCACCCCGCGAACGCCCACCCGCCGATCCTCCCAGACTTCTCCGCTCGCCCCCGCGTGGAGACATCAGGGAAATATACGGAACGCGGCGTCCGGGAGAGCGCGATGTCCCGGTCCGGCCACCACGCTCCGCAGTTGACCGGTCACGCGCGTGATACCGTCCGAGCGTCCCCCCAGGTGACGCCTGTCGTGCCTGGTCACAAGGCGGGTCCCGGCGGGGTGCCGGGGTCCACGCGCGGACCGGAGGTTCAATCACCCATGACGACTCAGCAGCTCGGCGATGACACGCGCCGCGGCGTCGAACGGCTTCTCCAGTTCTCCGAGCACGTCGGCGGCCTGCGGGAGGAGGACGTGCTGGAGGTTCTGCGGGAGAACGGCATCACCACCCTGGAGGGGTTGGTCCGGCGCGGCCTGAGCGCCCCGCGCTCGGCGTCGCCGGAGCCGGTGGGCGCGTCCGCGCCGCTCGGGCCCGGCGAGGCGTCCGGCGGGCCCGCGGCCCCGAACGGGCGCGTCACGCACCGGCCGCCGAGCATGGCCGTGGTCGTGGACGGCGTCGAGCACGACCCCGCCGACCTGGTCCGCTTCGACGGCCGGCCCCTGCATTTCGTGGCGAGCCACGCGAACGGCGAGCCGCGGCTGCTGGCGTTCACCGACGACCGGCCGCTGCGGACCGCGCTGTGGGTCGCCTCGCTGACCCGCGCGCAGACCTCCGCCTCGGACGGTGTGCGGACCTCCGCCTCGGACGGTGTGCGGACCTCCGCCTCGGACGGTGTGCGGACCTCCGCCTCGGACGGTGTGCGGAGCGCCGCCGGGGCGCCCTTCACGCGGGGGACGGTCCAGATGTTCGAGCACCACAACTTCGACGGTGACTGGTTCTGGCTGGAGGCCGGGTTCTGGTGGCCGGACCTCACCCGCGTGCACCACGGGCCGATCTGGTCGCGTAGCGACTGGAACGACACGATCAGCTCCATGTCGGCGACCGACTGCAACGTGACCTACTACGAGCACGTCAACGGGGGCGGAAGCTCCTTCTTCTCCCCCGCCTACACCGGAGACCCCTGGGGCGGGCACGCCTGGGCCGACCTCACCGCGATCGGCTGGAACGACCGCATCTCCTCGGTCGCCAACTGGGGACCGCCGCGCTGACGGTTTTCGTCGGAGGCGGCCGGTATACAGGACGGACACCGGCGAGGCGGGCGGCCCGCCCGCCCGCCGGACCGGACTCCGGGGGATGAAAGGCCGCGTCATGCCGGAAACCACGAACGAACCGACCCGCGCCCGCGACGACTTCCCGCGCCTGGCCGACCCGTTCCGGCGCGAGCTGCTGGCGCACTGCTACCGCATGATGGGGTCCGCGCACGACGCGGAAGACCTCGTGCAGGAGACGTACCTGCGCGCGTGGCGGGCCTACGACGGGTTCGAGGGCCGCTCCTCGCTGCGCACCTGGCTGCACCGCATCGCGACCTCGGCTTGCCTCTCCGCGCTGGAGGGCCGGAGCCGGCGCCTGCTGCCGGCCGGTCTCGGCCTGCCCGGGTCCGACCCCTCGGACGTCCTGGTTTCCCGGCCCGAGGTCCCCTGGCTGGAGCCCCTGCCCGACGCCCTGTCCGGCGTGGGCGAGGGCGACGACCCGGCGGCGATCGTCGCCACGCGCGAGAGCGTGCGGCTGGCGTTCGTCGCCGCGTTGCAGCACCTCCCGCCGCGCCAGCGCGCCGTGCTGATCCTGCGGGACGTGATGCGGTGGCGGGCGGCCGAGGTCGCGTCCATGCTCGGCGTCACGACCACGGCGGTGAACAGCCTCCTGCAGCGCGCCCGCGCGCAGCTCGCCCGGGTGTCCCCGAGCGAGGAGTCGGTCGCCGAGCCGACGGAGGCGCGCGAGCGCGAGCTGCTCGACCGGTACGTCGCGGCGTTCGAGCGCAAGGACGTCGGCGCGATCGTCGCGCTGTTCACCGACGACGTGGTGTGGGAGATGCCGCCGTACACCGCGTGGTACCAGGGCCCCGAGCGCATCGCCCGCCATCTGGAGTCGGTGTGCCCGGCCCGTCCGGGCCGCACGCTGCTCGTGCCGGCCTCGGCCAACGGGCAGGCCGCGTTCGGGCTGTACCTGCGCGACGGCGCGGGAGACTACACCGGCTTCGCGCTCCAGGTGCTGACCGTCACCCCGGCGGGGGTGAGCCACGTGGCCAACTTCATGGGGCCCCGCCTGTTCGAGACGTTCGGCCTGCCCCGCACCCGTCCTTTCCACGGTAGGGCGGCCTGAGCCGGGAAGCGCCCAGCGGGGCTCAACGGTGGCGGGAGCGCGGCTTGAGCGGGGTGGCGGGCAGGACCGGCGCGGGCAGCGGGGCGCCGTCGTAGCCGTGCACGGTGCCGAACGCCGTGCCCTCCGACCATTCCTTGCGGAAGCGCTCGATCTCCTCGTGGCCGCGGCCGACGAAGTTCCACCACATGACGAGCCGTTCCTCGAACGGCTCCCCGCCGAGCAGGAGCACCCGGCCGCCGTTCCCGGCGGCGAAGGCCAGCTCGGCGCGGCCCGACCCCAGGTACAGCAGCGGCCCGGGTTCGAGGAGCACGCCGTCCACCTCGGCCGTCCCGCCGAGCGCCATCGCCGCGTACTCGAAGTCCGGCCGCGCGGGCAGGGTGACCGCCGCGCCGTCGTCGAAGGCCAGCTCGGCGCCGACCAGCGGGGTGTAGGCCCGGGCGGGTGAGACGGCCCCGCCGAGCTCGCCGACGATGACGGTGGCCCGCACGCCGGGGGCGGTCAGCACGGGCAGGTCGGGGTGGTGGTCGAAGGCCGGGTCGGTGTGCCGCGCGCCGTCGGGCAGCGCCACCCAGAGCTGCACGCCGTGCAGCACGCCCTCGCGGGTGGACTCCTCGGAGTGCGAGATCCCGCGCCCGGCCGTCATGAGGTTCAGCCCGCCCGGCGTGATCACCTGGGCGCTGCCGAGGCTGTCGCGGTGCAGGACCTCGCCCTCGAGCAGCCAGGTCACCGTCTGGAGGCCGGTGTGCGGGTGGGGGGCGACCCGCATGACCGCGGGCTCGGGGCCGTACTGGTCGACGAAGCACCAGGCCCCGACCATGCGGCGGTCGCGGTTCGGCAGCGTGCGGGTGACCTTCATGCCGCGCGGGCCGCCGAGGACGACGTCGCGCCCGGCCAGCAGCTCGCGCGCGGGCCCCTCGGCCGAGCCCTCGCACACCGTTTCGCGCGGTTCGCGTTCCAGGTTGCTCACCCGACGACTGTACGACTCCCCCGCTCGCGCCCGGCGGGCGCCCGCGGGCGGCGCGTCGGTGCAGCGGCGCGCCGCCACGCCGAGGTCACTCGACCGTGACGCTCTTGGCCAGGTTGCGGGGCTTGTCCACGTCGCGGGCGAGGGCGACCGCCGCGTGGTAGGCGAAGAGCTGGAGGGGGATGCTCAGCAGGATCGGGTCCAGCTCGACCTCGTTCTTCGGCACCACGATGACGTCCTCGGCGAGCCTGGCGTCCGGCTCGCGGTGCCCGATCATGAGCACCTTGCCGCCCCGGGCGCGGATCTCGCCGAGCGTGGTGAGGTTCTTGTCGAGCAGCTCGTCGTCGGGGACGATCGCGACGGTGGGCATGTCCGGGCCGATCAGGGCCAGCGGCCCGTGCTTGAGCTCGCTCGCCGGGTACGCCTCGGCGTGCACGTAGGAGATCTCCTTGAGCTTCTGGGCGCCCTCGCGGGCGACCGGGTAGCCGCGCACCCGGCCCACGAACATCATGCTCGGGTGCGGCGCGTACTTGCGGGCCAGCTCGGCGATGGCGTCGCCCTGGTCGACGATGGCCTGGATCTGCTCGGGGAGCTTGCGCAGCCCTTCGACGATGCGCCGCCCGTCGGCGGGGGAAAGGTCGTGCACGCGGCCGAAGTGCAGGGCGATCAGGGCGAACGCGACGGCCGTGGAGGTGAACGCCTTGGTGGACGCCACCGAGACCTCCGGGCCGGCGTGCAGGTAGACACCGCCGTCCACCTCGCGGGCGATGGCGCTGCCGACCGCGTTGACGACGCCGAGCACCCGGCCGCCCTTGCGCTTGAGCTCCTGCACGGCGGCGAGCGTGTCGTAGGT
>NZ_JACHBR010000002.1:0-47500 GCF_014200435.1 Sphaerisporangium krabiense | reverse complement strand
TGCTCACCGGCGGGTTCCGTGGCCTCGTGCTGGTCGTCGTCGCCTACATCCTGATCAACGTCGTGGTGCAGTCGTTCATCCAGCCGAAGTTCCTCGGCGACGCGGTGGGGCTGACGACGACGGCCACGTTCCTGTCGCTGATCATCTGGGCGTGGGTGCTGGGGGCGCTCGGGGCGTTGCTGGCGATCCCGCTGACGTTGCTGGTGCGCGCGGTGCTCATCGACAGCGATCCGGCGGCGAAGTGGACGGGCGCGCTGGTGTCCGGCGAGATCCCGCGGAAGTGAGCCACCTCTTAGGCTGGGCGCATGTACGTGGAGTCCCCGCCGCATGCCGCGCTGGCGGAGCGGGTGGCGTGCCTGTGGACACAGGAGGCCGATGCTCCGCTGGTGCAGCGGGTGGTGCCGGACGGGTGCGTGGATCTGATCTGGGCTCCGGACGGCCCGCATGTCGCGGGGCCGGACACGGGGCCGTACCTGGCCGAGCTCGCCCCGGGTGAGCGGTTCACGGGCCTGCGGTTCAAGCCGGGCGGTGTGGGCGGGCTCTTCGGGGTTCCGGTCGCGTGGTTGTGCGACCGGCGGGTTCCGGTGGCCGACCTGCCGGGTGTCGAGGTGCGCGGTCCTGAGGACCTGCAGCGGGCGGTGGCGACACTGTCGCGCGGGACGCCCGATCCGGACGCGGGGGCCGGAGCGATCGCGGGCGCGCTGCGCCGGGGAAGGGCCGTGGCGGACGTGGCCTGGGATCTCGGCCTCAGCGAGCGGCAGTTGAACCGGCGCTGCGTGCGCGCGTTCGGGTACGGGCCGAAGACGCTGCAGCGGGTGGTGCGCTTCCAGCGGGCGCTGAGGCTCGCGCGGTCGGGCGCGCGGCTGGCCGACGTGGCCGCGGCGAGCGGCTATGCCGACCAGGCGCACATGGCGAGGGACGTGCGGCGCCTGGCCGGGGTGCCGATGGGACGGCTGCTGGAGCCGCGGGCCGCGTAGCCGTGGAGGGGCCGGGCTGACGCGTAAGGGGTCAGCGGGAGACTCCCACCGGGGAGACCGGCACGGCGCTGGACACGTGGGCCATCTCGGTGGCGCGGCGCCGGCCCCACGGCATGGCGGCGACCAGGATGGGGAGCAGCACCACGGAGCTGATGGCCCATGGCGAGTGGAGGGTCCACCACCGGTCGTTGTTGAACTGCGTGAGGTACAGGTATCCGACCGCCGCCCAGGTGGAGGTGCCGATGATGGCGGGCCAGGCGAAGCGGGTGGGCCGGGCCACGAGGAACGGCATGAACCACATGAGGTACTGCGCGCCGAGGCGCGGGGTGACGACCATGAAGGCCAGCAGCAGCGCGGTGGTCAGGTCGACGGGGTCGGCGCGGCGCCAGAGGTACAGGACGACGAGCAGCGTGCCGTAGATCATCCACTGGCCGTAGCGGGCGAGGTCGGCGTCGAGGGTCCAGTCGCCGCCCACCGCGACGGCCGTCCAGCCCCATTCGCCGATGATCGGGCGGACGTCGCCGATGGTCTTGATCACCTGAGGGAGCTGGGCCAGCGAGGTGCCCGCGCCGATGGGGAGCGTGACGAGGAAGAAGATGGGGGCGACGCCCGTGGCGAAGAAGCCGTACACGCGGGCGCGCAGGTCGGGCAGGAAGAGCAGCATGCCGGGGACGAGCCAGATCGGCCAGCTCTTGGCGCAGAGGGCGAGGCCCATGAGAAGTCCGGCGATGATCGCGTTACGGACGGGCCTGGACGTTCTGGCGTTGCGGGCGACGACGAAGGCGGCGACGCCGAAGACCAGGGAGACCGGCTCCACCTGGCCGTGCACGGAGGCGACCAGCACGGCCAGGGGGTTGCAGGCGTACTGGAAGGCGCGCAGGCCGGTGTCCTTCCCGCCGGCGAGCTTGCCGACCAGCGGGATGAGGATGATGTCGGCGATGACGGTGACGAGGCGGCCGGCGATCTCCCAGGGGATGTTCATCCACAGGAGTAATCCGTACATGTACGGAATCGTGGGCAGGAAGTGCCAGCCGCCGTTGCTCTCCAGCACAGGATCCCGGTGGGCGAGGATGGCCTCGCCCGCCGGTTTGAAGCTGTTCACGAAGTCGACCGGTTGCCAGGTGTCGACCGCCGACAGCGCCATGATGAGGACGCGGACGCCGATCCCGACCGCCAGAGCGACGGCCAGGGACGGCTTCCAGCCCTTCCATTGCGCGACGATCGCCAGCACGACACCTGAGACGAGGACGAACCCCGTGAGGATTGCGTAGTCCATGACGCCCACTAGCCTGCCGGAAGGCAGACCAAACCGACCACTCGGGTACGAAAATTGCCACCATCTATCCAGGGATGCTCACACAAAGAAGTGTTTGGACTCCAATGGGTGGCGATCGAGTGGCCGGTGTGCGTCATGGCAGGGCGTTCAGGTAGCGACGGTGGTTGGTGGAGAACTCGAATGAGTTGTACTTGTCCCAGTTGATGGACCAGGTCATCAGGCCCCGCAGCCCCGGGTAGACGCCGCGCGGCTTGTAGCTGCCGCAGTTGGTGCCCTTCGCCAGGCAGTCGAACGCCTTCTGGACCTCGGCCACCGAGGTGAAGCCGTTGCCGGCGTACGTGGCGGCGGGCAGGCCGATGGCGACCTGGTCCGGGCGCAGCGCGGGGAACATGTTCGCGGTGTTGCCCGCGACCGGGAAGCCCGCGAGCAGCATGTCGGTCATGGCGATGTGGAAGTCCGAGGTGCCCATGGTGTGGTACTGGTTGTCCAGTCCGGTGATCGGACCCGAATTGTAGTCCTGCACGTGGAGCAGCGTCAGGTCGTTGCGCATCGCGTAGATGACCGGCAGGTAGGCGCCGGCCCTGCGGTCGGCTCCGGTGGTCCCGCCGCCGTAGAACTGGTAGCCGAGCTGGACGAAGAACGTCTCGGGCGCCATGGTGAGCGTGAACTTGGAGCCGTACTTGGCCTTCAGCGACTTCAGCGCCGAGATCAGGTTGACGATGACCGGCGAGGTCGGGTTCTTGAAGTCGTTGTCCCCGGCGTCCAGCACCAGCGAGTGGCCCTCGAAGTCGATGTCGAGGCCGTCGAGTCCGTACTTGTCGATGATCGCGCTGACGGAGCTGACGAACTTGTCGCGCGCGGCGGTCGAGGTGAGCTGCACCTGGCCGTTCTGGCCGCCGATCGAGATGAGCACCTTCTTGCCCTTGGCCTGCTTGGCGCGGATGCCGGCGATGAAGTCGGCCTCGCTCTCGACGTTCGGGCACTCGGCGACCGGGCACTGGCTGAACCGGATGTCGCCGGAGGTGACGGAGGTGGGCTCACCGAAGGCGAGCTGGATGATGTCCCAGCTGTCGGGGACGTCGCTCATCTTCATGTAGCCGGAGCCGTTGGCGAACGAGGCGTGCAGGTAGCCGACGAGCAGCCGCTTGCCCGGGGGCGGCATGTCCGACGGGGTGGCCGACACCTCGGCCGACTTGCCGGACTCGCCGATCGCGTTGACGGCGCTCACCGCGAAGCGGTAGGTCCTGCCGGTGGTCAGGCCCGTGGCCGTGTACGCGGTGCCGGTGGGCGAGGCGACCTTCACCCCGTCCTGGTAGACGTTGTAGGAGGTGGCGTTCTGGGACGCCGACCACGACAGCAAGACGCTGGTGGTCGTGGTGGCGCCCACGGTCAGGCCCGAGGGCGTGGCGGGCGGCACCGGGTCGGTGGTCGGGGTCGCGGTCACCTCGGCGCTCTTGGCGGACTCGCCGGCGGCGTTGGACGCGCTGACCGCGAAGCGGTAGGCGGTGTCGGGGGTGAGGCCCGTGGCGACGAACGTGGTCCCGGCGGGCGTGCCGACCCGGGTTCCGTTCTGGTAGACGCTGTAGGAGGTGGCGCCCTGGGAGGCGTTCCAGCTCAGCGCGATGCTGGTGGCCGTCTTGGCGGTGATGGCGAGCCCCGTGGGGGTGGCCGGCGGGGTGGTCGGGTTGCCGCCGGGGTCGGGCCCGTCGAGGACGATGTCGTCGGCGTTGTAGGCGCCGGTCCCGTACCAGCCGTTGACGTAGACCGTCACCGAGTTCGTGGCGGATCCGGTGGTGAAGGACGTGGTGAGCTGGGCCCAGTTGGCGCCGGGCGAGCCCCACGTGCTGACGTCGGTGGTGCCGGTGCCGAGCGCGCCGAGGAAGACGTAGCCTCCCCTGACCCATCCGGACAGGCTGTAGGTCGAGGACGGCTTCACCTTGACCACCTGCGAGCACCGGGCGAAGTCGGCGCCGGCGGGGGTGGCCTCGAGCGCGCCGGTGCCTCCGTGGACCGGAGTCGTTACCGTCCGCGCGCCGGACGCGCAGGTCCAGCCGTTGAGGCCGCTCTCGAAGCCGGGGTTGGGCAGGATGTTGGCGGCCATGGCCGCGGTGGCGGGCACCACCGCGAGGCCGATGGCGATGCCCGCCGCCGCCACGGCCGCCGTGAGGCGGGACCGGCGGCGGGTGGACGGCGAGCCGCCGGAGGGTGGAGCGGCGGCCTCGGCGCGAAAGAGGCCCGGCAAGCGTGACAGGAAGGTCATCCGTTGTACCCCGCGAAGATCTTGGAGAATTCGTACGGCGATTGGGGGATGTTGGTGCACGAGTACAGCGCCCCGGTACAGGCGTTGCGGTCGCGCGTCATCTCCCAGAAGGACAGCTCGCCCAGGTTCTTGGTCTTGGCGAACGCCACGAGCTGCCGGGCGTCGGCCTGGTCGTAGATCCGGCGGTCGTCGTTCTGGCCGAGCATCGGCGTGACGCCGACCATCCGCCAGACCTGGGCATCCGACTTGCCGGGGTAGAGGGACTTGAGTTGGTTGAAGGTGCTTTGTGCTGCTTGAACGGCGGCGTCCCCGTAGTCGATGGACCGGTAGTAGTCCATGGCCATGACGTTGACGACGTCGACGTCGACCCCGGCGTCGCGCGCGGACCTCACCACGCTCAGCCCGTCGGCGGTGAGACCCTCAGGGAGCACGGGCAGGGTGAGCGAGACCTTGAGGCCCGGGTGCGCCCGCTGCAGGCGCAGGAGCGCCCGCGACCTGCGGTCGACCGAGACGGGGTCGGCGGTGGCCGTGCCCTCGATGTCCAGGTCGATGTACTTCAGGTCATAGGCCTTGACGACCGCGTCGTACTCGGTGAACAGCGCGTTGTCGTCGGTGCACGCCTGGGCGAGCTCGACGCCGCTCGCGCCGCCGAAGGAGATCTTCACATCGCCTCCGGCGGCCCTGACGGCGTCGATCTCGTCCTTGGCCCAGGCCTGGCGCGGGTCGTAGGCGTTGAACCACATCGCCTTGCAGGCCGAGGCCGTGATGAAGGCCAGGGTGAAGTTCTTCAGCCCCGACGCCGACCTCATCGCGGTGATGCTGGGCGTGGGCCATGCCCCCATGTCGATGTAGGGAGCGTGGGCCAGCGTTCCCTGGCCGCCGCCCGGAGGGGTGGAGGACGGCGTGGGAGTGGGAGTGACGGTCGGCGTGGGGGTGGGGGTGGCGGTGGGGGTCGGCCCGCCGGCGCAGCCGGCGCCGTTCAGCGTGCAGCCGGTCGGGTCGCCGGTGCCGGTGGCCACCCAGCCGAAGGTGGCCGAGGCCCCGGGCGCCAGCGTGCCGTTGTACTCGCGGTTCTTGAACGTGTAGCGCGAGCCGTCGCGGGTCATCAGCGCGTCCCAGAACGCTCCCGCCGTGGTCCCGGACGGCAGGTCGAAGACGACCGTCCAGCCGTTGAGCGTGGTGGGGCCGGTGTTGGTGATCGTGAACTGGCCGTTGTAGCCGCCGGACCAGCTGGTCGTCCTGGCGAAGACGGCGGTGTCGGCGTAGGCCGGTCCGGGGACGGCGATCGCGGCGGCGACGGCGAGTGCCGCGGCGGCCGTGGCGGCGAGCCGGAGCGCGAGGCGCGGTCTCATGGTGACCTCCGGGGGGTGTGGGGCGAGGTCAAAGCCCCGCACCCCGGGGCGGGCCGGGGCGCGGGGTGTCTGGGGGTGGTGGTGTACGGCCCGCACACCCCGTGGGGGGTCGGGCGTGCGCGGGCCGTACGGCCTATGCCGCGGCCGGGAGGCGGTCCCGGCTTTGGTCCGCCCGAGCCGGCTCGGTCTTTCACAAGCCGGCCCGGGCCGTTTCCACGCGCCGTTGTTGCGAGGTGGGGGGTGAGCCGGTACGGCCGGCGCGTGCCGTACCGGCGGTCCTTGGTCAGCCGGCGAAGCCCTTGAAGAGGTTGGTGAACTCGTAGGGCGACTGGCTGATGCCGCTGCAGGTCGGCGAGACCTGCCCGTTGGGGCAGCCTCCGTTGTCCCGGCCCACCGACCAGAAGCCGATGCGGCCGACGTGGTTGGACTGGGCGTAGGAGAGCAGCTTGCGGGCGTCCGCCTGGGTGGTGGTCTGCCCGGTGTCGTTCTTGCCGATCATCGGGGTGAGGCCGAGCATTCTCTTGAGCTGGGCGTCGGTCTTGGAGGGCCAGATCGCCCGCATCTGCCCGAGCGTCGCGCCGGCGGCCGAGACCATCGCGTCGCCCCAGTTGCCCGAGTAGCCGAAGTCCATCAGCATCGGGTTGACCAGGACGTTCAGTCCCTTGGCCGCCGCGTCGCCGAGGATCTGCACCGAGAACGGGTCCAGGCCGTAGTCCTGTCCCTGGATGCGCAGCGTGTAGCTGATCACCGTGCCGCGTTCGTCCTGGAGCTGCTTGAGCGCCGCGTTGACCTTGCCGGTGTCGATGGAGGCCTCGACGTCCACGTCCAGGTAGTTGGTGCCGACGGTGTCGAGCACCTTCTTGTAGGCCGCGAGGAGCTGCGCGGTGGTGCCGCAGGTGTGCTCCAGGTACGGCCCGACGGCGCCGCCGGTGGCGACGATGACCTGGCCGCCCTTGGCCTGGAGGGCGCGGACGTCGTTGATGATGCGCGTGTCGCCGAGCGGGATCGTGCCGCCCCATGCGGGGTTGCACCCACTGCTGTCGCCCAGCGCGAACGCCAGGGTGAAGTTCTTCACGCCGGTGGCGTTGGACGCGGCGACCAGCGAGGGCGTCGTCATCGTGATGTCGATGTAGGGCGCGACGAGGACGGTGCCGGTGGGCGGGGGCGTGGTGGTCGGCGAGGGGCTCGGCGAGGTGGGGGGCGTGGGAGTGGGCGAGGGGTCGGGGCCGGTGCCTCCGCAGGCGGCGCCGTTGACCTTGCAGTTGAGGGGCGCGCCGGTACCGATGCCGACGAAGCCGAAGGTCGCGCTCGCCCCGGGCGGCAGGGAGCCGTTGTACTCGCGGTTCTTGACGCTGTAGTGGCCGTTCGACTGGGTGAGCAGGCCGTCCCAGTAGGCGCCGACCGTGGTGCCGGACGGCAGGTCGAACTCGACGGTCCAGCCGCTGATGGCGGCGGACGTGCCGTTGGTGACCGTGTACTTCCCTTCGAAGCTCCCGCTCGTGGTGGCGACCTTGGCGAACGTGGCCGTCACGGAGGCGGCCTGCGCGCTGAACGGCGCGAAGACCGCGACGAGCAGGCTCACCACGGCGGTGAGTATTAACAAGGGGAAGGTGCGTCGCATGATCGCTCCCATGGCGGGTAGAGCGGGGCGCACGCGTCCGTTGTCGGGACGCGAGAGGGCGGTGGCGAGCACGGCGGCTTACGCCATCGTGTATGCGCAGCTCAACAGTGGGATTCGGGGGGTGGAGGGCGGGGCACTGACGCCTCCGTTGGTCGCTTCTTTTAGGAAAGTTTCCTAAGAGTTGTCGCGATCGTAGCCCCGGGAAAGCGCCGCCACAAGACCCAAACACCACGGTTTGCACGATGGCAGACCGGGTCTGACAAGCCTGACCGGCTGGTCTAGCCGCTCGCCTGGAGAGATACGGTCCTTTACGAACCCTGACCGAAGATCCCGTCCGGGGCGGTGGCCGCTTCCTCTCACCCCCCGGTCACCCCCGGCCGTCCGGACGGCCTTCCACGCCCCGGCGTACAGACCGTCAAATGGGCCGTGAGACACGACGGATCGATGGACGCGGCGGATCACGAGTGGTTCAGTCGCTTACATGGCGATTCACGGCACCTGTGACCCTCGGTATGCCGAGGTCCACGAGGAATTCGAGCGGAATTTCGAGGAACGCGGAGAGATAGGAGCCTCCGTGTGCGTCACCATAGACGGCGACACCGTGGTCGACCTGTGGGGCGGCACCGCCGATCCCACGACCGGCACGGAATGGAAACAGGACACGATCGGCCACGTGTGGTCGTGCACGAAGGGCGCCACGGCGCTGTGCGCCCACGTCCTCGCCTCACGGGGCGAGCTGGACGTCAACGCGCCCGTCGTCAAGTACTGGCCGGAGTTCGGCGCCAAGGGCAAGGAGGGCGTGCTCGTCCGGCACCTGCTGACGCATACGGCCGGCTTACCCGCGCTGCGCGCGCCGCTGCCCGAGGGCGCGTTATACGACGCCGCCGCCATGGCCGAGCGTCTGGCCGGAGAGGAGCCGTTCTGGGAACCGGGCACCCGGCAGGGGTACCACGCGCTGACGTTCGGCTTCCTGGTCGGCGAGGTGGTCCGCCGCGTCAGCGGGCGCGGGCTCGGCACGTTCTTCCGCGACGAGATCGCGGGACCGCTCGGCCTGGACTTCTGGATCGGGCTTCCCGAGGAGTTCGAACGGCGCGTCGCCCCGACCGTCCCGGCTCCCCCGCCCGCGCCCGGCGCGTCCCTGCCGACCTTCTACCAGCGGGCGTTCACCGACCCCGCCTCGCTCCAGGCGCTGGTGATCGGCAACACCGGCGGCTACGTGCTCACGCCGGGAGAGTCGGACTCGCGGGCCGCGCACGCCGCCGAGATCGGGGCGGTCGGCGGGATCACCAACGGCCGGGGGCTGGCGGGCATGTACCGGCCGCTGGCCGTGGGCGGCGGGCTGGTGTCCCCTGACCAGCTCGCGATGATGGGCTCGGTCGCGGCGGCCACCCAGGTGGACGCGGCGCTGCTCGTGCCGACGCGCTGGACGCTGGGCTTCATGAAGGGCAGCGACAACCGGCACCTGCCCGGTCCCGACGGCGAGGGGGTGCTGCTGTCGGAGGACGCGTTCGGGCACTCCGGCATGGGCGGCTCGCTCGGCTTCGCCGACCCGGTGCCGCGCCTGTCGTTCGGCTACTCGATGAACCTGCAGGGCTCGGGGCTCGGGGTGAACGAGCGGGGGCAGTCCCTGGTGAACGCGGTGTACCGCACGCTCGGATACCAGCAGGCGCACGGGGGCCTCTGGTATTTGTGAGGCGGCCGGGGGCCGACGGGGAGGAGGACGCGGCCTGCGCCGAGGGAGCGGGATGCGTCCGTGTATAACGTGATACATCCCTCGTGACTACGGAGCTAGGCCGCATGTTCTTCGGCATCACCAATATCTGGACCTACGTGATCGGGGCTTTCCTGATCATCCTTCTCCCCGGCCCCAATTCCCTCTATGTGCTCACCACCGGCGCCCAGCGCGGCGTCCGCGCCGGATATCGCGCGGCCGCCGGGGTCTTCGCCGGCGACACCGTCCTGATGGTCCTCTCGGCGGCGGGCGTCGCCTCGCTGCTGCAGTCGACGCCGCCGCTGTTCAACGCCGTCAAGTACGCCGGCGCGGGGTACCTCGCCTGGATCGGCCTCGGGATGATCCGCTCGGCGCTCGGGAACCGGCGCGGCGGCGCCGAGCGGGTGCGGGAGGTCGCGCCGGTGGCCGACCTCGCCGACCCGTTCAGGAAGGCCCTCACGATCAGCCTGCTGAACCCGAAGGCCATCCTGTTCTTCATCTCGTTCTTCGTGCAGTTCGTGGATCCGCACTACGGGGCGCCCGTGGTGTCGTTCCTGATCCTGGGCGCGATATGTCAGCTGTTCAGCATGCTGTATCTCTCCACGCTGATTTTCGGCGGCGTGTATCTCGCGAACCAGTTCCGGCGGCGCAGGAGGCTGTCGGCGGGGCTGACCTCGGGGGTGGGCGTACTCTTCGTCGGATTCGGGGCCAAGCTCGCCACGACGAGCCTGGGCTGAGCGCCCGGCGGGCCGGCCACCGCCTCAGCGGTGGCCGGGCTCGCGTTCCTCGTTGGCCTTCAAGGCCACGCTGACCAGCGAAAGGAACATCTGGGCGTCCGTGCGGTCCTCGATCTCTACCCGGATCCATCCGGCGTTGTGCCCCTCGGTGACGCGGTGCGACCCGGCGAGGACCTTGGCCCATCGGTCGATGACGGGGGTGGTCAGAAGGAGCTCCGCGGTGTGATCGCCCGACATGCGGATGATCTCGCGGCCTCCCGCGTGGAATCTGATGGATTTGCGTGTACGGCTGACGACCAGGTCGGGCCATCGGGTCAACTCGACGGCGACATCGGCCACGCACGCAGCCGACCGAACATGCGTGCGTGAGAGCACTGCCATGTCTTCAATGCTCGCGGCCCGAACCTCGTCCGGAAACCCCCCGTTCCCGAACCGTTATCCAAAGTTCAACCACCTCGCGGCCCTTCGACATAAGCCCGCGTGGCCCCGATGATCCATTTCACTGATCTTTTTCGTCTTATGACCGAAATAGGTGGCATTAGGCATGGTCAGCCGCCAATGACAGCGATTCACCATTAACTGCCAGTTTTGCCAATCGACTCCCGGGGTAGGCGCCGAAGCTTTAGCGTCGGTTGTCAGCCGCCATCCGTGGGAGCACCATGAGCCACCCGACCTTCACCCTTCCCAGGATCACCGCGCTGCTCAGGCAGGCCGTGCCCAAACTGCTGGAGGGGGTCGTCGCCCCCCTCGCCGTCTTCTACACCGCTCTGGCCGTGCTCGGCTTCGACGGCGCGCTGATCGCGGCCGTGGCCTGGGTGTACGCCGGCGTGCTCTGGCGGGTGGTCCGCAGGCGTCCCGTGCCCGCCACCATGCTGCTCGCGGCGATCGCCATCACGGCGCGGGCGGCGGTGGGCTGGTGGACGGGGAGCCCCGTGGTGTACCTGGTGCAACCCGAGCTCGGCACGATCTGCATCAGCATGGCGTTCCTGGCCTCCGTGCGGCTCAACAGGCCGCTGGTCCAGAAGCTCACGCTCGACTACATCCACCTGCCCTCGGCCGTGCTGCGCCACGAGCGCATGCGGCGGTTCTTCGCGCGCATCACGCTGCTGTGGGCGTTCGTGCTGCTGACCAACTCCGCGGTCAGCATCTGGCTGCTCCTGCACCAGTCCGTCGGCACCTACCTGCTGGTGCGCACCGGAGTGGTCGCGGCGATCAGCGGCGTGGCCATCGCCGTCTCGGTCTACGCCTTCCGCCGCGTCCTCGGCCGTCTGCACGCCGACATGCCGCACCCGCGCGCGATCACCGCAGGCTAGGCGCCCGCTCCCCTACCGGCGCACCAGGGACCGACCCCGACGAAAGTCAGGGATCTCACGAGACTTCTGGAGGACGCGGGCGGACGGGTGGCCTTCCTAGCGTAGGGATCATGTCCCACGCGCTGCTCGACCTGCTGAACGACGTCATGACCTCGCCCTGGGTCTACCTGGCCCTGTTCGCGCTCGCCGCGATCGACGGGTTCTTCCCCGCGGTGCCGAGCGAGACGGCCGTGATCACCGCGGGGGTGTTCGCCGCCACCGGACGGCCCAACCTGGCGCTGGTGATCCTCGTGTCGGCCCTCGGCGCCTTCGCGGGCGACCACGTCTCCTATCTCATCGGACGGTCCTCGATCGGGCGGCTGCGGCGCGGCAGGCGGGCCGGCGCGGCGTTCGCGTGGGCGTCCAAGGCCCTGGCCGAGCGCGGCGGCATGGTGCTGGTGATCGCCCGCTACATCCCGGGCGGGCGCACGGCCGTGACGCTGACGATGGGGGCCGTGCGGCACCCGCTGCGCTCCTTCTCCTTCTTCGACGGGCTGGCCGCGGGCTCCTGGGCGGTGTACTCGGCGCTGATCGGCTACTTCGGGGGCATGGCGTTCGAGAACGACCCGGTGAAGGGGCTGCTGCTCGGCTTCGGCGTCGCGATGGCGATCGCCGTGACCACCGAGGTCGTCCGCCACCTGCGCCGCCGCCGCTCGGCCCCCCTCCGCGAGGACGGTCCGCGCGAGGCCCTCGCCGAGGCGGGGGCGCCCCGTCAGGGGTAGTCCACAGAGCCGTCAACGGGATCGTCACCTCGCGGTGATTCATCGGCGTGGATTTCAACAAGCGATGAGTTTATGGTGGAGTCACACATCGCGAAGCCGGGGAGCCCACGAGGCCCCCCGGCGCACGCCGCAGGGAGACGGCCTCATGCTCAAGTCCCAGGACGACCGGCGCGGCACCGAGTCCACCGCCGAGCCGCTGATCATGAAATTTCAGGACATCACGGCGGAGATGCTGCCGCTGGTCGGCGGCAAGGCGGCCAACCTCGGCGTCCTGACCCGTGCCGGGTTCCCGGTGCCGCCCGGCGTCTGCGTGACGACCCGCGCCTACCGCCGCGTGACCGCGACCGCAGGCCTGGAGGAGGTGCTCGGCGCCCTCGCCGGCGCCGCTCCCGACGACTCCGCCGCGCTCGCCGGCCTGGCCGCGCGGGCCCGCGCCCTCGTGCTCGCCGCGCCCGTCCCCGAGGACGTCGCGGCGGCCGTACGCGAGGGGGCGGCCGCCGCGGGAGGCCCGGTGGCCGTGCGGTCCTCCGCCACCGCCGAGGACCTGCCGGACGCGAGCTTCGCCGGGCAGCAGGACACCTACCTCAACGTGACCGGCCCAGAGGCGGTCCTGGAGGCCGTGCGGCGGTGCTGGGCCTCGCTGTGGACCGACCGCGCCGTCGCCTACCGCGCGGCGAACGGCGTCGACCACCGTGCCGTCCATCTGGCCGTCGTCGTCCAGCGCATGGTCGAGGCGGAGGTCGCCGGGGTGATGTTCACCGCGAACCCCGTGACCGGCCGCCGCCGCGAGACGGTGATCGACGCCGCGCCCGGCCTCGGCGAGGCCGTGGTCTCCGGGGCCGTGACCCCCGACCGGTTCGTGGTCGGCCCCGGCGGGAAGATCACCGAACGCCGTCCCGGCGACAAGCCGGTGGCCGTGCGCCCCCTGCCCGGCGGCGGCACCACGCAGGTCCCTGGCGCGCGGGACGACACCGTCTGCCTGGAGGACGCCCAGGTCCTGGCGCTGGCGGAGCTCGGCGCCCGGGTCGAGGCGCACTACGGCGCGCCGCAGGACACCGAGTGGGCGATCGACGGCTCGGGAAGGCCGTGGCTCACCCAGGCCCGGCCCATCACCACCCTCTACCCGCCGCCCCCGCCCACCGCCGACGACCCCCGGGTGTACTTCTGCGGCAGCCTGGCCCAGGGCCTGCAGCGGCCGATCACCCCCATGGGCCTGTCGGCGTTCCAGGCGATGATCCCCTCGGCCGCCGGGCTGTACGGGCTGGACCCGGCGTCCGTCCGCCGGCCGGCGACCCCGGGCATGCGGCTGTTCGTGGACGTGACCGCGGCCCTGCGCCACCCACTCGGCCGCGCGGTGCTCCCGCGGATGCTGGACGTCATGGAGGCCCGCTCGGCGGTGGTGCTGCGCGGCGTGGCCGCCGACCCGCGCTTCGGCGTCGTGCGGCGCTCTCCCCTGCCGGCCGTGCTGCGGCTCGTCCGGCTCGCCCTCGC
The DNA here is from genome assembly GCF_014200435.1 of Sphaerisporangium krabiense. Classification (NCBI taxonomy): domain Bacteria; kingdom Bacillati; phylum Actinomycetota; class Actinomycetes; order Streptosporangiales; family Streptosporangiaceae; genus Sphaerisporangium; species Sphaerisporangium krabiense. The sequence continues at coordinate 34,001 of NZ_JACHBR010000002.1, read as the reverse complement.
CCACCGCGTCCCCGGGCGCGTGGCGCAGGCCCTGGCACGTCCGGAGGCCGCCGCCCGGCACATCGCCGCGGCCGGTGAGAGGCTGCGCCGCCGGCTGGCCCTGCCCGGCGGGGCGACCGCCGCGCAGCGCCTGGACCACGTGGAGCGCTGCCTGCGCTCCGGCATCGTCCCGGTGATCCCGTCCATCGTGCCGGGGCCGGTGGCCGGGTTCCTGATGCTGGGGCTCGCCGCGCGCCTGCTGCGCGGCAGGACGAGGCCCGGCGAGCTGCAGACCGTGCTGCGCGGGCTGCCGAACAACGTCACGACCGAGATGGACCTGGAGCTGTGGCGCGCCGCGCGCAGGATCCGCGCCGACGAGGCGTCGGTCCGCGCGCTCGCCGGCGCGATCCCGCCGCCGGAGCCGCTGCCGCCCGTGCTGCGCGAGGAACTCGGCGCGTTCCTGGCCCGGTACGGCCACCGGGCCGTCGCCGAGATCGACCTCGGGCTGCCGCGCTGGTCGGAGGACCCCGCCCACGTGCTCGGCGTGCTCGCCAACTACCTGCGGCTCGACGATCCCGCGCTGGCGCCCGACACGCAGTTCGCCCGGGGCGCCCGGGAGGCCGAGGCGATGGCGGCCCGCCTCGCCCGCAGGGCCGGGCCGGTGCGGGGGGCGGTCGTCCGCTTCGCCCTGGGACGGGCGCGGGCGCTGGCGGGGTACCGCGAGATGCCGAAGTACAACCTGATCGTCGCCTTCGCCGGGCTGCGCGCGCACCTGGCGGCGGTGGGCCGCGAACTGGCCGCCGCGGGGACGATCGGCGCGCCGGACGACGTGTTCATGCTGGGCCTCGACGAGGCGCGGGCGGCGCTCGCGGGGGCGGATCAGCGGGAGCTCGTGGCGCGGCGGCGCGCGGAGTACGAGCGCGAGCTGCGGCGCAGGCACGTGCCGCGGGTGCTCCTGTCCGACGGGACCGAGCCCGAGGCCGTCGGGACCGCGCCGCCCGCCGAGGGCGCGCTGACCGGCACGCCCGCCTCGCCGGGCGCGGTCACCGGCGTGGCGCGGGTCGTGCTGGACCCGGTGGGGGCGCGCCTGGCGCCCGGCGAGATCCTGGTCGCGCCGTCGACCGACCCCGGGTGGACGCCGCTGTTCCTGACGGCGGGCGGCCTCGTCATGGAGATGGGCGGGGCGAACTCCCACGGCGCGGTGGTGGCCCGCGAGTACGGCATCCCCGCCGTCGTCGGCGTGCCCGGCGCGACCGCGCGCATCTCCACCGGCGACACGATCACCGTGGACGGCACCGGCGGCGCCGTCACCCTCGCCTGACCGGCGCGACCGCCGCCCGAGGACGCTAGGCGACGAGGGAGGCCAGCAGCTCGCGGGTGCGCACGGCGTCCTCGCCCTTGCCGATCGGCGCGGCGGCGAAGTCGGTGACCCCGCTGTCGGCCAGCGCCTGGATCCGGGCGCGGACCTGCTCCTCGTCGCCGACGATCGCCACGTCGCCGGGACCGGCCGCGCCCTCGTGGTCGAGCATGGCGCGGTAGGACGGGAGCTCCCCGTAGAAGGACAGGTCCTGGTCGGCGCGTGCCCGCACACCCGCCTCGTCCCCGGTGACCGCGACCGGCAGCGCGCACACCACGCGGGGGGACGGCCGGCCCGCCGCGCGGGCGGCCTCGGTGATCGCCGGGACGATGTGGCCGGCGACGGTCTTGGGGCCGGTCATCCACAGGATGGTGCCGTCGGCGACCTCTCCGGCCAGGCGCAGCATGCGGGGCCCGAGCGCGGCGAGCAGCACGGGCACGGCGCCGGCCCGGGGCGTGGTCAGCTCCATGTGCGCCGTGAGCGTCTCGCCGTCCACGTCGGCGCGCTCGCCGCGCAGCAGGGGCAGCAGCACGTCAAGGTACTCGCGCATGTGGCGGGCGGGCCGGCCGAAGTCGTAGCCGTACATGTCCTCCATGACGACCCGGTGGCTCAGGCCGACGCCGAGCACGAGGCGGCCGTCCAGCGCGAGGTCGGTGGTGAGGGCCTGCTGGGCGAGGGTGATGGGGTGGCGCGGGTAGGTCGGCACGACCCCCGTGCCGAGCTCGATGCCGGGGACGCGGCGTCCGGCGACGGCGAGGGCGGTCAGGGCGTCGAGCCCGAAGACGTTGGAGAGCCAGACCGTCGCGAACCCGTCCGCCGCCGCGGCGGTGACGCGTCGTTCCAGTTCGGCGATCGCGTCCGGGCCCGAAGGCTCGCCGAGCAGCAATCCGATGCGCATGAACCCCACCGTCCGAGTCGAATCCCCTGCGTGGCACGGCCATCGTAACCCCGCCGCGGCGGCCGGGACGGCAACGGCGGGCGGGCCGGGGCGACGCGCGGACCGGCGTTTCGCGCCGCGTCGGCCACCGCACACGGAGATACCGCCCATAATTGCGCCCATGGTCCGTTCTCGCGCGAGCGAACGGGAGCGGAACGAAAGCTCCGCCTCCTTCACCTGGCTCGCCGCCGCGCTCGGGCTGCGCCCCGGCCGGGGACCGGTCGCCGAGGCGTGGGCCGACACGCGTGACACGATGCGCGAACCGCGCAACCAGTCCGTCGCCTACCCGACGGACTGGACGTCCGACCCCTGGCTGGCGCGGGGCGCCCGCATCACGGGGGCCGGGATGATCACGCCGTGCTGGGCGCCGCCGGACGGCATCGACGAGTGGACGGCGCCGGACGTCACCGGCGTCGTGGCCGCCTTCGCCTCGGCGGCGCAGAGGACGCGTCCGCAGGCGCCGGCGCGGGAGGTCCCCGGGAACGTTCCCGGCGGCGCGGAGTCGGCGTTCCTGCGCGGGCAGGCCGAGCCCGGCGGCCGGGACGCGGCGGGCCGGGCGCGGGCGCAGCACGTCCGCGCCTGGCTGGGCTGCGCGGTCGGGCCGCTGATCCGCGACGTCCTGCTGAGCGCCGACCCCGACCCGGGCGCGGTGGCCGCGGCCACCGCCGCCCGGCTGGAGACCCCGCGCAGGATCAAGCTGCCGGCGTCGTGGGCGGCGGCGAACCAGTTCTCCGAGAAGTACCTGGACCTGCTGTACAACATGCGGACCGCGCCGGACGGGCGGCTGGCGTTCCCGGACGCGGCCGGGGTGAGGATCGGCCAGGGCGAGGGCTGGCGCGAGCACTGGACGTGGCTGAGCCGCGACATCGGCCTCGGCGACCTGCGCGAGGCGCTGCGGGTGGCCGCGCGCCTCATGCGCCGCCCGGCGGTGGTGGAGGGCCTGCTGAGCACCGCGGCCTCGGAGGACCGGCGGCTCGGCATGACGGCCGTGGCGGTCGCGCGGCGCTGGCTGCTCACCCTGCGGGCGATGGCGTGGCTGGAGGACGCCGCCGGTGAGGAGTGGACCCACGTGCGGCCGCGCGACCTGGCCTGCTTCGCGTTCAACGCGCTCAAGCCCGACTGGCCGCGCCGCGTGATCGGCATCAGCCACCGGTCCAGCGACACCAAGTCCGCGTTGAGCATGACCGACCTGTGGTCGTCCGGCCGCTGCGCCATCGACGCCACCTACGTGCCGTCCTGGGAGACCAACACCGGCATGGTGTGGGGGCTGTTCGGCGCGACGGCCGCGATCGTGCGGGTGCGCTCCCCCGGCTACGAGCGGTCGGCCTGGTGCCTGCGGGAGGACGAGCTGACCCGCTACCTGGTCGAGCGCTCCGACTTCCTCGCCGAGCGCTGGGTGCTGGACCTGGACCCGCGCGACCTCGGCGCGCTCGACGCCGTCCACTCCTCCGGCGGGGACGACCCGCCGCCCCCTCCCCCCGCGGACGCGCCCGCGCGGCGTCCCGCGCCGACGCGCGTGCGCGTGTGGACGCCGGGGAGCAGGCCGGAGTGGCAGACGGCGATCCTGCGGGCCGGCGCGGCGCTGCGGGTGATCAACACGCTGCTCGCCGACGCCGACCTGACCAACCGGTTCGTCACCGAGTTCCTGCTGGGCGACGCGCACTTCCCCGGCCCCGCGCCCGGCGGGCACCCGGACGGCTGGGACGCCTACCGCGAAGTCTTCCGCGAGCTGCAGGCGCTGTCGGGGGGCGCCGAGCCCGCCGTGCGGCTGCCGTGGGGGTACGGCGCCGAACAGACCGCCCTCGACATGGCCCTGTTCCGGCGGCTGCCCGAGCCGAGACCGGGGGAGCTGCGCGACGCGCTGGTCGCCTACGAGTTCCTGCGCAGCGAGTGGCCCATGCTCGCCGGGGACCGGCGGCGGCGCTACCTCGCCGTGGACCTGCGCCACGTGCGCCGCGAGGAGTGGGCGTCCGACGAGCGCCTGTCCTTGCAGCGGGGCCTGCTGGCCGTGCGCGCGCCCGTGCCGGTGTGGATCGTCCAGCACGCCGGCCAGGACGTCGACGGCTGGCCCATCCCCGGGGACCATCCGATCTTCACCGAGCACTTCCCCGGGCAGTTCCCGTGGATGGCCGGCGACCGGCCCGACCGGACGCCGTTCGTCGCGGGCACCGGCCTGGAGTACTCCTCCGCCCTGACGGCGCTGATCGGGCGGCCGGGGGTCCGGTGAACCGGCGCCGCCGAGAGCGCGGGCCGATCGGCCGGGCCCCGGAATCGGCGAACGGGCGCGGCCACTCCCCGGCAGACGGTAGAGTAGAGAAAGCGACGCGGGGTGGAGCAGCTCGGTAGCTCGCTGGGCTCATAACCCAGAGGTCGCAGGTTCAAATCCTGCCCCCGCTACCAGGTCGAAGGCCCGGAGCCGAAAGGTTCCGGGCCTTTCGCATGCGGCTCATGAACGCCCTCTCGCGTGCGGCTCGAAAACTGGTCCGCGGGCCGCGCCGAGCCCCTTTTTCGGTCCGAAATATAATGGGTCTCTGATGCGTGCCGACGCCGACGTGCTCATCGTCGGCGGCGGGCCCACCGGGCTGATGCTGGCCGGTGACCTGGCCGCCGCCGGGATCTCCTGCGCCGTGGTCGAACGCCGGGACGCGGAGTCGGACCTGAGCCGGGCCTTCGGCGTCCACGCGCGCACCCTGGAGCTGCTCGACGCCCGCGGGGTCGCCCGCGACCTGATCGCCCGCGGCCTGCCGATCCCCCGGCTCGCGCCGTTCGGGCTCCAGTTCTTCCGCCTGCCGAGCCGGTTCCCGTACATGCTGGGCGTTCCGCAGTACGAGACCGAACGCGTGCTCGGCGCGCGTGCCCGCGATCTCGGCGCCGGGATCCTGTCCGGCACCGAGCTGATCCGCCTGAGCCAGGACCGCGACGGCGTGGACCTGACGGTGCGCGAGAGCGGCCGTGACGAGCGCACTTTGCGCGCGCGGTACGTCGTCGGCGCGGACGGCGTGCGCAGCACCGTGCGGCGCGAGCTCGGCCTGCCGTTCCCCGGCCGCGCGGTGGTGCGGTCGGTGATGCTCTGCGACGTGCGGCTCGCCGAACCGCCCCCGGACATCGTGACCGCCAGGGCCACCGCCGACGGGTTCGTCTTCGTCGTGCCGTTCGGCGACGGCTGGTACCGGGTGATCGCCTGGGACCGCGCCCGCCGGCGGGCCGATACCGCGCCGGTGGAGCTGCGGGAGGTGCGGGCGATCACGCGGCGGGTGCTGGGCACGGACTTCGGGATGCACGGCCCGCGCTGGCTCTCGCGGTTCCACAGCGACGAGCGGCAGGTGCCCCGCTACCGCGTGGGCCGGGTCTTCCTCGCCGGCGACGCCGCGCACGCGCACTCCCCGGCGGGCGGCATGGGCATGAACACCGGACTGCAGGACGCGGTCAACCTCGCCTGGAAGCTCACCGCCGCCGTGCGCGGCTGGGCGCCGGAAGGGCTGCTCGACAGCTACCACGCCGAGCGGTATCCGGTCGGACGGCGGGTGCTGCGCACCAGCGGCGTGATCCTGCGCTGCGCCCTGCTGCGCCCACGCGTCCTGCGCGCGGCACGCGACGCCGCGCTGCGGGCCGCCGCCCGCGTCGGCCCGGTCGCGCGGCGCATGGCCGGCGCCGTCTCGGGCATCGACCTCGCCTACCCGGCGCCGCCGGGAGCCCATCCCCTCGCCGGCCGGCGCGCCCCGGACATCCCGCTGGCGGGCGGCTCCCCGCGAACGCTCTACCACGCGCTCCGTCCCGGACGGTTCCTGCTCGTGACGCCGCCGGACGCCGTGGCCCCGGACGCCGTGACCGCCGGATGGGAGGATCGCGTCGACCACGCGGTCGCCGGCGGCGCGACGCGGAGGGCCGTGCTGGTGCGGCCGGACGCCTACATCGCCTGGGCCTGCGATGACGCCGGCGCGGACGGGCAGGCCGGCGCGGTCCGCGCGGCGCTGGAGCGGTGGTGCGGCCCGGCCGGGACCGTACCGGTACGCCCGGCGGTCCGATCGCGCTGAGACGCCCGCGCGGCCTCCGTCACCGGGTCGCGGCTCAGGTCTCGGCCGCGAGACGGCGCCGGGGCGGCACGGGGACGCGCGTCAAATCCTCGGCGACCACGATCTCGCCTGCGTAGTGGCGCCGGGCCTCGGCGGCGAAGGCGGAGGGGTCGGTGTAGCGCTGGGAGAAGTGGGTGAGCACCAGACGCCGCACGCCGCACTCCCCGGCCACACGACCGGCCTGCGCCGCGGTCAGGTGGCCGAACTCGTGGGCCAGGCGGGCGTCCTCCTCCAGGAACGTCGACTCGATGACCAGCAGGTCGGCGCCGTCGGCGAGGGCGTAGACGCCGTCGCAGAGCCGGGTGTCCATGACGAACGCGAACCGCTGCCCGCGCCGCGGCTCGCTGACCTCCTCGATCGTGACCGTGCGCCCGCCCACGCGCAGCCGCCCGGCCTGTTGCAGCTCGCCGACCCGGGGACCGGCGATGCCGTGCGCCGCGAGCCGCTCGGGCAGCATGCGCCGTCCGTCCGGTTCGACCAGGCGGTAGCCGTACGCCTCGACGGGGTGGTCCAGCGGCAGCGCCTCCAGGCGGCCGAAGCGGGCCCGCGCGATCACGCCGGGGCCGCGCACCGGCTGGGCGATCACGGTGGCGGTCTCGTGGTAGGCGCTGGCGTGCCGCAGCCGGGCGAAGTACTCCGCGCCGGAGGCCGGGAAGTGCGCGTACACCGGGTGGGGCACGCGGTCCAGGCTGGCGCGCTGGATCACGCCGGGCACCCCGAGGCAGTGGTCGCCGTGGAAGTGGGTGATCAGGATGCGGTTGACGTCGGTGGCGGCGACGCCCGCGAGGATCATCTGCCGCTGGGTGCCCTCGCCGGGGTCGAACAGCAGCCCGGCGCCGTCCCACCGCAGCAGGTAGCCGTTGTGGTTGCGGTGCCGGGTGGGCGTCTGGCTTGAGGTACCGAGGACGACGAGCTCGCGCGTGGACACCTGCGCCACGATAGACGGCCCGCCGGGCGTCCGGACGCGCTCATGCCGTGAGCCATTCGCCGAGCCAGCCCGTGACGGCGTCCCAGAAGACGACCTTGTTGGCGATCCTGACGGTCTCGTGGCCCTCGTCCTCGAACAGCAGGTACCGGCAGGGGACGCCGCGGGCGGTCGCGGCGGCCACGACCTGCTCGGCCTCGTGGACCGGGACGTTGGTGTCCTGGGCGCCGTGGACGACCAGCAGCGGCGCGCGGAGCCGGTCGAAGGAGTGCAGGGGCGACAGGGCCCGCAGCAGCTCGCGGTCGGCCACCGGGTCGCCGTACTCGCCGACGGCGGCGGCGGCGATCCAGGGCTCGGTGTGCGCGTAGAAGGTCGCGAAGTCGGCCATGCCGCAGACGTCCACGCCCGCCCGGAACAGCTCCGGGTAGGTGACCAGCGCGGCGAGCGTGAGGTAGCCGCCGTAGGAGCGGCCCATGCAGGCCAGGCGTGCCGGGTCGGCGACGCCCGCGCGCACCATGTGGGCGGCGCAGTCGGCGACGTCGTCGATGGCGTGAAAGCGCAGGGCGTGGTCGTCGGCGTGCAGGAAGGCTCGCCCGAAGCCGGAGGACCCGCGGACGTTCGGCGCGAAGACGCTGACGCCGGCCGCGACGAGCCGGTGGAACAGCGGGTTGAAGCCCGGGCGTTCCTGGCTCTCCGGGCCGCCGTGCAGGTAGATGAGGCACGGCCCGGGGCCGGGGCCGGCGCGGTGCAGCCAGCCGGTCAGCTCCAGGCCGTCCCGGGCGGTGAACCGCACCAGCTCGGCCGCGGCCCCGCCGGCGAGCGGTTCGTCACCGGCCAGGCGCCGGTAGCCGCCGGTGGCGAGGTCGCACAGCAGGACGTGCGAGGGCGTGTCCGGCGACTGGGCGGCCAGGACGGCGCGCGTGCCGTCGTAGGACACGCGGACGGAGGTGACCACGTCGGCTGGCGGCCGGGGCAGGGCGCGGACGGCGCCGGTGGGCAACGAGACGACGTCCAGCTCCGAGCGTCCGGCGACGTTCCAGGCCAGCAGCGCCACCCGGCCGTCCAGGCTGACCGAGAACCGGTCGAGGTCGGCGTCGGGCCGCTCGGCCACCACGCGCGGGGCCTCCCCATCGGGCACCGCGACCAGGGCGAGCCGGTCGCGGCCCGCGTCGGAGCGGACGTAGGCGATCTCCCCGTCCGGGGACAGCGCGCCGAGGTCGGTGGTGGGCGGCAGCAGCGGGCGCTCGCCTCCGGCGCGCAGGTCGGCGACGGTCATGAACCGCCCGCCGCGCGGGCCGTGGCGCAGCAGGGCGCGGCCGTGGTCACGGCTGACGGCGACCGGCCACAGCAGCGGCGCCTTGGCGATCGTGTCGCGGTGGCCGAGCGCCGGGTCGGCGAGGACGGCCTCGGCCGTGCCCGAGGGGCCGAGCTCGGCGAGGAGGAGGGTGGCGCCGTGCCCGGTCCAGCGGACGAACGCGGCCGAGCCCCGGCCGTCCAACGGCCCGGCGAGCAGGCGGAGGCCGGACCCGTCCGGGCGCACGGCCCAGACCTGGGTGTGCTCACCGCCGCCGGGCGCGATCTTGACGGCCAGCCACGCGCCGTCCGGCGACCACAGGACGTCGGCGACCGGCTCGGGGCCGGTGTCGAGCACCCGGGGGACGGCGCCGTCGCGCAGGGGCTGGACCCAGACGCGTGGGACGCCGTCCCGGTCGCTGACGTAGGCGACGGCGGCGCCGTCCGGGGACAGGGTGGGTGACCCGCAGGTCCATGCGACGTCTACGGCCGTACTCCTCGTGCTTGCAGCCACAGCTCCAGCAGCCCGAGCTGCCACAGGGCGTTGGCGCCGAGCGTGGTCCTGTGTTCGTCGGGCGCGGCGAGCAGCTTCTCCACCATCGCCGGGCGGAACAACCCCCGGGCGCGGGCCTCGGGGGCGGTCAGCGCGTCGCGGACCATCTCCAGGAACGGCCCGTGGATGTGGCGGATCGCGGGCACCGGGAAGTACCCCTTGGGCCGGTCGATGACCGCGTCGGGGACGAGCCCGCGCGCCGCCGCCTTCAGGACGCCCTTGCCCCCGGAGGCGAGCTTGAGCTCGGGCGGGCACATGGCGGCCAGCTCGACCAGCTCGTGGTCCAGGAACGGCGTGCGGGCCTCCAGGCCGAAGGCCATGGTCATGTTGTCGACCCGCTTGACCGGGTCGTCGGGGAGCATGACGCCGGTGTCCAGGCGCAGCACGGCGTCCAGCGCGGTGTCGGCCCCCGGCGCGGCCAGGTGGTCCCGGACGAACGCCGCGCTCGCGTCGTGGCCGAGCAGGTACTCAGGCTCAAGGATCTCGCCCAGGTCCTCGTGCGGCCGGTCGAAGAACACCCCGGCGTACGCCTCGGCGGCCCCGTCGCGGGGCACGTCCGCGAGCGGCGGGTACCAGTCGTAGCCGGCGAACACCTCGTCGGCGCCCTGGCCGGACTGGACGACCTTGACGTGCCGGGACACCTCCTGCGACAGCAGGTGGAAGGCGACGCAGTCGTGGCTGACCATGGGCTCGCTCATGGCCGCGACCGCGTCGCCGAGCGCGGGCAGCAGGCGGGCGTCGTCCACCATGATCTTGTGGTGCGCGGTGCCGAAGTGCCCGGCCACCAGGTCGGAGTAGGCGAACTCGTCCCCGGACTCCCCTCCGGCGGCGTGGAAGCCGACGCTGAAGGTGGCAAGGTCCCGCTGCCCCTCCTCGGCGAGCAGGGCGACGATCAGGCTGGAGTCCAGGCCGCCGGACAGCAGGACCCCGACGGGGACGTCGGCGACCATGCGCCGCCGCACGGCCACGCGCAGGGCCTCGCGCACCGCGTCGCGCCAGTCGTCGGCGGTGAACGGCCCCGGCGTCGTCTGGAGCATGTCGAGCTGCCCGGCGAGGGGCGTGTCGTCGCGGGGGCGGGCGAACGGCGGGCTCCAGTAGCGCTCGTCGCGGGTCGCGCCGTCGGCCTCGATCGTGCGGACGGTGGCGGGCGGGAGCTTCTCCACCCCGGTCAGGATCGTGCGGGGCGGCGGGACCACCGAGTGGAACGTCATGTAGTGGTGCAGGGCCACCCGGTCGATGTCGGTGGCCACGCCGCCGCCGGCCAGCAGCGCGGGCAGGGTGGAGGCGAAGCGCAGGCGCGCCGCGTCCCGGGTGACGTAGAGGGGTTTGATGCCGAGCCGGTCGCGGCCGAGCACCAGCCGCCCGGTGTCGCGCTCGGCGACGGCGAAGGCGAACATGCCCGCGAACCTCGCCACGCACCGGGGGCCCCAGTGGCGGTACGCCTTGAGCAGGACCTCGGTGTCGGAGGTGGAGTGGAACCGGTGGCCCTCGGCGAGCAGGACCTCGCGCAGCTCCCGGTAGTTGTAGAGGCAGCCGTTGAACACGGCCGTCAGCCCGGCCTCGGGGTCGGTTATGGGCTGGGCGCCGCGCTCCGACAGGTCGATGATCTTCAGGCGGCGGTGGCCCAGGGCGACGGGGCCGAGGGACCACAGGCCGGTGCCGTCGGGTCCCCTGGCCGCCATGGCCGCCGTCATGCGCTCGACCGCGGCGGCGTCGGCGGCGCGGCCGTCGAAGCGGATCTCGCCGCTGAGGCCGCACATCAGCCGGCCTCCTTGGCGAGCCAGGTGTCCTTGGCGCCGCCGCCCTGGGAGGAGTTGACGATCATGCTGCCGTAGGGGGCGACGCGGGTCAGCGCCGCCCGCGGGACGACGGCGCGGCTCCCGGTGAAGACGAAGGCGCGCAGGTCCACCACGTGCGGGCGCATGCGCTCGCCGTCGAAGGTCGGGTGGGTGGACAGGCCGACGGTCTCCTGGGCCACCCACTGCCCGGGGTCGGCGAGGATGTCGGCGCGCAGAGTGTCCAGGTCGCGGGACGAGGCGTCCTCCCCGATGACCACGCCCTTCCCGCCGTAGCCGTCCACCGGTTTGACCACCAGCTCGCCGAGCCGGTCGAGCACCTGCTCACGGTCTTCGGGGTCGCGGCACAGGTAGGTGGGGACGTTGGAAAGCAATGGGCGTTCTCCCAGGTAGTAGTCGATGAGCCGGGGCACGTAGCGGTACAGGCTCTTGTCGTCGGCGAGGCCGTTGCCCGGCGCGTTGGCCAGCGTGACGGCGCCGTCCTCCATCGCCTGGAGCAGGGCGTCGCCGAGGGGGCCGTCCAGCAGGTCGTCGTCGGTGATCCTGCGGTACAGCACGTCCACCCGCTCGCCCTTGGCGTACACGGCGCCGTCCCTGACCTCAAGGTCGCCGGGCTCGGCCAGCACCACGCCCATCTCCGCGGCGAGCGTGGCGTGCTCGTAGTGGGCGGGGTCGGCGGGGCCGGAGGTCACGACGGCGAGGCGGTCGCCGTGCGGGGAGGCGTGCAGCAGGGTCTGGCGCAGCAGGCCGGCGGTGCCCTCGGGGTCGTGGACGCCCGAGCGGTCCAGCTCGGGGAGGGCGTGGGCGGCGACGCGGCGGTTGGCGACCGCGTAGGCGATGCCGGAGGGAACGCGCAGGTTGTCCTCCAGGACGACCCAGCGTCCCGCGCCGTCGCGGGCCAGGTCCAGGCCCGCGACCGAGCAGCGGACCACGCCGCCGCGGACGCGGCGCCCGGCGGGCCGGTTGCCCGGGGACTCGTCCACGACCCAGGCGGGCAGCACCCGGTCCTTGATCGCCTCACGCCTGCCGTAGGCGTCGCGCAGGAACGCCTCCAGGGCGCGGACCCGCTGCGGCATGCCTTCGCGGATCTTGGCCCAGTCGTCGGCGGCGACGAGCCTCGGCACCAGGTCCAGGGGCATCCGCTCCTCGCCCTCCGGGGACCGTTCGAGGCGGAACGTCATGCCCATCTCGCGCATCCGGTCGTCGCGGGCGGTCGCGCGCTCGCGCAGCCCGTCCGCGCCGAGCCGGTCGAGCGCGGTGAACACCGGCTGGTAGGGCCGGCGCACGGTGCCCTCGATCACGGCCTCGTCGCGGTCGGCCTCGTAGCCCTTGAGCAGGACGGTCACCGCGTCGGCGACCGGGGCGCCGAACCCGGCCGAACGACCGGCGGCGCGGGTCTCGGCGACGAGGTGGTCCACGACGTCGGCCAGGGTGCCGCCGCCGCGCATGACGCGGCGCTGGCGGGCGGCCGAGCTCCCCCGGGCCAGGGACTCCTCGGCCAGCTCCGACACCAGTTCCCAGTCGCCGCCGGCCTCCAGCTCGGGACGCAACCCGGCGATCGACCGCCTGACCACCTCGGCGGCGGGCATCGGCGTGCCCTCCTCGGGGTCGATCAGGACGCCCTCCAGGCCCGAGCGGGCCGAGCGCCAGGTCGCGGCCCGCACCATCTCCAGGCCGTCCCCGTCGAAGGGCTCCTCGTTCTCGACCGCGCGCAGCTCGCGCAGCACGACCGCGCGGAACAGGCCCGCGAGCAGGACGACGTCCTCGACCCGGGGGCAGGCGTCGCACATGCGCAGCTCGACCGTGGGGACGTGCGCGGAGGGCCGGACGTCGAAGTAGATCATCCCAGGGTCCATGATCACTCCGGAGCGCACCAGGTCGTCGACCATCCGGTCGTACTCGGCGGCGGAGGAGAAGCGGCGGACCGGGCCGGTGGTGGGCCAGCGCTGCCACACCAGCGTCCGGTAGCTGGCGTACCCGCTGTCGGCGCCGTTCCAGAACGGCGAGCTGGCGCTGAGCGCGAGCAGGGGCGGCAGGGCGCGGGCCACCCGGTGGGCGACCTCGACGGCGACGTCGCGGTCGGCGACGTCCACGTGCACCTGCGCGCCGCAGATGAGCTGCTCGCGGGTGAGGAGCTGGTAGTCCTCCAGCATCTGCTCGTAGCGGGCGTCCGGCGAGATCTTCAGCGCGGACGGGTCCACCAGCGGCACCGTGCCCGCCGCGACGATGCCGAGCCCGAGGGGGTCGGCCGCCTCGACGACCGTGCGCCGCAGCGCGGCCAGGTCGTGGCCGAGGTCCTCCAGTCGCACGTAGGGGCGGCTGTTGGACTCGACGACCGACCGGTGCAGCTCCTGGGTGAAGCGGTCGTCCGGCAGCCGCCCGAGCAGGTTGCCCGCGCGTGGCACGAGGTGCCGGGTCTCAAGGTCAACGACGTGGAACTCCTCTTCGACGCCTACGGCGATCGACTCCGTGAGACCCGTCATTCCATCGTCCTTCTCCCGTTTGTCCAGGGGTGTTTCCCGGGGCCCTCTGCCCAGAAAGCAGCTGGATGCACGTCGGGGAGAAGTCTCGAAGTGTGATGTTCGACGCGCCGGGGCCCGCACGGGCGGCGCCGTGCGGGCCCCGGGCTCAGGAGTCGAAGCCGAGCCCCAGCCGGTCCAGCGTGCGCAGCCAGAGGTTGCGCCGCCCCTGGTGGGCGTCCGCCTGCGCGATCGACCACCGGGTGAGCTGGATGACGCCCGACCGGATCGGCTCGGGCGGGAACGGCACCGGCTTCTCGCGCACCATCTGCAGCTCGGTGCGCTCGGTCGGCCGGCCCGAGAGCAGGTCCAGCATCACGTTCGCGCCGAACCGGGTGGCGCCGACGCCGAGGCCGGTGTACCCGGCCGCGTAGGCCAGGCGCCCCTTGTGCGCCGTGCCGTAGAAGGCGCTGAAGCGGCTGCAGGTGTCGATCACCCCGCCCCAGCGGTGCGTGAACCGCACCCCTTCGAGCTGGGGGAAGGTGGCGTAGAAGTGGCCGGCCAGCGTGGCGAAGGTCTCGTCCCGCTGGTCGTACTCCGGCCTGATCTTCCCGCCGTTGAAGTACACCGCGTCGTACCCGCCCCACAGCACGCGGTCGTCCTCGGTCAGCCGGTAGTAGTGGAACTGGTTGCCGCTGTCGCCGATGCCCTGCCGGTTGCTCCAGCCCACCGAGGCGAGCTGGCCGGCGGTGAGCGGCTCGGTCATCAGCGCGTAGTCGTACACCGGCACCAGGAAGTTGCGCAGCCGCCCGAGCAGCGGCGGGAACACGCCCGTGCCGAGCGCGACCTTCCCGGCCCGCACCACGCCGTGCGGGGTGACCAGCTCCAGCGCCGTCCCGTCGTCGCGCAGCGAGCGGACCGGGGTGCGCTCGTGGACGCGGACGCCGAGCGACAGGCACGCCTCGCGCAGGCCCCACGCCAGGCGGGCGGGGTCGAGCATGGCGCAGCCGTCGCGGTCCCACTGCCCGCCGAGATAGGTGGGCGAGTCGACCTCGGCACGGACCTCCGCGGCGTCCAGGAGCCGGGTGTCCATGCCGAGCTCGCGGGCGAGCCCGGCCTCCTCGGCCATCTCGTCGAGCTGCCACGGCTCGGTGGCCACGTGCAGCTCGCCGGTGCGCTCGAAGCCGCAGTCGATGGAGTACTTCGCCACCGCCCGCTCGATCTCGTCGAGGTTCTCCGCGCCGAGGCGGACGAGCGTCGCGATCTCGCGGGGCCAGCGGCTCAGGCCGTTGCCGATCCCGTGGGTGAGGCTGGCGGCGCAGAAGCCGCCGTTGCGGCCCGAGGCGGCCCAGCCGACGCGCCTGCCTTCCAGCAGGACCACGTCGAGGGAGGGGTCGCGCTCCTTGGCCATCAGAGCCGCCCACAGGCCCGAGAAGCCGCCGCCGACCACGGCAAGGTCGGCGGTGGTGTCCCCGAAGAGCCGCGGCAGCGGCTCTGGTTTGTCCGGACTGTCCAACCAGTACGGCTTACGCTCCGCGTCAGCCAGTGCTTTCAGCGGATCCACACATTTCACGTCCCAACGAAACGCGTTGTTTTTTCCCTGGGCCGGGAACGCCGTGTTCCCGGTGCCAGGCGGGTGTTTCCCGTCTTTAGACGCGGCGGCGCGAGGTCACCGTGTTGACGACCGCGATGACCACGCCCACCGCGAAGATGAGGGTGCCGAGGATGTTGACCTGCGGGGGCACGCCGATGCGGACGGCCCCGTAGATCCACAGGGGGAAGGTGATGGTCGCGCCGCTGGTGAACTGCGTGATGACGAAGTCGTCGATCGACAGCGCGAAGGCCAGCAGCGCGCCGGAGACCACGCCCGGCAGGATCATCGGGAACGTGACCCGCCAGAAGGTGACCCAGGTGGAGGCGCCGAGGTCGCGCGCGGCCTCCTCGATCGACCCGTCCATGCCGACCACGCGCGCCCGCACGGTCACCGCGACGAACGACACCGAGAACAGCACGTGCGCCAGCACGATCGTCGCGTACCCGGTCTGCACGCCGAGGCTGACGAACAGCGACAGCAGCGAGGCGCCCATGACCAGCTCGGGCGAGGAGATCGCCGCGAACATGATCAGGTTGGTCGGCCCCTGCCCGCGGAACCGGTACCGGCCGAGGGCGATGCCGAGCAGCGTGCCGAGGACCGTGGTGATCAGCGTGGCGAGCAGGCCGATGCCGATGGAGTTCAGCACCGCGGTGGTCAGGTCCGGGTACTCCCCCAGCCGTCCCCACCACTTGAGTGTGAAGCCCTGCCAGGTGACGTTGGACTTGCTCCTGGTGTCGTTGAAGCCGAACGCGATCATGACCAGGATCGGGGCGAACAGCCACAGCAGGATCAGCCAGGTGTAGCCGAACAGCAGGCGGTCGCCCCACCGGGCACGTGGCCGGCGCGGGGCGCCGGGCGTGGCTTGTTCCGTGGCTTCTCCCGCGGCGGCCCGCGTGGGGAGCGCCGGGCTCACAGGTCCGCTCATCGCGCCGCCGCCTCCAGGACGTTCTCGGTGCCGAGCGCCTTGGCGTAGACGAAGATGCCGATGAGCATCACGGCCATCAGCGTGAAGGACAGCGCCGCGCCGGCCGGGTAGTCGTTGTTCACGAGGTACTCGGTCTGGATGATGTTGCCGATCATGGTGTTCGCCGGGCCGCCGAGGATCGACGCGTTGACGTAGTCGGAGGTCATGGGCACGAACGTCATCAGGACCCCCGCGAAGACCCCGGGCAGGGAGAGCGGGAACACGATCTTGGCGAACGACTGGGCCCGCGTGGCGTACAGGTCCTGGGACGCCTCCACGACGCGCGGGTCCACGCGCTCCAGCGCGACGTAGATCGGCAGCACCATGAAGGGCAGGTAGTTGTAGGTCAGGCCGCCGATCACCGCCACGGTGGTCGCCAGGATGTGGAAGTCCTGCGGCAGCACCCCGAGGTCCTTGAGCGGCCCCAGCAGGATGCCGTCGTCGGCGAGCAGGAACTTCCACGAGACCGTGCGCAGCACGAACGACACGAAGAACGGCAGCAGCACCAGCAGCAGGTAGGTCGACTTGCGCGCGCCGCCCTTGAACGCGATCCAGTACGCCATGGGATAAGCGAGCACGATCGTCAGTATCGTGCCGGCCAGGCCGTAGCCCACCGAGCGCAGGAACTGCGTCTTGTACGCGGCCAGCGCCTGGCCGTAGTTGGCGAAGTGGAAGGTCTGCAGGAAGCCGTTGACGACGTCGCCCGTCATGGTGGAGACCGAGGCCATGTAGACCAGCGGCACCACCAGGAAGATGAGCAGCCACAGCCCGCCGGGAAGGATGAGCAGGTAGGGAACGATCTTGCGTCTCATGGTCCTAGCCCTGGGAGATCGGCTGGAAGATGCCTTCGTAGACCTTCTCCTCGGCGTCCGAGAGGGTCTTGAACGACCGGGTCCTGGCGAGGTCGGCGTCGGAGGGGTAGATCAGCGGGCTGTTCGCCATCAGCTCCAGCGCCTCCTTGTCCTCGCCGGTGGCCGCGGCCGCCTCCTCCCTGACGATGGCCTGCGTCGAGGGCACGGGGGTGATGTAGGTGATGTACTCGGCGAGCGCGGCGGCGATCTTCGGCCGGTACACGTAGTCCATCAGGGCCAGGGCGTCGACCGGGTTGCGCGCCGTCATGGGGATGCACATGTTGTCGGTCCAGATCGAGCCGCCCTCGCGGGGGACGACGAACTTCAGGTCCCGGCCCTCGGCGATCTGCTGGTAGATGTCGCCCGACCAGGCCATGGTCAGCCAGACGTCGCCGCGGGCCAGCGCGTCCACGTAGTCGTTCTCGTAGTACTTGCGGACGAGCCCGGCGTCGCGCTGCTCCTGGAGCCTCTTCCCGGCCTTCTCCCAGTCCGCCTTACCGGACTTGTCCGGATCGACGCCGACGGCGAACATCCCGAAGTTCCCGAGCTCCTGGGAGTCGGACATCATGCCGACCTTGCCCTTGTACTTGGGGTTCCACAGCTCCTCGATGCTGGTGATCTCCCCGTCGACGTACTTGGGGTTGTAGGCGATGCCGGTCAGGCCCGACTGCCAGGGCACCGTGAAGGCGTTGCCCGGGTCGTACGCCGGGTTCTTGAACTTCGCGCCCACGTTGGCCGCGAAGTTCGGCAGTTTGGAGTGGTCGATCGGAGCGAGGTAGCCGAGCTCCATCGCCTTGGTGAGCTGCAGGCTGTTGGTCATCACCATCAGGTCGAACCCGATGTCCTGACCTGCGCCGAGCTGCGGCTGGATCTTGCCGAACCAGGTGGGCATCTCCTGGATGGCCTCCTGGTAGGTGACCTGGATGCCGGTGTCCTTGGTGAACGCCTCTATGGTCGGATAGCGCTTGCCGTCCTTGTCGATGTACAACGGCCAGTTCGCCCAGCGCAGCACGCCGTTCCGCTTCTTGCCCGCCCAGTAGGACGCGACGGCGTCCTTCTGCGGCGTGGCGGCGGCCTTGCGGCCGGGGATGCTGCAGGCGGACAGGGCGAGGGCCGCGGCGGACAGGCCCGCCGCGCGGAAGACCTGCCGCCGGGTCGGGCCGCCGAGGCGGGGCCGCGTCAGCCCGCGGAGCAAGGCGGGGTCAGGCGGAGGGCTGGTCATGCGACGCTCGACTTCCGATCGCGTACGAGTGCTGCGGCTGCCATGACAGCCACACGGTCTGGCCGCGTTCCGCCGTGATGCTGCTGTCCCTGGCGTTCTGCTCGAAGACCGTGAACTCGGCGCCGCTCGCCAGGTTCACGGCGTAGCTGTTGTAGGTGCCGAGGTAGACGACCTCCGACACCACGCCCCGCACGGCGCTGACGTCGCTCCCGGGCTCGTCGTGGGTGATCCTGATCTTCTCCGGCCGGACGGTCACCTCGACCGTTCCGCCCTCGCGGGTGCCGCCGTCGACCGGGACCAGCACGCGCTGCCCGTCCCCGACCCTGAGGACCGCGGTGCCGCCGCTGACCTCGGCGGCCGTGCCGCTCAGCAGGTTGGAGGTCCCGATGAACCCGGCGACGAAGGTGGTCGCGGGCCGCTCGTAGATCTCCCGCGGGCCCGCGAGCTGCTCGACGAGGCCGTCGTTCATGACGGCGATGCGGTCGCTCATGGTGAGCGCCTCGTTCTGGTCGTGGGTCACGTAGACGAAGGTGATGCCGACCTCACGCTGGATGCGCTTCAGCTCCATCTGCATCGCCTGGCGCAGCTTGAGGTCCAGCGCGCCGAGCGGCTCGTCCAGCAGCAGCGCCCGCGGGTTGTTCACCAGGGCGCGGGCCAGGGCCACGCGCTGCTGCTGGCCGCCCGACATCTGCCGGGGCCGCCGCTTCTCGCGGCCGGCGAGGTCGACGATCTCCAGCATCTCGCCGACGCGCCGCTTGATCTCCTCCTCCGGCACGCGCTTGCGCCGCAACCCGAAGGCGACGTTCTCCCACACGTTCATGTGAGGGAACAGCGCGTAGGACTGGAAGACCATGTTCACGTCGCGCCTGTTGGGCGGCACGTCGGTGACGTCCTGCCCGTGCAGCCGCACGGTTCCCCGGGACGGTTCCTCGAACCCGGCGATCATGCGCATGGTGGTGGTCTTGCCGCAGCCGGACGGGCCGAGCATGGAGAAGAACTCTCCCTGGGCGATCGACAGGCTCACGCCCTTGACCGCCCGCACCACCTCACCGTGCGCGGTGTATTCCTTGACGACTCCGTCGAGCTCGATGGCGGGCACCGGGGAGGAGCCGGGGGCGCGCGGGGCGACCGTCTCCTTGCCCGCCTGGGTATCGGTCATACCAGGCCGTTCCTGTCTGTTCTCACCCGCGCGCCGCTGCCGTGGACGACGCGCCGGTCATTCGCCGATGTAGTGCATGACGTGCTTGACCCGGCTGTAGTCGTGCAGGCTGAAGACCGACAGGTCCTTGCCGTACCCGGAGTGCTTGAAGCCGCCGTGCGGCATCTCCGACACGAACGGGATGTGGGTGTTCACCCAGACCACGCCGAAGTCCAGCCGCCGCGACAGGCGCATCGCCCGGCCGTGGTCGGAGGTCCACACCGACGCCGACAGGCCGTACTTGACGTCGTTCGCCTTGGCGAGGGCGTCGGCCTCGTCGCTGAAGGTCTGGATGGTGATGACCGGGCCGAACACCTCGGTCTGGATCATCTCGTCGTCCTGGCGCAGGCCGTCCACGACGGTCGGCTCGAACAGGTAGCCCTTGTCTCCGACGCGCTTGCCGCCGGCGAGGACCTTCGCGTGGCCCGGGGTGCGCTCCAGGAAGCCCTCGACGCGGGCGAGCTGGGCGGCGTTGTTCAGCGGGCCGTAGTAGGCGTCCTCGTCGCCGTAGGGGCCGGTCCTGGTGGCCGCGGCCGCCTCGGCGAGCGCCGCCGCGAACGGCTCGTGGATGCTCTCGTGGACCAGGACGCGGCAGGCCGCCGTGCAGTCCTGGCCGGCGTTGTAGTAGCCCGCGCCCGCGATCGCCTCGGCGACGGCGGCGATGTCCTTGACGTCGTCGAAGACCACGACCGGGGCCTTGCCGCCGAGCTCCAGGTGCACGCGCTTGACGTCGTCGGCCGCGGACCTCGCGACCTGCATGCCCGCGCCGACCGAGCCGGTGATCGCCACCATGGACGCCGCGGGGTGGCCCACGACGAGCGCGCCGGTCTCGCGGTCGCCGGCGACGACGTTGAACACGCCCGGGGGAAGGACGCCGCCGATGATCTCGGCCATCTTCAGCGTCGAGACCGGCGTGGTGTCGGACGGCTTGAGCACCACCGTGTTGCCCGCGGCCAGCGCCGGGGCGATCTTCCACACCGCCATCATGAGCGGGTAGTTCCACGGGGTGACCTGGCCGATGACGCCGATCGGCTCGTGGCGGATGACCGAGGTGTGGTCGGCGAGGAACTCCGCCGAGGTCGGTCCCTCCAGCGTGCGGGCGGCGCCGGCGAAGAAGCGGAAGTGGTCGGCCGCGGGCGGGATCTCGTCCTCCGCCATGCGCGCCCGGGGCTTGCCGGTGTTCCGGCACTCGGCCTCGACCAGCTCGTCCGCCCGCGCCTCGATGGCGTCGGCGATCCTCAGCAGGTACCCGGCCCGCTCGCCCGGCGTCGCCTGTCCCCACGACTCGAACGCGGCCACCGCCGCGGCGTAGGCCGCGTCGACGTCCTCCTGACCGGACACCGGCGCCTCAAGGTAGGCCTCACCGGTGCTGGGGTCGACGACATCGGAGAAGCGGCCGCTCCTGACGTCCACGAGCTCGCCGTTGACGAAGTTCTTCAGACGGGTGGTCAACGCCCTGACCTCCTCGTAGTGGGCTGAGTTGTCGCGACTCTGACAGGTGCCCGTCGCCACGACAAGGGATTTCGTCGCGAATATATCAAATTGCTACGAAATCGCTTGACAGGGCGCGCCAAGCTGACAGCATGTCGCACCAGAACGGCAACACCGCCGGAACGGCCCCGTAACCGGCTCGCTGTAGCGGGACGCGGGCAGGGAGGACGCACGGAGATGACCACGCCGCCGAAAGCGCGACGGGACAACAACCACCAGGACGGCCGGTCCGCTCCCGTGGTGCTGGACGATATCTCCAAGCGCATCATCGAGGAACTGCAGGAGGACGGCCGCAAGCCGTACGCCGCGATCGGCAAGGCGGTGGGCCTGTCGGAGGCCGCCGTGCGCCAGCGCGTCCAGCGGCTCCTGGACACCGGGGTGATGCAGATCGTCGCGGTCACCGACCCGCTCACGCTCGGCTTCCCCCGCCAGGCGATGATCGGCATCAAGTGCGAGGGCGACCTGGAGACCGTCGCCGACAACCTGTCGTCCATCGCCGAGATCGACTACGTGGTGCTGACGGCGGGGTCGCTGGACATCATGGTCGAGGTCGTCTGCGAGGGCGACTCGCACCTGCTGGAGATCCTCGGCAAGATCCGCGCCATCCCCACCGTCCGCGCCACCGAGACGTTCGTCTACCTCAAGCTTCGCAAACAGACCTACTCCTGGGGTACGCGCTGAGCCTGCGCGGCCGGACGGTCGAGGACGCCCGCGACCTCGGCCAGGAACGCGTCCACCTCGACCACGGCGTAGCCGGGCCTGAACATGACGGTGTCGAACCTCGCCGCCCGCACCTGGTCGCCGGTGAGCGGCCGGTCGGTCGTGCCGCGCAGCGTCGCCACCACGCGGTCGAGGAAGACGTCCACCTGGTCCTCGTCGTACCCCGCGCCGAGCCTGCCCGCACGGAACAGCACCCGCTCGACCCGCGCGGCCTGCGCCTCCAGCCATGTCGCCGGCCCTTCGGGGGCGGCCCCGGGCGGCGGGACCCGCTGGGCCGGCATCCCGGGCAGGGTGGGCGCGTCCTCCTCGGCCGGGTCCACCGCCCTCGCGCCGATCGGCCCGGCGTACGGGAAGCCGTGCGGCGTGGGGGCGGCCTGAGGGGGCCCAGGACGCACCGTCCCGCTCGTCGGCCAGGGCTCCGCGGCCGGCGCGGCGGGGCGCGCGGGCAGCGTCTCCACGGCCACCAGGAAGGCGTCGAGCGCGTAGTCGACCGCCAGCTCGTTGTAGCCGCCCCGCCTGACCGTGAAGCCCGCCATGCGTATCTCGTCGGGTGTCACCGGCGGACCCTCCAGCGTTCCTCTGCCAAGAGTCGCCTCGATACGGCGGATCAGGGCGTCGACCTGATCCGGGTCGTATCCGGTGCGTACCGCAAGCACACGTGGAAAGCGGTTCAAGCCGCGTCCTCCCGGTTCACAGCCCCCGCATCCGTCTCGTCTTTCCCATTTTCCGGCCATGACTGCTGGAAATCCAGAAAGTAAGCCGACCGGGGTAAGCTCTGTGATCTATGCGGCTTGCGAACCTTTCCTTCCGCTACGCCCGCCGCGCCCCCTGGGTGCTGCACGACGTGCGTCTCGACCTGCCCCCCGGCACGGTCGCCGAGGTCACGGGCCGCAACGGCGCCGGGAAGTCGACGCTGCTGCGTCTGCTGGCCGGCACGACGCGCCCCACCCGCGGAACGGTCTCCGGCCGTCCCCCGGTCGTCGGGTACGCCCCCGAGATCTTCCCCGTCGAACAGCCGTTCACGGTCAGCGCCTATCTGTCGCAGATGGCCGCGGTCCGGGGCGTTCCCGCCTCGGCGATCGCGCCCTGGGCGGAGCGCCTCGGCATGGCGCCGCTGCTGGACGTGCCGCTCGGCGACCTGTCCAAGGGCAGCGCCCACAAGGTGGGGCTGGCCCAGGCCCTGCTGGCCCCGCCGGGGCTGCTGGTCATGGACGAGCCGTTCTCCGGCCTTGACGCCCAGACCCGCGCCGAGCTGCCGCGCATCATCGAGGAGGTCGCGGCGGGCGGGGGCATCGTGGTGGTCAGCGACCACCAGAGCGGCCTCGCGGAGTATCCCGGGCTGACCCGGCTGGCCGTCGAGCACAATGCCGTCCGAGTCCTTTCGGCCGACGAGACGCCTCCGACGGCCTCCCCCGATCCGCGCCCCGGCGGGCACGCCGCGCTCCCCCACCCCGCGGGCCTCGGCGAGCACGCCGTGCGCGCCTCGGGGACGGCGACCCTCTCACCGCCGGAGGAGGCGCCGGCCGCGTCCGGGAATGTGTCCGGGGATGTGTCCGGCAAAACGGTCATCGAGGTGCTCGTCGACGCCGGCGAGGCCGAGACCGTGGCGCGCAGGCTCCGCGCCGACGGCTACGACGCGCGCCTGCGTCCATGACAGGCCCCTGACCCGCCCATGACACCCCCCGCCCACCCCGGAGCAGCGTGATGAAGCCGACCCTGTCGCTCGTCCGGTTCAAGATCAACGCGTACCTGCGGTCGCACCGGATCGTCCAGCCGTTCGTGGGCCTGCTCGCCATCCTCATCATCCTGTACTCGACGCGGGTCCTGGCCGGTCACGAGCTCTCCTCCTACGGCGACTCGGCCGCGCTGCTCGTCCCGGTCTTCGCCTGGGCGACGCGCGGCCTGCTCGACACCGAGCCGGACGTCCAGCGGCTGATCTCGGTGACGGCCGTGGGACGGCCCGGCCGCGAGGTGTCGAGCGGCCTGCTCGCCTCGGCCGCGGTCAACGTCGTGCTCGCCGCCATCGCGGTGCTCGTGCCGCTCGGCGTCGGCTTCGCCGCGATGCCCGGGGGTTCGGCCATGCTCGGCGGGCTGGCCCTGCACGCGCTGTCGCTGATCACCGGGCTCGCGCTCGGCGCGCTGTCCAGCCGCCCGATCCTGCGCGACCAGGCGACCTCGACGCTCGTCATGCTCGGCGTCTACGTCGCGATGCTGCTGATCAGCCTGGCCCCCGTGATCTGGCTGACCGTGCCGCTGATCAGCTGGATCCGCGCCGCGGGAGAGCCGTCCTTCCTGACCGCCTCGCTGCCGGGCCTCGCCGCCGTCACCCTCGCCTGGTGCGCCGCGGCGCTGCTCGTCTACGTGCGCCTGCGCCGCACGAGGCCGTAGCCGGGCCCTCCGCCACCCTCCTTCTGCGGGCTCCACTACGCCTACCCGCGTCTTACATTTCAAGACATATTCGCTCAAATACTGAACAGCGGAATAGGCTTCCCCGTAGTTGACCCCACGAGGAGGTTGGTCGCCATGTCGTCGCCCGCCGTTTACACCCATGGTCATCACGCGTCCGTACTGCGCTCCCACACCTGGCGCACGGCGGACAACTCGGCCGCGTACCTGCTGCCGCACCTGCGGTCCGGCATGTCGCTGCTCGACGTCGGATGCGGGCCGGGGACCATCACGGCGGACCTCGCCGCGATCGTCGCGCCGGGGCCCGTCACGGCGATCGACACCGCGCAGGACGTCGTGGCGCGAGCCGGGGAGCTGATGTCGGAGCGGGGGCTCGCGGACGTGCGCTGCGAGGTCGCCGACGTGTACCGGCTGCCCTACGCCGACGGGTCCTTCGACGTCGTGCACGCCCACCAGGTGCTCCAGCACCTGGCCGATCCGGTGGAGGCGCTGGCCGCGATGCGCCGGGTGTGCGCCCCCGGCGGGATCGTCGCCGCGCGGGACTCCGACTACGCCACGTTCACGTGGTACCCCTCGTCCCCCGGCCTGGACGAGTGGCAGGAGCTGTACCACCGGGTGGCGCGCGCCAACGGCGGCGAACCCGACGCCGGCCGCCGGCTGCTCTCGTGGGCGCGCCGGGCCGGGTTCACCGACGTCACCGCGACCGGCTCGTCATGGTGCTTCGCCACCCCGGAGGAGCGCGCCTGGTGGAGCGGGCTGTGGGCCGAGCGCGTCACCTCCTCCGCCATGGCGGACCAGGCCATCGCGCACGGCCTGGCCACCCGCGCCGACCTGGAACGCATCGCGGACGCCTGGCGCGCCTGGGGCGCGGCCGAGGACGGCTGGTTCGCGGTCCTGCACGGCGAGATCCTCTGCCGGGTCTGACGCGCGGGGCTACTCCGGGGTGGCGGCGGCGAGCTGGCCGCAGGCGCCGTCGATCTCCCGGCCGCGGGTGTCGCGGACGGTGACCGCCACGCCGTGGGACTCCAGGCGCCGCACGAACGCGCGCTCGTCCTCGGGCCGGGAGGCCGTCCACTTGGAGCCCGGCGTCGGGTTGAGCGGGATCAGGTTGACGTGGACGAGCCGGCCCTTCAGCAGGCGGCCCAGCAGGTCGGCCCGCCACTCGTGGTCGTTGATGTCCTTGATCAGCGCGTACTCGATCGACACGCGGCGCTTGGTGGTGGCCGCGTACCGCCAGGCCGCGTCCAGGACCTCGGCCACCTTCCAGCGGGTGTTGACCGGCACGAGCGTGTCGCGCAGCTCGTCGTCGGGGGCGTGCAGGGAGACGGCGAGCGTCACCGGCAGGCCCTCGGCGGCCAGCTTGTCGATCGCGGGCACGAGGCCGACGGTGGAGACGGTGACGCCGCGCGCCGAGATGCCGAGGCCCTCGGGGGCGGGGTCGGTGATGCGCCGGACCGCGCCGATGACCGCCTTGTAGTTGGCCAGGGGCTCGCCCATGCCCATGAAGACGATGTTGCTGACCCGCCCCGGCCCGCCGGGCACCTCGTCGCGGGCCAGCGCGCGGGCCCCGGCGACGACCTGCTCGACGATCTCGGCCGTCGACATGTTACGGGTCAGCCCGGCCTGGCCGGTGGCGCAGAACGGGCAGTTCATGCCGCACCCGGCCTGGGACGACACGCACATGGTCACCCGGTCGGGGTAGCGCATCAGCACCGACTCCACCAGCGCGCCGTCGAACAGCCGCCACAGGGTCTTGCGGGTCGTGCCGCCGTCACAGGTGATCTCGCGCACCGAGGTGAGCAGGCCGGGCATCAGGTGCGTCAGCAGGCGTTCGCGCGACGCCGCCGGAAGATCCGTCATGTGCGCGGCGTCGGTCGTCAGCCGCTCGAAGTAGTGCCGGGAGAGCTGCTCGGCGCGGAACGGCTTCTCCCCCAGCTCGGCGACGGCCGCCCGCCGCTCGGCCATCGTGAGGTCGGCGAGATGACGGGCTGGTTTCGCACGTCTGGGCGCGACAAAGGTTAGCTCGGCGGACATGTCCTTCTCTTAACAGTTTGCCGGAAGCTGCACTGGACAGCCATTCGTTGTGATCTATTGCGACCACGGCCGCACGGGAGACGTCCACCGGAAAGGCGGAGAGGCGTTGGGCACCACCGATGTCGTCCTCACCGATACCAGCCCCTATGGCAGTCGCATGGTGACCGTCGAGTACGAGGGGGCGTCCTCGGTAGCTTACCTTCGCGGCGCCGGCGGCGGGATCCACGGAGCCGTATGGCTCGCCAACCATGGACAGGCGCCCTCCTCCGTCGATCTCGACCGGCTCGGCCGCGGCCAGGCCCCCGTCATGCCCCGGGCGAACACGCGCGTCCCCGAGGGCACGCCGCCGTTCACGTCCGACGAGCTCGAGGTGCTCTGGTTCGAGGAGGGCGACGGCGCCGCCCTGTACGGCAACGGCGATCTCCTGGCGGTCATTCCCGGCTGGGCCGACCTGGAGCAGGGCATGCCCGGGTACGCCCGGGACGCCATCGGCGAGTCACCGTTCGCCTGGTCGCTGGAGGAGGCGCTGGAAGGGCTCGCGCCGCGCATCGCCAAGGCGCGCTCGTACTGGGAATGGCGGCGCGGCGACGGGGCGTGGCGGTCGTTCCAGCAGTTCGCGATGAGCCACCTGGACACCAAGGTCGGGCCGCCCGGGCGGTACTGGGACATCGGCGGCGAGACGCTCCCCACCGTGGGCATCACCGAGCGGCCGCTCGACGAGTACACGGTGCTGTCCACGGTCGGGATGAGCTGCCAGCGCATGCCCACCGTCGAGCAGTACATCGACCGGCCCGACGCCTACGCCCGCGTCGAGCTGGCCGTCGCGACCCGGCACGAACCGGCCGAGGCGGCGCAGCTGTTCCTGTGGCTGGCGCGGTACCCGTGGCACTCGATCACCTGGCTCGGGCACGGCCACACCGCCCGCTGGTACGGCGACGCGTCCAGCTTCCCGCTCGGCCGGAACTACGCGGGGATCCTCATGCTGGACACCGTGCCAGGGCTGCCGGACATGTCCGGGTTCGCGTTCGGGGGCGACGAGGTGCGCTGGCTCTGGCTGATCCCGCTGACCGACCACGAGCTCCAGATCGCCGCGGAACGCGGCCACGACGCGCTGGGGCTGTCGCTGCCCGGCAGGATCCCCTGATCCGCGCGTTCAGCCGGGCAGGAAGGCCGCCAGCAGCAGCCACACCGGGACGAGCGTCGCGAGCAGCGAGTCCAGCCGGTCCATCAGCCCGCCGTGCCCCGGGAGCACGCTACCCATGTCCTTGATGCCGAGATCGCGCTTGATGACCGACTCGACCAGATCGCCGAGCGTGGCGCACACGGCGGCCACCACGCCGATGACCGCGCCCTGCCAGTACTGGCCGTCGAGCAGGAAACGCATCATGAGCGAGCCGCACAGCACGCAGGCCAGCACCGACCCGGCGAAGCCCTCCCAGGTCTTCTTCGGGCTGATGACCGACATCTTGTGCCTGCCGAACAGGATGCCGGCGAAGTAGCCGCCGATGTCGCTGCACACCGTGACGGCGACGAACAGCACCACCCGGTCGGGGCCGTCCGTCTTGGCCAGCATCAGCGGGACGAACCCCGCGATCAGCGACGGGTACACCGCGGTCAGCACGCCGGCGGAGGCGTCCCTGACATACCCCTCCGCGCCCTGGAACATCCGCGTGGTGAGCAGGACCAGAACGGTCAGCGTGAACGCGCCGAGCAGCCAGATCGGGCCGCCCCAGTAGGCTCCGGCGATCATGACGGCCAGCCCGGCGAGCTGCGGCGCCAGCGGCACCCGGATGTCGCGGACGGCCAGCGCGCGGACCATCTCGACCGCGCCGATGCCGACGGCCGCGGCGAGGACCAGCAGGAAAAGGGCCTTGACGGTGTAGAGCGTGCCGATGACGGCGGCGCCGAGCACCAGCCCCACGCCGATCGCGGCCGGGAGGTTGCGGCCGGTGCGGATGCCCCCCGACTTGGCCGGGCCGGCCACCGTGCCCGACCCGTTCCTCGTGGCGTCCGACGGCGCGGCGCCGGCCTCGGCGTGTTCCTCGGCCCGTCCCGGCACGCCGCGCGGATCGCCCGGCGCGGCATCGCCCGCCGGCGGCTCGGCGCCCTCGTGACGCCCGTTGGCCCGCCGGGGATCCGGCCCCTCCGCGGGGCCGAGCGCACTGCGGACGACGCCCTCCGCGGACGCGTCCGTGCCCGCTGGACGGGGCTCGGGAGTCACGGGCGGACGTTCCCCGGACCGACGCCCTCGGGCCGGACCGGTGCCGTCCGCCGTCGTACCATCCACTGTGTTCCCACTCTCGTACCGCCGGCCGCGCCTGGGCGCCTCACCTCGCCTGATCCGCCGGAGACGGCGGGGAGGGGACGTGGTGGGCCCTGACGCGGCGAGGGCGCTCCACCCACGGCGAGCACCGGAGTGGCAGCGCCCCGACCTGACCGCGACCGCCGCGCGCTCAGACTTCGAGCAGCTCGGCTTCCTTGTGCTTGAGCAGTTCGTCGATCTTGGCGACGTGCTTCTGGGTGAGGTCGTCGAGCTCCTTCTCCGCGCGGCGGACCTCGTCCTCGCCCGACTCGCCGTCCTTGACCAGCTTGTCGAGGGTCTCCTTGGCGTGACGGCGGATGTTGCGCACCGAGACCCTGCTGCTCTCGGCCTTGTTCCTGGCGACCTTGATGTACTCCTTGCGGCGCTCCTCGGAAAGCTCGGGGAACACCACGCGGATCACCGCGCCGTCGTTGCCGGGGTTCACCCCGAGGTCGCTGTCGCGGATGGCCTTCTCGATCGCGGCCATCGAGCCCTTGTCGTAGGGCTGGATGATCACCATGCGGGCCTCGGGAACGTGGAACGAGGCCAGTTGCTGCACCGGAGTGGGAGACCCGTAGTAGTCAACATTGATCTTGTTGAACATGGAGGGGCTGACCCTGCCGGTGCGGATCGCCGCGAAGTCCTCCTTGGCGACCGCGACCGCCTTGTCCATTTTCTCCTCGGCTTCGAGGAGGGTTTCGTCGATCACAGCGGCTCCCTATTTCCCTGCCGGACTCACCAGCGTGCCGATCTTTTCACCGCGGACCGCCCGCAGAATATTGCCCTCGCCCATCAGGTCGAAGACCACGATGGGCAGGCCGTTGTCCATGCACAGGCTGATCGCCGTGGCATCCATGACGCCCAGGCCCCGCGTGAGGACCTCGCTGTAGTCGAGCTGGTCGAAGCGGACGGCGTCGGGGTTCTTCCGAGGATCGGAGTCGTAGACCCCGTCGACCTGGGTTCCCTTGAGCAGCGCCTCGGCGCTGATCTCCAGGGCGCGCTGGGCGGCGCAGGTGTCGGTGGAGAAGAACGGCGAGCCGAGGCCGGCACCGAAGATCACCACACGGCCCTTCTCCAGGTGGCGGATGGCCCGCCGCGGCAGAAAGGGCTCGGCGACCTGCTGCATCGTGATGGCGGTCTGGACACGGGTCTCGACGCCCCGCTTCTCCAGGAAGTCCTGCAGGGCCAGGCAGTTGATGACCGTGCCCAGCATGCCCATGTAGTCGGCGCGGGCGCGTTCCATGCCGCGCTCCGACAGCGCGGCGCCGCGGAACATGTTGCCCCCGCCGACGACCACGGCGACCTGGACGCCCTCGCGCACGGCCTCCGCGATCGAGTCGGCCAGCTTGGCCACCACGACGGGATCGATTCCCAGTGGCTCGGCGCCCGCGAACGCCTCACCGGACAGCTTCAGCATGACACGCTTCCAGCGAAGCGGAAAACTGTATGACTTGTACGACGAAGCCGCCGGCGCAGCGGGTCGTTGGTTCTCCTGCACGGCGGCGGCCTCCTCGGTGACGATTCTCAGCTGGTCGGCTCCCTCTAGGGGCTAAGCCTATGCCTGACCGACCTTATAGCGGACGAAGCCCAGCACCTTCACGCCCGCCTCGGCCGCGTACTTGCCGACCGTCTTCTTGGAGTCCTTGACGAAGGACTGCTCGACCAGGGTGAAGTCCTTGTACCAGCCGTTGATGCGGCCGTCCACGATCTTCCCGATGGCGGCCTCCGGCTTGCCCTCCTCGCGGGTCATCTGCTCGAAGACCGTGCGCTCCTTCTCGATCACGTCGGCGGGAACGGCGTTCGGGCTGAGGTAGCGCGGGGCCATCGCGGCGGTGTGCTGGGCGATGTCCTTGGCCACGTCGGTGTTCGGGGTGTCGAGCTGGACCAGCACGCCCACGGCCGGAGGAAGCTGCGGGTCGGTCTTGTGCATGTAAGAGACGATGTAGCCACCCTCCAGCACGGCGAAGCGGCGGACCTCGATCTTCTCGCCGAGCGCGGCGTTGGCCTCGTCGAGGTGCTCCTTGACGCTCTTGCCGTCGAACTCCGAGTCCAGCAGCGCGGGCACGTCGGCCAGGCGGCTCGCGAGGATGTGCGCGACGACGCCGGCGGCCAGCTCCTGGAAGCGCTCGCCCTTGGCGACGAAGTCGGTCTCGCAGTTCAGCTCGAGGAGGGCGGCGAGGGCGTCGCCGTCGTGCTTGACGGCCACCAGGCCGTTGGAGGCGGTGCGCGTCTCGCGCTTGCCGACGTCCTTGGCGCCCTTGACGCGGAGGTAGTCGACGGCCTTGTCGAAGTCGCCGTCCGACTCCTCCAGGGCCTTCTTGCAGTCCATCATCCCGGCGGCGGTGAGCTCACGAAGCCGCTTGACGTCGGCCATGTTCACGGAAGCCATTGTCTTTTCCTCGTCGGATCGTCGTGTCGTCGTGGATCGGGTGGGCGTGCCGCCTCAGGCACGCCCACCCGGAAAGAGCCTCACCGGCCGCGCGGCGATCACCGCGCGGCCGTACGCGTCTCAGCCCTGCTGCTCGGTGCCCTCGGCGGTCTCGGAAGTGGCCTCGGCGCCGGCCTCGGCGGCGGCCTCCTGAGCCGGAGCCTCCTCCTGGGCTTCGGCGGCGGGCGCGGCCTCCTGAGCCTCGGCGGCGGGCGCGGCCTCCTGAGCGGTGGCTTCCTCGTCCGAACGCGCGAGCAGCTCGCGCTCCCACTCGGCCAGCGGCTCGGCCGCGGCCGCGCCGGACGGCTTCTCGTCACCGCGGGTCGCGCCGGCGCGCGCCATCAGGCCGTCGGCCACGGCGTCGGCGATCACGCGGGTCAGCAGGCCGACGGCGCGGATCGCGTCGTCGTTGCCCGGGATCGGGTAGTCGACCTCGTCGGGGTCGCAGTTGGTGTCGAGGATGGCGACGACCGGGATGCCGAGCTTGCGGGCCTCGCTGATCCCGATGTGCTCCTTCTTGGTGTCGACGACCCACACCGCGCTGGGAACGCGGGCCATGTCGCGGATACCGCCGAGCGTGCGCTCCAGCTTGTCCTTCTCGCGGCGGCGCATCAGGAGCTCCTTCTTGGTGAGCCCGGAGCCTGCCACGTTGTCGAAGTCGAGCTCCTCCAGCTCCTTCAGGCGCTGGAGCCTCTTGTGCACGGTCGAGAAGTTGGTGAGCATGCCGCCCAGCCAGCGCTGGTTGACGTACGGCATGCCGACCCGCGCGGCCTGCTCGGCGATGGCCTCCTGGGCCTGCTTCTTGGTGCCGATGAACAGGATGGTGCCGCCGTGGGCGACCGTCTCCTTGACGAAGTCATAGGCGCGGTCGATGTAGGACAGCGACTTCTGCAGGTCG
This sequence comes from Sphaerisporangium krabiense, assembly GCF_014200435.1. Lineage (NCBI taxonomy): Bacteria > Bacillati > Actinomycetota > Actinomycetes > Streptosporangiales > Streptosporangiaceae > Sphaerisporangium > Sphaerisporangium krabiense. The sequence continues at coordinate 2,521 of NZ_JACHBR010000002.1, read as the reverse complement.
ATGATGTAGATGCCGTTGCGCTCCGTGAGGATGAAGCGCTTCATCTTCGGGTTCCAGCGACGGGTCTGGTGCCCGAAGTGAACGCCGCTTTCGAGCATCTGTCGCATGGTGACGACGGGGGCCATGTGTATGGTCCTCCTGGTTAGAGCGCCGTGAAGACGCGTGCCTCGGTTGTCCGCGGAAGCCTGCGGCCTCCGCCCTGACGCCCTGAGTCGTCCTATCCGGGTCGCTGACCCGGACCGAGAGGACGATTCGCCTGTGGGCGTGCGAAGTCGGCCCGTCTGGCGAGCCACCAAAAAGTGTACCCGGATCCCGGCCACCCGCCGCCCACACGACCAACGCCTCCCGCTCGGCCGCCGGGCCTTCGAACCGCCCGGCTCGCGCGAAGGCCCGAACTTGCCCCCTTGCCCCCGGCTGCCACCGGCCAGATCACCCTCAGCACGAGGTCACCAGGCCGATCTCCCCGGCTCACCAGGCCGGTGGATGCTCGCCTCTGCGGGGCGGAGGCGACGACCAGAAGGGTCTGAGGTCGCCGATGCGACCCGGAGGACGGACGTAGGTCAGTCTTCCGTCCGGCCCGTCCATCTCCGCGAGGAAGTCCGCCGGGTCCGGCTCCACGACGTCCCGGCCGTCGACGCGGCCCAGCCCGTCCAGCCACCGGGCGGTCCGGGCGAGCGACAGCTCCACATGCCAGGAGCCCCCCTCGGCTCTCTGGCGCAGGAGCCCGGCCAGGGCGCCCAGTGCGGCGAGCCAACCTGTGGCGTGGTCCAGGACCTGCGCCGGCAGCGGGACCGGGCGCTCGCCGTCCCCGCCCTCCCAGGCGATGCCGCAGGCCATCTGCACCAGGCTGTCGAACCCTCGTCGTCCCGCCCACGGCCCGTTAGCCCCATAGGCGGATATGTCAACACAGACGATCCCCGGCCTGATCGCCGCCATATCCGCCGTGCCGAACCCCAGCGCGGCCAGCGCCCCCGGCCGGTAAGCCTGTACGACCACGTCGGCCCCGGCGACGAGTTCACGGAACGCCGCGGCCCCCTCAGCCGTACGGAGATCGACTTCGCACGACCTCTTGCCGAACGCGGTCCCGATCACCGCCCCCGGCACCTCCGGAAGATGCGCCGCACCCACCCTGAGCACCTCGGCGCCGTACCCGGCGAGCGCCCGCGACGCCACCGGCCCCGCGATGACCCTGGTCAGATCCAGCACCCGAACCCCCGCAAGGGGCCGCGAGCCCGCTGTGGAACCGTCATCGATCCGGCCCGGAGGCGAGCCGTCGTCCAGGCGTGCCACGCCCACCACCGGAGTGCCGGCGATCGCGCGGGCCTGCGGGTGGGCGCGCCATTCCGCGGGCGAGCGCATGGCCGCCGCGCAACCTCCCTCGTCGATCACCACCCGCTCCACATCGGCCGCCGCACGACGGGCACACGCCTGCGCCACATCCTCACGTCCTGAGCCGAGGGCAAGGCCGAGGGCCCGCAACGCCGCGTCCCGATGGTGATCGAAGTTGCAGTGCAGGCGAACCCAGCCGTCGGCGGCGCGGTAATCCCCCGACAACGGCGCCCACATGGGCGTGGCCTCTCCATCGACCAGGAGATACCGCTCGTCGCGAAACGCGACCGCGGCTTCCCTCATCCCCACGACCACCGGCCCTACCGGACCACTTACCTCCACGGCGGCTCCCGCTGTGGCCGCCATGTCGATCCCGCCCTCGTGGACGGCAGCCGTTCGGGCGGCCTGTCCGGCACGCTCCTCCACGACGAGAGCGACGGCCGCCGTCACCGCGCCTATCGAGGCGGCTGCGGCCGTTCCGATCCGGAAGGCGGACGGAAGGACCGGATCGTCGCCTGTCACTTGGACGGCGGGCAGGTGGAGCCCTGTCTCGGCCGCCAGTTCCTCGACCACGTCCGCCGCGGTTCGCAAGCCCTCACGTCTCATGCCGCCGGCACCGCCCCTCGTCCATGCGCGCCCGTCCTGACCCCGCGACGTCCGTTTCACAGGCCGGTCGACTGACATGCGCGCTCTCGCCGTGTCCGAGGACGGTTATGCACAGAATCTCGCTCGGCCGGCCGCGGACGACCCGATCCAGCCCAGTGTGCTCCTGTGCCACGCTTTCCGAACCCGCTCGCCGTGGTGTCCTTGGTCACCATGGCCGCCGTCCCCGCCACGGTGATGACGGCCCGACCACCTGCGGCTTCCGGACGCACGATCACCGCAGGCCACGTCGCGGCCTGGCCACCGCCCCCGCGACCGCCAGGCCCCGCCGTGGCCCGCTCCGCTGCACGACCTGGATCTCCGCCTCCAGCGGTCCCCTATCGCTTCACCGATGAGCTGCCTCCCACCAAAGGGCTCGCTTCCCCGGCCGGTGATCCTCCACCGATGCGGCGTCCTCGGTGGAGGGCGCCCCTCAACGCCCCGCTACGGGTTCACCGTCGCTTCTCGCCTCCGGCACAGCCGTGGCTCGTGGGCCACCGTGGAGTGGATCTTCCGGCGGAACCGGGGCAGCCGGTGGTGGCGGCGGCGG
>NZ_JACHBR010000001.1:6340000-6427873 GCF_014200435.1 Sphaerisporangium krabiense | reverse complement strand
GCGACCGCATCGAGACCCTGTGCGCCGCCGCGGACGACCTGGCCGCCGCGCGCCCGCCCGGCGAGGCGCTCACGGCCTGGCTGGACGCCGTCCTCGTCCACGCCCTGACCGACAGGGGGCTCGCGACCACGACGGGGGACGGCGGGACCGCCGGCGGCTTCGACTGCGTGGGCATGATGCGCGCGGCGGGGGAACGCCTGCTCACCGCCGCGAGGCGGGCCGGGGCCGTGCGCGCCGACCTGGAAGTCGACGAGCTGTTCGGGCTGGTCACCGGTATCGCCCTCGCCGCCGGAGACCCGGCCAGGGCCGCCCGCCTGCTGTCCCTCACCCTGGACGGCGTGCGCGGCCCGGCGCACCGAACGGACACGCGGGCGGACTGACGGCTTCATCGGGGCTTTCCCCGAGGGTCATCCATGATCGGCAGGTTGGCGGGTGCGCCACCGTCCCGATCAGACCCGATGAGAACGGATGCCGCCCATGATGAAGACGTTCCGCACGCCCGCCGCCGCACTGCCGGCCTGCCTGCTCGTCCTGGCCCTCCAGGCCCCGGCGTCCGCCGACCCGGTCGTCACGCCCACCGACGGCGTCCCGGCCCCACCCGCACAGGACCTCACCCCGCATGGCCCCGACGCGGCGGACCGCGGACGCGGGCACCGGCGGTTCGACCTGCAGGCGCACCGCGGCGGGCTCGGGCTGGTGGTGGAGAGCACGCTGGACTCCTTCGCCAACGGCCTGCGCGTCGGCGTCAGCACCCTCGAGCTGGACATCCAGCTCACCGAGAACGGCAGGGCCGTCGTCACCCACGACCGCCGGGTGGACGCCCGCAAGTGCCAGGACACCGGCCCCGTCTCTCCCGGCGACCCCGAGTTCCCCTACGCCGGCAAGTACGTCAACACCCTCACCCTCGCCCAGGTCAGGACCCTGGACTGCGGGTCGCGGACGCTGCCCGAGTTCCCCGGCCAGCGGCCCGCGCCCGGCGCCAGGATGCCGCTGCTGAGCGAGGTGTTCGACCTGGTCAAGCGGTTCCACGCCGACGACGTCACGCTGAACGTCGAGACCAAGGTGGAGGCGGGCGCGCCGAGCGAGACCGCGCCGCGCGAGCGGTTCGTCCAGGTGGCGGCCGCGGAGATCAGGCGTGCCCGCATCGCCCGGCAGGTCACGATCCAGAGTTTCGACTGGGGCGCGCTGATGCGGATGCGCCAGGTCGAGCCGCGCCTGCCCCTGGTGGCGCTGACCAACCACGACTTCCTCCAGGTCGGCGAACCGGGCGCCTCGCCGTGGCTCGGCGGCATCGACATCGACGACTTCGGCGGGGACCCGCTGAAGGCCATCGCGTCGTTCGGAGCCGCCGCGTTCTCGCCCGTGCACGGGTTCCCCCAGAACGGCACGGTCGCCGACCCCGGCTACGTCCCCTACGTGACCAGGGAGATGGTGGACCGGGCGCACCGCCTCGGCATCAAGGTGGTGCCGTGGACCGTCGACGACGAACCCACCATGAACAAGCTCATCGACGACGGCGTGGACGGACTGATCACCGACTACCCCGACCGGCTGCGCGGCGTGCTGGCGGCGCGCGGCTTCGACCTCCCCAGGCGCTACCCGGGGCCGCGTCCCCGGTGACCCCGGAACCGGACGCGCCGCCTGTCCCGGCGGCGGGGACGCTCATATCCTCGAGCTGATCCGCTCACGGTGAGCGCCCCGCCGAGCTGCGAGGAGCACGCACATGGCACCCCTCGGATACGACCGCTACTGCGACGAGATCCTCGACCAGAGCGGCCTGCTCCGCGACCTCGTCAAGGGCGCCGACCTTTCGGCCCCGGTGCCGGCCTGCCCCGGCTGGACGTTCGCGGCGCTGGTCCGGCACATCGGCGGCAACCTGCGGACGGTCGAGACCGCCGTGGGCGCCGGGACGCCGGTGAGCGACCCGGCGGCGCAGGTGACCGGGCTGTCGGGCCCGCGCGACGACGACCCGGCCGAACTGGACGCGTGGTTCTCCGACGCCGCGGAGAAGTACACCGCCACGCTGCGCCAGGCGGGGCCGGACGGCGAGGCGACGGTGTGGGGCTTCCAGGGGGGCACGCCGTTCTGGGTGCGGCGCGCGGTCCACGACATCGTCGTGCACCGCGCCGACGCCGCGCTCGCCCTCGGCGAGGAGTACGTCGTCGCGCCGGACCTGGCGGCGGACGCGGTGGACGAGCTGCTGGAGCTGTTCGCGGGCCAGCAGGCGGGCGGGATGCCCGCGCTGGCCGAGCTGCGCGGCGGCGGCGAGACGATCCGCCTCGCCGCCGCCGACACGGGCGCGGCGTGGCTGATCGAGCTGGGCCCGGACGGCTTCACCTGGCGCCGCGACGACACCGGCGGCCAGGACGCCACGGTGACCGTGCGCGGCTCCCTGACCGACGTCCTGCTGACCTTCTACCGCCGCCTGCCCGCCACCGGCGGCCGCGTGGAGATACGCGGCGACGCCGGCCTGCTGGACTTCTGGCTGTCGCGCGCCTCCCTCTCCTGAGCCCGCGGCCGCTCCGCCCCTTCCCGCCGCGGCATCTCATGGTTTTCCTTGATGCGTGCCCGCGGCGGCGCGCGGGACCCTCGCAGGACCCGGCGCGCGCACCTGGCCGGGACCACCGCGGCAGGAAGGGACGCACCCGATGCGCCGACGACCGACCCTGTGGAGCGTCATGCTCCTGACGGTGACCGCCACCCTGATCCTCGGGCCGCCGCCGGCGCGCGCCGCCCCGGCGCCCACGCCGACCGGCGCGAGCCAGCGGTGCGTGCAGGGCACCGACCCCGACGCGTTCACCATCCTCCACCTGGACGGCGGGCGCGGGCAGACCTACCCGCCCGCGGGCCTGCCCCGGCTGGCCGACGGCGACATGATCAGGATCGAGCCGGACCTCGCCGACGAGGTGGACGTCAGCCTCCTGGCCCCGGCCGACCCGTGGGACATCGTCACGCCCGCGGGCAACCCGCAGGCCGCGGGCAACGGCTACCCGGCGCCGCTGATGAACCAGTACAGCCTGCTCGTGTGGGCCGGCGGGTCGCCGTTCCAGGTGAGCCGCCCGTCCAACTGCGTGATGCCCGGCGCCGACACCGTCACCCTCGGCATCAACGACCCCGAGACCTGGGACAACACCGGCGCCTGGGACGTCGTCGTCAAGCTGTACCGCGCGCCGGTGCACGACGGCGGCTTCGAGCGGCAGACCTCCGGCGCCGTCTCCTGGCCGTGGGCCACCGAGGGCCCGGACTCCAAGGGCATCGACCTCAACCGCGGCTTCGCGCACACCTTCCGCAACAACGCGTTCATCCGGACCTCCGGCAGGAACTGGAACGCGCTCACCCAGCAGATCGCCGTGCGCCGCAACACCGACTACGTGGTGCGCGGGTTCATCCGCACCACGGCGAACATCAACACCGCGTTCTTCGGCGTGCGCCTGCCCGGCATGTGGCCGCCCACCGAGGTCCACTTCGGACCGACGCCCGGCGGCGGCTACCAGCTCGTCGAGAAACCGTTCAACTCGCTGAACAACGACGTCGTCACGGTGTTCGCGGGCTTCTGGGGCGTCGGCGCCGACGGCTGGATGCAGATGGACGACATCGCCGTCCTGTCGTCGTGACGCCGGCGGCGGGGCGGGCGTGCCGCCCGGGTCCGCCCCGCCGCGCGCCCGGAGCGCGGCGCCGGCGTCGTTACGGTGGGGGCATGACGTCTCGCGCGCTGTTCGCCGGGCTGTGCACGCTGGACCTCGTGCAGGCGGTGGAGCGGCCTCCGTCGGCGAACGAGAAGGTGACCGCGCTGCGGCAGACGGTCGCGGCGGGCGGGCCCGCGGCCAACGCGGCGGTGACGTTCGCGCATCTGGGCGGGGCGGCGACGCTGGTCAGCGCCGTGGGCCGGCATCCGCTGGCGGCGGGGATCCGCGCCGACCTGTCCGAGCGCGGCGTGCGGCTGCTCGACCTGACGCCGGACGCCGCCGATCCCCCGGCCGTGTCGACCATCATGGTGAGCCGCGGCGGCGACCGCGCGGTGGTGTCGGTCAACGCCGCCGGGCTGGACGTGCGGCCGCCGCCCGACCTGGACGAACTGGTGGCGGCGAGCGCGGTGGTCCACCTGGACGGCCACCACCCCGCGCTCGCCCTGGAGGCGGCGCGGCTGGCCCGGCGGCGGGAACGCCTCGTCCTGCTGGACGGGGGAAGCTGGAAGCCGGGCACGGCCGGGCTGCTGCCGCATGTGGACGTGGCGGTGGTGTCGGCCGACTTCCGCCCGCCGGGCGCGGGCGGGCCCGAGGACGTCCTCGCGCGGCTGCGCGCGGCGGGCGTGCCGTGGACGGCGGTCACGCGGGGCGCGGCGCCGGTGCTGTGGCGAGGGGCGGGGCCGGTGCGGGCGCTGCCGGTCCCCGAGGTCGCGGTGGTGGACACCCTGGGCGCGGGCGACGTGCTGCACGGCGCGCTGACCTTCGCGCTGTGCCGCGCGCTCGGCGGATCGGGACGGGCCCGGGACCTGGACGAGGAGGCGTTCGCGTCCGCTCTGGAGTTCGCCGTCCCGGTGGCGGCGGCGTCCTGCGGTTCGTTCGGCACCCGCGCCTGGCTACGGCGCCGCGCCCGCTGACGGCCCCGGCGCTCAGGAGCGGGGTGCGGCGCTCTTCGCGGTGTCGTAGACGGCGCGGGACGTCATGACCTCGGGCATCTCGCCCTCCAGCCATTCGATGAGCCCGGCCAGGCGGCGCGCGGCCTCGCGGCCGAGCGGGGTGAGGCTGTACTCGACCTTGGGCGGGATGCTGGGCTGGGCGGCGCGGTGGACCATGCCGTCGCGTTCGAGGGCTTGCAGGGTCTGGGCCAGCATCTTCTCGCTGACGCCGTCGACGCGGCGGCGCAGGGCGTTGAAGCGGTAGGTGCCGTCGGCGAGCGCGGCCATGGCGAGGATGCCCCAGCGGCCGGTGAGATGCTCCATGGTCTCGCGGGACGGGCAGCCGCGCGCGAACACGTCGAAGGCGACCTCGTCGTGCTCGTCGGGGGCGCGCACGTCCTCGTCGCGCGCGCACGCGTCCCGCCCGTCCGCCACGACCGGCTCCCGCCCGGCGCGCGTGTGCGACGCCCGCGCCCGCCGCGCCTTCGTGCCCTGCTTTTCCATAACACCAGCTTACGGTCTCCGTGCTATACCCGGGAGAGCACTTACCGATCCTCTGGCACTATCTCACAGTTAGTACTAGCCTACGCTCGAACCCCGACTCACAGGAGATCGAACCCATGATCGTCGTCACCGCCGCGACCGGTCAGCTTGGCCGGCTCGTCATGGAAGGCCTGCTGGCCACCGTGCCCGCCGACCAGCTCGTCGCCGCCGTACGGAATCCCGCGAAGGCCGCCGACCTCGCGGAACGGGGAGTCCAGGTCCGGGAGGCGGACTACGACCGGCCGGAGACCCTGGCGAACGTCTTCGGCGCCGGCGACCGCGTGCTGCTGATCTCCGGCCCCGACCTCGGCACCCGGGTCGCCCAGCACAAGGCCGTCGTGGACGCCGCCGCCGCTGCCGGCGTGGCCCTGCTCGCCTACACCAGCGTGCTCCAGGCCGACATCAGCCCGCTCGCCGTCGCCCCCGACCACCGGGCCACGGAGGAGTACATCCGCGCCTCGGGCGTGCCGTACAGCTTCCTGCGCAACGGCTGGTACAGCGAGAACTACCACGCCGCGATCATCAACGGCGCCGAGCACGGCGTCATCGTCGGCAGCGCGGGCGACGGGCTCATCGCCAGCGCCACGCGGGCCGACTACGCCGCCGCCGCCGTCGCCGTGCTGATCGGCGCGGGCCCCGGCGAGGTCGAGAACCACGACAACACCGTGTACGAGCTGTCGGGCGACGTCGGCTGGACCATGCGCGAGCTCGCCGTCGAGGTCGGCGCCGCCACGCCCCGCGAGGTCGTCTACCAGAACCTGTCGCCCGAGGAGTACGCGCGCGTCCTGGCCGCCACGGGCATGCCCGAGCCGGTCGCCGAGCTGTACGCCGCGATGGACGTCGACATCTCCCGCGGCGCCCTCTCCGCCACCCCCGGCGATCTGCACAAGCTCATCGGCCACCCCAGCACCCACATCCGCGAGACCGTCGCGGCCCTCTTCCCCCGCCCCTGACGGAACGATCGGCGCCGGGCCGCACGCGGTCCCGGCGCCCCGGGTCGCCGACGGTCGCGCGGAAGACCTCCTCCCCTGGAAGGCGCGGCGCTCAGTCCAGGGCGCCCAGGGTGATGCCTTCGATGATGTGGCGCTGGGCGGTGACGGCGAGGAGCAGGACGGGGACGACGGCGATCAGGGACGCGGCCATGATCAGGTTGTAGTCGGTCGTGAACTGGCTGCGGAAGACCGACAGGCCCTGGGAGAGCACGGCCATGTCGGTGGTGTTCACCACGATGAGCGGGAACAGGAAGTTGTTCCAGTTCTGCAGGAACAGGATGATCGCCAGGGCGGCGATCACCGGACGGGCCAGCGGGGCGTACACCCGGAGGAACACGCGTAGCTCGGAGGCGCCGTCGAGGCGGGCGGCCTCGCCGAGCTCCCGGGGCGTGCCGAGGAAGAACTGGCGGAACAGGAACGCGCCCAGGGCCGAGGCGACGTTCGGCACGATCAGGCCCTGATAGGTGTTCAGCCAGCCCAGGGCGCCGAGAAGCTCCGACATGGGGACGATGATGGCGCTGAACGGCACCATCAGGCCGCTCAGGGCGAGGAGGAACAGCGTCCGCTTGAAGGGGAAGTCGAGCAGGGCGAAGGCGTAGCCGGCGAGCAGCCCCGTGATGAGCTGTCCCGCCGTGGCGGCGACCCCGAAGACCGCGGTGTTGAGGTACCAGCGGCCGAAGGGGGCCTGGGAGAGCGCCCTGCCGATGTTGGACCACCGCGGCGCGGCGGGCCACGGCGGCGCGGCCGGGTTGATCACCTCGGCGTTGGTCTTCAGAGCGCTCAGCGTCATCCAGACGAGCGGGAACGCCACGATCGCGACGGCGAGGCCGAGCGCCACGTAGACCGCCGCGCGCCGGGCGAGAAGGCTAGCGGGCACGGCCCGACCGTCCCACCAGCCAGAGCTGCACGACGGTGACCAGCAGGGACAGCAGGAACAGGGCGACGCCCATGGCGTTCGCCCTGCCGGTGTCGAACTGGACGAACCCCTGGTCGTAGACGTAGTACAGGGCGGTGGAGGTGGCGCCGTCCGGGCCGCCCTGGGTGAGGACGTAGATCTGGGTGAAGGTCTGCAGGCCGGTGAGGGTGGTGACGACCCAGATGAGCAGGGTGTGGCGGCGGGTCAGCGGCCACTGCACGTGCCGGAACCTGCGCCAGGCCCCCGCGCCGTCCACGGCCGCCGCGTCCAGCACGTCCCGGGGGACGGACTTCAGCGCGGCGACGTAGAGGATGACGTTCTGCCCGAAGAACTGCCACGCGCCGAAGGTCAGCACGGCGAGCAGCGCGGGCCCCGGCGCGGACAGGATGTCGGCCTGCGGCAGGCCCAGGGCCGCGAGCACCCTGTTGACGACGCCGAACCGCGGCGCGAACATGTTCGCCCAGATCAGCGCGGTGGCGACCACGGGCACGACCAACGGGACGACGAACGGGGCGCGCAGCCGCGCCACCCCGGGCGCGCGCGAGTTGAGCAGCAGCGCCAGCCCCAGGCCCGCGCCCATCGTCAGCACCACGAAGCCGGCGGTGTAGACGGCGGTGACGCCGAGGGCCTGGCCGCCGCCCTCGGCGAGCATCGCGGTGTAGTTGTCCAGGCCGACGAAGCGGGGCTCCAGGTCGAACACCCCGCCGCCGTGCAGGCTGCGCCACAGCAACATTCCCAGCGGGACCAGGGAGAACACGACGGTGAGCACCACGGTCGGCGCCACGAACGCGTAGGCGAGCGTCCTGGTCCCCCGCCCGCCCCCGGTCCGGGCCTCCCCCGGGCCGCGCCGGCCGCCGATCCGGTACGGCAGGGCCCGGCGCGTCGTCCGGGCGGCGGAGGTCATCCGAGCTTCTTCAGGGCCGCGTCACCCTCCTTGGCGGCCTGGGCGAGGGCCTCCTGCGGGGTCTTCCTGCCCTGCAGGGCGGCGTTGATCTGGGTCCACAGGCTCTGGGAGATCGCGTTGTAGGCGGGGGTGATCGGGCGGACCTTGCCGGTCTTCTCGGCCTCGGCGAACACCTCGTACGTCGGGTCCTTGGCGATGTGCTCCTTGAGCAGGGGCTGGTCCAGTTGCTCGGGCGCGGAGGGCAGGCCGCCGCTCTGGACGGCGAGGTAGGCGCCCTGGGCGGGGCTCGCCAGGAACTTCAGGAACGCCAGGCCCGCCTTCTCGGCGGCGGGGTCGGTCCTCAGCAGGGCGGCCACGCCGATGCCCAGGCTGGTCGCGGTCCCGGCGTCGCCGCGGGGCATGGGGGCGACGCCGAAGTCCACCCCGGCCTCCCGGAAGGTGCTCACGGCCCACTGCCCGTCGACGATCATCGCCACCGCGCCGCCGGCGAAGGCGGGGGCGCCGTCGAAGCTGCCGGCCTGGGCGTAGCTGGTGCTCGGCGCGGCCTTGCTCCGCAGCAGGTCCACCCACGTGGTGAGCGCCTTGACGCCCTGCGGGCTGTTGAAGGCCGTCGCGGTGCCGTCCGGGGTGAGGAAGGACCCGCCCTCGGCGTACAGCATGGGGGCCCAGGCGAAGCTGATCCATTCGGCCTCGCCGAGCGGCACGTAGAAGCCGTACTTCCCCTTGGCCGGGTCCGACAGCTTCTTGGCGTCGGCGGCCAGCTCGGCCCAGGTCGCGGGCGGGCCGTCGATGCCGGCCGCGGCGAAGGCCTTCTTGTCGTAGAAGAGCACGACGTCGCCGACGCCGCCGAGGGCGATGCCGAGCTGGCGGCCCTTGTGGAACAGGGACTCCTTGATGCCGGGGTACAGGGCGTCGGTCTCGGCGGTCAGCTTGCCGTCCAGCGGGATCAGCTTGCCGCTCTGCGCCACCACGGGGAGGTCGGAGGGGTTCTGGGTGAGCAGGACGGTGGGCTGCGTGCCGTTCTTCAGGGCGGCGACGACCTTGGGCAGGTACTGGTCGGAGCTGGCGATGTACTCGCCCTTGGCGCGCATGCCGGGGTTGGCCTTGGCGAAGGCGGCGTCCACGGCGGCGATCTGGTCGGGTTTCCAGCCGCTGGTCCAGTACGTGAAGGCGGCCCCGGCCGTGCTCCCCTGCCCGCCGGAACCGCCCGAGCCGCCCGAGTCGCCGGAGCCGCAACCGGCCGCGGCGAGGACGAGGCCGAGCGCGGCGGCTCCGGCGGCGAGCCTTCTCCTGATCATCAGCATCCCCGTTCGTTCGCGTCCCTGCGGTACGGCGTGCCTCCCGGCAGGCGGCGGCGTGCCCCGTCGCCGGCCGTGCCGGGTTCCGATCTTGACCGCCATGATAACCAAGTTGAAAGGTAGGTAAATGGCCGCGACGGACCGTCCTCCCGCCCAGGTTTCTCCGGGGGAGACCGGGTACGCGACAAAGGAGGCACGCACGCGTGGACGGCGTGCGGCCGAACGCGGATCGAGGGAGGACCGATGGGCAACCGGCAGCGGGTCGTCATCGCCGGCGGCGGATTCGCGGGCTACAGCGCCGCGCGCCGCCTGTCCCGGCTGGCCAAGGGCGCGATCGAGATCGTGCTGGTCAACCCGACCGACTACTTCCTGTACCTGCCGCTGCTGCCGGAGGTCGCGGCGGGGATCCTGGACCCGCGCAAGGTGGCGGTCCCGCTGGCCGGGAGCCTGCCCGGCGTGCGCCACCTGCTGGCGAGCGTCGACGAGGTGGACGCCGAGGCGCGCCGCGTCACGTGCACCGACGCCGAGGGCGGCCGGCGCGAGCTGCGCTACGACCGCCTGGTGATCGCCGTGGGCAGCGTCAACAAGCTGCTGCCCGTCCCGGGCGTGGTGGAGCACGCCCACGGCTTCCGCAGCATCGCCGAGGCGTTGTACCTGCGCGACCACCTGATCCGCCAGATCGAGCTGGCCGACGCCGAGGACGACCCCAAGGAGCGCGACGCGCGGTGCACGTTCGTCGTCGTGGGCGCGGGCTACACCGGCACCGAGGTCGCCGCCCAGGGACAGCTCCTCACGGCCGACACCGCGAAGCGGCGGCCGGGTCTGGCCGGCCGGCCGCTGCGCTGGCTGCTCGTCGACAAGGCCCCCCGCATCCTGCCCGAGCTGGACGAGCGGCTCTCGCGCACCGCGCACGCCACGCTCGCCGGCCGCGGCATCGACATCCGCCCCGGCACGACGGTGGAGGAGGCGACCGGCGACGGCGTCCGGCTGTCCGACGGGGAGTTCGTCCCCACGCGCTCGCTGATCTGGTGCGTGGGCGTGCGCCCCGACCCGCTGGTGGAGTCGCTCGGCCTGCCCACGGCGAAGGGCCGCCTGGAGGTGGACGAGTACCTGAACGTGCCGGGCCACCCGGAGATCTTCGCGATCGGCGACGCGGCGGCCGTGCCCGACCTGACCCGGCCCGGCGAGCACACGGCCATGACCGCCCAGCACGCCACCCGCCAGGGCAAGCGGGCCGCCGACAACATCGCCGCCTCCTACGGCCACGGCGAGCGCCGTCCCTACGAGCACCACGACCTCGGCTTCGTGGTGGACCTCGGCGGGGTGAAGGCCGCGGCCGACCCGCTCGGCGTCCCGCTGTCGGGTGTGCCCGCCAAGGTGGTGGCCCGCGGCTACCACCTGCTGGCCGTTCCCGGCGGCCGGACCCGCATCGCGGGCAACTGGCTGCTGGACGCGATCCTCCCCCGCCAGACCGTCCAGCTCGACCTCGTCCGCGCCGCCGCCGTCCCCCTCGACCAGGGCACCCCCGACCACCCGCACGACGGCGCCTCCTGATCCGCGCCGCCGCGCGAAGGTTTGGCGGGAGGTGTGGTGGTAGAGGGGCGGGATGCTCGATGTCGATCATCGTGAGAGTGACCGCAAGGGGATACTGGTCGGCACCGCGTCGTGGACGGACAAGAGCCTGCTGACGTCCGGGTGGTACCCGGCGGAGGCGACGACACCGGCGGCGCGGCTCGCCCACTACGCCTCGCGGTTCCCGCTGGTGGAGGTGGACGCCACCTACTACTCGCCGCCGTCCTCGCGCACCGTCCAGGCCTGGCTCGCGCGCACCCCGCCGGACTTCACGTTCAACGTCAAGGCGTTCTCGCTGCTCACCGGCCACCCCACCCCGGTGCGCACCCTCTACAAGGACCTGCGGGAGCGGCTCGGCACCGCCAAGACCAGCGTCTATCCCCGGGACGTGCCCGCGGCGGTCGCCGAGGAGGTCTGGGCGCGGTTCCTCGGCACGATCAGGCCCCTGCACGAGGCGGGCCGGCTCGGCGCGGTGCTGTTCCAGTTCCCGCCGTGGTTCGCCCCGGGCGAGCGCGCCAGGCGCACCGTCCTGGACGCCGTGCGGCGGTGCGCGCCGATGACCGCCTGCGTGGAGTTCCGCAACGCCGCGTGGATGTCGCGGGACGCGCGGGACGCGACGCTGGGGTTCCTCGCGGAGCACGGCGTCCCGTACGTGAGCGTCGACATGCCGCAGGGGCATCCGTCGTCGATCCCGCCGGTGCTCGCGGCGACCGCCGAGCTCGCGGTGGTGCGCTTCCACGGGCACTCGCGGCTGTGGGCGAGCAAGGTGATCGAGGAGCGGTTCGGCTACCTGTACTCCGAGGAGGAGCTGGCGCGCTGGGCGGGCGAGATCGCGGACCTGGCGGCCCGCACCCCGCGCGTCCACGTGCTGATGAACAACTGCTGCGCGGACAACGCCCAGCGCAACGCGGCCAGGCTCGCCGAGCTCCTCGGCGTGTGAGACGTCTCGCCGCGGCTCAGACGTCCACGGGGCCGCCGCTGCGCCAGTAGACGTTGTTCTCCCTGGCGAGCAGGCCCTCGTCGATGAGGTAGCGGCGCAGCGCCGCGTAGTCGTCGTGGAAGGCCCGCAGCGCGACGTTGACGTCCTTCTCGGGGTAGCGGACGCCGGGCTCGAAGACGCGGGCGATGTAGCCGAGCACGGCGAGGCGCTTCTCGCGCCGGGTGGGGATGGCGCGCAGGCGGCCCTCGACCAGGAAGGTCTGCAGCACCCGGCTCTCGGCGTCGGGCGCGGGGGCGGGCGGCGGGGTGGTGGCGTGCAGCAGCTCGCGGAACCGCTCGCGCCGGGCGCGCCAGCCGCCGGAGTCCCGGGTGACGAGGCCGCCGCGTTCGAGGCGGTCCAGCGCCCGCCGCTCGGCCTCGGGGGCGAGGCCGCACTCCCCCGTCGTGCCGTGCAGGACGAGGGCGGAGAAGACCCGCAGCGTGTCGTCCTGGGAGAGCAGGCCGAGCACCCGCCTGATCTGATCTTCGCTCATGACTTCCCGATGCCTCGTCGACGCGGCCGCCCGCGATGGCCGCGCCCGTGGTGACGGCCCCCGCCCATTCTGGCGCATGAGCGGCGCCTGTCGTCCGGTCCGCGGCGCGGGCCGATGTCCAGAATGCCACGAAGCTCCTCTTGCTAAGCGGCCGGTGCTGGGCAATTATTTTCATCTGATCACTCCTTAATGAAAGGAATAATTTTGGACATCAGTGCCGGCGCCTACGCCCGGGAGGTCGAGATGCTGGTGCGCGAGGTCGCCACGGGGCGGGCGGAGGCCGTGCGGGAGGCCGCGGCGCTGCTCACCGCCGCCCTGCGCGCCGGCGGGGTGATCCAGGCGTTCGGCTCCGGCCACTCCGAGGCCATCGCGATGGAGATCGCGGGCCGCGCGGGCGGCCTGGTCCCGGCCAACCGGCTGGCGCTGCGCGATCTGGTCCTGTACGGCGGGGAGCCCGCGTCCCTGCTGGGCTCGGCCGAGCTGGAACGCGACCCGGCGGTGGCCCGCCGCGTCTACGAGCTGGCGCCGGTCCGGCCGGGGGACGCGTTCGTGCTGATCTCCAGCTCCGGGGTCAACGGCTCGGTGGTGGAGCTGGCGTCCCTCATCAAGGAGCGCGGCCATCCCCTGGTCGCGCTGACGTCGGTGCGCCACAGCGCCGCGATGGCCTCGCGGCACCCCTCAGGCCGGAAGCTGATGGACATCGCCGACGTGGTGCTCGACAACGGCGCCCCCTACGGCGACGCGGTGCTGCGGCTGCCCGGGGGCGGCACGTTCGGGGCGGTGTCCACGATCACCTCGGCGCTGCTGGCGCAGATGGTGGTCGCCGAAGTGGTGCGGGCGCTGACGGAGGCGGGCGAGGAGCCCCCGATCTACCGCTCGGCCAACGTCGTCGGCGGCGACGAGCACAACCGCGCCCTGGAGGCCCGGTACGCGGGGCGCATCCGCCGCGGCGGCTGAAGTTCCCCCTCTCCACCCCCCAGGAGGACCAATGGCGGACAACTCCTTCACCCGGCGCGAGCTGCTGCGCGCGGCGGCCCTCGCGGGCGTCCTGCTCCCCGGAGGCGCGCTCGCGGCCTGCGCGTCCCCCGGAGGCGGGTCCGGCGCCCCCGCCCCGGCGGCCACCGGGGCCACGTCGGCGGCCAACCCGCTCGGCATAGCCGAGACCGCCCCGTTCGAGGTGGTGATCTTCGACGGCGGCTTCGGCGACGCCTACGCCCGCCAGGTGCACGAGCCCCTGTTCGCCGCCAGGCATCCGAAGGCGGCGATCAAGCACACGGCGACCAAGGAGATCGCCAAGACGCTCCAGCCCCGCTTCGCCGGAGGGAACCCGCCGGAGTTCGTCAACAACTCCGGCGACAACGCGATGGACTTCGGCGCGCTGGCGCAGGACGGCCAGCTCCAGGACCTCGGCCCGCTGCTGGACGCCCCGAGCTGGGACGACCCCGCCGTCAAGGTGCGGGACACGATCCTGCCCTCGGCCGTCGAGCTCGGCACCTACGACGGCGCCTACTGCGTCCTCAACTACGCCAGCACGGTCTGGGGCATCTGGTACTCCACCAAGCTGTTCGGCGACAACGGCTGGCAGGTGCCCAAGACGTGGGAGGAGTTCACCGCGCTCTGCGAGAGGATCCAGAAGTCGGGGAAGTGCGCTCCGTTCACCTACGCGGGCAAGCACCCGTTCTACATCTACGAGACGATCCTCACCCTCGCCGCCAAGATCGGCGGCGTCGAGGTGCTGAAGGACATCGACAACCTGGCCGAGGGCGCGTGGAAGGCCGAGCCGGTCGCCACCGCCGCCACCGCCTTCGCCGGCCTCGGCGCGAAGTACCTGCTGCGCGGCACCGAGGGACTGGACCACATCCAGACCCAGACCGCGCACAACAAGTACCAGGTCGCCATGCTGCCGTGCGGGTCGTGGCTGGAGAACGAGCAGAAGGACACCACGCCCCCCGACTTCGGGTACGCCATGTTCCCGCTGCCGTCGTTCACCGCCTCCGACGCCCTGCCGTACGGCACGCTGCACTCCCGGCCGGGTGAGGAGTTCTTCGTCGCCGCGCGGTCGGCGAACCCGCGCGCGGGCATGGAGTACATGCGCGCGATGCTCTCCAAGGAGGGCGCGGGAAGGTTCAGCGAGATGGTGAGCACGCTGACCGTGGTGAAGGGGGCGGCCGAGGGCCGCACGCTGAAGCCGGGGCTGCGCAGCGCGGCGGCCCGGCTGAAGGAGGCGGGCGAGAACACCACCTACTTCCGGTTCCGCCAGTGGTACAAGGAGCTGCACGACGAGGCCGCCGCCGCGACGGGCCAGCTCATGGCGGGCCGCCTGCCGGTGGCCGCGTGGGCGGACCGGATCCAGCGCAAGTCCGACGAGATCAGGAACGACGCCTCGGTGAAGAAGTACACCCGCCGCTGACCAGGGGCCCTCGCGCCGGGCCCCCGCGGCCCGGCGCGGACCCTCGGGCCACGGCCGGCGACCAGCGAAGCAGCCGCACAGCGGTACCAGGGAGAACAGCGTGGCCGACCGCACGAGAAGGTCCCTCACCGCCAACCGCGCCGCCTTCACCCGGGCGCGGTTCATCATCGGGTTCCTCGCGGCCCCGGTGCTGCTCTACCTCATCTACGTGATCTCCCCCTACGCCCAGGCGTTCTCCATCGCGATGACCGACTGGCGCGGGGTCAGCGCGGCGCCCGGCTTCGTGGGCCTGGCCAACTTCCAGCGGCTGCTGGGGGACGGCGTGTTCTGGACCGCCGTGCGCCACAACGGCCTGCTGCTGGTCCTGATGCCGATCGGAACGCTGGTCATCGCGCTGTTCTTCGCCTTCCTGCTCAACGCGGGCGGCTCCACGGCGGCCTCGGGGGTGTTCGGCGCCCGGTTCTACCGCGTGGTCTTCTTCTTCCCCCAGGTGCTGGCCGTCGCGATCGTCGCCGTGCTGTTCCAGCAGGTGTTCCGGCCGGACGAGAGCGGCATGCTGAACGCCCCGCTGATCGCCCTCGGCCTGGAGCCGGTCGGCTTCCTGTCCGACCCCGGCGTGGCGCTGTGGTCGATCCTCGGCGTGCTGATCTGGCAGGCGGTCGGCTTCTACGTCGTGCTGTTCTCGGCGGGCATGGCGTCCATCCCGCGCGAGCTGTACGAGGCGGCGGAGATCGACGGGGCGGGCCGCGGGCGGCTGTTCTTCCGCGTCACCCTGCCCCTGCTGTGGGACACCGTGCAGGTCGGGTGGATCTACCTCGGCATCGCCGCCCTGGACGTCTTCGCGATCGTGTGGGTGATGACCGCCGAGCACGGCGGGCCCGACCACGCGACGACGGTCATGGCCGCCGAGATCTACCGCAACGCCTTCCAGTACTTCAAGTTCGGCTACGCCTCGGCGATGGGCGTGGTGCTGTTCTTCTTCACGGTCGCCTTCGCGGCGGTCGCCCTGCGGCTGTCGCGCCGCGAGCGGGTCGAGTTCTGAGCCGAGTTGTGAAAGGGGCCGGGACGTGACGTCTCAGGCGGGATCCCAGCCGGTCGCGCTCGCCAGGAGCGCGGCCCGCGAGCGGCGGCGGCGCGTGCTCGGCCCGCTGGCCGGGCTGTCGCACGCGGCGCTGCTGGTGTGGACGGCGCTGGTCGTGGTCCCGATCGCGTGGACGTTCCTGGCGTCGGTGAAGACCGAGGACGAGATCTTCGGCAGCGCCTGGTCGCTGCCCGCCGTCCCGCGGTGGGACAACTGGGCGCGCGCCTGGGAGCAGGCGCACGTCGGCAGGTACATGCTCAACAGCGTCGTGGTGGTGGGCCTCGGCACGGCCGGCACGATGCTGCTCGGCTCGATGGCGGCCTACGTGCTCGCGCGCTACCGGTTCCGCGGCGACCGGGCCGTCTACCTGCTGTTCGTCTCGGGCCTGGCCTTCCCGGTGTACCTGGCGCTGACGCCGCTGTTCTTCGTCGTTCGCACCATGGGGAGCCTGCCGGTCATCGGCCCGCTGATCGGGCTGGACAGCTACGGCGGGCTGGTGCTCGTGTACATCGCCTACTCGCTGCCGTTCACCGTGTTCTTCCTGTCGGCGTTCTTCCGCACGCTGCCCGGGGCGGTGGCCGAGGCGGCGTTCGTGGACGGCGCCTCGCACGCCCGGGTGTTCTTCCAGATCATGCTGCCGCTGGCCAGGCCCGGCATCGTGAGCATCACGATCTTCAACGTGCTCGGGCAGTGGAACCAGTACCAGATCCCGCTGGTGCTGCTCAGCGGCCAGTCGAAGGACAAGTGGGTGCTCACGCAGGGCATCGCCGACATCTCCACGGCCGCCGGCTACGACGCGGACTGGGCGGCGCTGTTCGCGGCCCTCAGCATGGCGATCCTGCCCATGCTGGTGGTCTACACGATCTTCCAGCGGCAGATCCAGGCCGGCCTGACCGCGGGCGCGCTCAAGTGATCCCGTCCGCTCACCTCTGCAGGCGCCGCTTCATCTCGGACTCGTAGATGTGGCGCCTGCCCTTGGCCAGGTCGTTCCTGAGCCGCTCCTCGGTCTCGGTGAAGCAGCGGTAGTAGCCGTCGTCGTACTCCTCGACGACCTGGAAGGTCCACCGACCCGGCAGCACGTCGCGGCCGAGCAGATCCGCGGTCAGCGCGTCGGCGTGCGTGTCGTGCCCGGCCGCGCGCAGCAGCGAAACGGCCTCCTCCAGTTGCAGGTGGGCGTGCCCGGTGAGCTGGTGGAAGGTGTAGAGGTGGCCGCGGGCGCGCTGCACGGTCTCCAGGGCCTCGGACAGTTTGCCGAGGGCCTCGACGGTGGTGTCGTCCAGCCCCGAGGGCCGCCGCTCGCCCGGGTCGGGCAGGTCGTCGCTCATGACCCCTCCCTACCCGCGTCCCGTGTCTCCATGGTCTTCGCGGTCTCCGCTATCCGACCCGCACGCGCCGGTCCTGGGAGCGCCGGGCGCTCGCCCTGCGCTCGTCAGGGTCGGTTCCGCCCCAGATGCCGTGTTCCTGGGCGGTGCGCAGGGCGTAGTCCAGGCAGGGCACGCGCACCGGGCAGCGGCGGCAGACCGCCTTGGCGCGCTCGTGCTGCAGGTGCCCCGGCCCCTTCGCCGATATCGGGAAGAACAGCTCCGGGTCCTCGCCACGGCAGGCGGCGCGGCGCAGCCACGAGACGGCGGGGAGGATCGTGTTCTGGGTGATCATGGCATTCCAATGCGAGTGAGCGCGGAGTCCTCAGGCTGCCGGTTCAGCCGTGGAGTCGCGTGCCCGCTGTCGATGCCTTGACACCTGTTTGCGGGTAAATCAGAGCACCAATGTGAATACCCAGGACCGCGGATTACTTCCGCTTTGACGCCTAGCGTCCACTCTTGTCCGGTTCTTGATTCCCGGCACGATCGCCGCCGTCCCGGGCGGCCACCGGCAACGGTGGCCGCCGAGCGGCGCGGGTGATCCGGCCCGCGTGAGCGTCGCGCGCGGCATCGGGGGTCAGCCCGCGGGGTTCTCCCAGTCCCAGGTGATGCCGAGCACGCCGGCGGCGACGTTCGAGGCGACCAGGTGGACGGCGTGGTGCGGGTTCAGCGTGAGCACGCCCGTGCGGTGCGGCGGTCCGAGCAGGCCGCGCCGGGCGTAGGAGTAGCAGGCGGCGGGCAGGCGCTCGGGGTGGAAGCGCACCTCCAGCAGGTACTGCGACACCATGTAGCGGAAGCCGTGGCCGTACTCGGTGTCCGGCTGGTCGGCGTGGTCCTCGTACTGGTGCTCGAAGACCCACGTCTCGCCCGCCTGCAGCTTGCTGCCGAACAGGTACTCGGCGACCAGCACCGGCTGGGTGGGGTGCCGCTCGACCCGGGCGAGCGTGCAGTTGTCGATGGGGTTGAGCTGCACGTCGTCGATGACGGTGCCGGGACCGCCGAAGAACCGTAAGAAGTACCGGTCGACGCCGTCGCGGCGGGCCCGGATGAGCGTCCGGTTCCACACCTTGCTGGCGGCGCCGTACTTGCTGACGGTCACCTTCTGCTGCTGGCTGAGGATCGTGGCGTCCCGGTCGCGCGAGCCCGGCAGCCGGTCGAGCAGCTCGCCGATGGCGCCGCCGCGCTCGTCGTGGACGACCGACTCGTGGTCGAGCAGGTCGCGCAGCGAGGAGGGGGGAAGGCCGAGTATCTGCTCCAGCACCGCGACCACGCGCATCGACCTCTCGGTCCCGGGGCGGCGGTTGCCCTGCTGCCAGTCGCTCAGCGTCGACAGCGCGACGGGCACACCGGCCTGGACGATCCTCCGGCGCAGACGCTCCAGCGTGAGCGAGCGCTCCTGGATCGCGACGCGTAGCGCCTGGTGGAAAGGGCCGACGAGCAGCAGATCGGCGAGATCGCCGTGCTCCTCTCGGGACTCGCGGGTCATGGCGGCACTCCTGGATCACCGAACTTCCTGGACCATGCAATCCGCCGGCGGGCGCATCGGGCCCTGGCGGTTCCCTTCTTGCTCCCCTTCCGCGCGACCTGCCTGCCTCCCCGCCTTGCCGGGGTCTCACGTGCCGTGCCTTCGGCCGGCTTCCCTGGAGCCGGCCCGTG
This sequence comes from Sphaerisporangium krabiense, assembly GCF_014200435.1. Classification (NCBI taxonomy): domain Bacteria; kingdom Bacillati; phylum Actinomycetota; class Actinomycetes; order Streptosporangiales; family Streptosporangiaceae; genus Sphaerisporangium; species Sphaerisporangium krabiense. Next base: position 6,409,050 of record NZ_JACHBR010000001.1, on the reverse strand, counting down.
CCGTCGAGGACCAGGCGCGCGTGCCCGCGTTCGCGCGGCGGCGGCCACGCGCGACGATGTCGCGCGGGCTTTCCGCCGGAGCCCGGCCCTCGGGAGTCAACGGTAGCGAAACTAGGCCCCTAAGCGCGAAATTTCGGTACTTGAGCCTCATGAATGGTCAATGCGCGACGGCCGCCTGACGGGCCGGGCTCGCGCACTCGCACGGCGCGCGGGATGATGCCTGATGGCACGGTCCCCCGACGGCCGACCCCGGGAGCAGAGTCCATGGCGGACGCCTTCCACGGCCCGCGAGGACGGCGGAACCTGTTCGGCCGTCCCCGCCCGCCGAAGGAACCCGACGACGAGCTGATCGTCTCCGAGCTGTACCGCGAGTACCACCGGCCGTTGCTGGCCTTCACGGCGCGGCTCACCGGAGGAGACCTCCAGTGGGCCGAGGACGTCGTCCAGGAGACCATGATCCGCGCCTGGCGCAGCGCCGGCGAGCTGCGGCCCGAGGCGGCCTCGCTGATGCCGTGGCTGGCCACGGTCGCGCGGCGCGTCGTCATCGACGACGTGCGCCGCAGGGACGCCCGGCCCCGGGAGGCGGGCGACCTGCCGCTCGGGCACGCCCCCGTCCCCGACCTCACCGACGACCTGCTGCGCCAGGTGATGGTGGAGGACGCGCTGCGGTCCCTGTCCCGCGCGCACCGCGAGATCCTGAACGAGACCATCCTGCGGGACAGGTCGGTGAACGAGGCCGCGTCGGTGCTGGGCATCCCGCTCGGGACGGTGAAGTCCCGGGTGTACTACGCCCTGCGCGCGCTGCGCGTGGCCCTGGAGGAAAGGGGCGTGACCGCGTGACCGTCGAGCACACCGACGTGGGCGCCTACGCCCTCGGCCTGCTGGAGGAGCCCGACCGCCTGGCCTTCGCCGCGCACCTGGCGGGCTGCGCCGCGTGCCGGGCCGAGCTGTCGGAGCTGTCCGGACCGGCGGGCGCGCTCGCCGGGCTCCCTCCCCTGGAGGACGACGGCGAGGAGCACGCCCCCGAGCGGCTGCTCCGCCTCGTGCGGCGCGACCGGGCCGCGGGCCGGCGCGCGAGGCTCACCCGGTACGCCGGGGGCCTGGCCGCCGCGGCGGCGCTGGTCCTGGGCGGCATCGCGGTCGGCGCGACCGTCACCGGCGGGCCGTCCTTCGGGCCCGGTCACTCCGCGCACGGTCCCGCCGAGGCGTACTACAAGGCCGGCGTCCCCATCCCCGGGCGGCCCGGCAGCGTCCCCGGCGTGTCGGGCGGGCTGGTGCTGGAGGGCAAGGACTGGGGCACGCACGTGGCCCTGGAGCTGCGCGGCCTCAAGGGTCCTCTGGAGTGCACGCTGGTCGCCGTCACCGAAAAAGGCGAAAGGCGCGTCGTCACCGGATGGGCGGTCCCGGAAAAGGGATATGGAATTCCGGGCTCGCCGGAACCCCTTTATGTGCACGGCGGGAGCGCGTTGCCGCCCGACCGTATCGACCATTTCGAGGTGACCGCCTCAACCGGGGCGACACTTCTCACGGTGAATGTCTGACCTGGCAGGATAACCTTTCCCACCGGGCGGCGCCAGGCCGTTGTCCATGTAGTTTTACCGGTCCGCGAATTGAACCTCTTCCGCCCCCGGCCCCGTACTAGTGCCGGAAACACCGACACCGCACCCTCGACACCCTCGACGCGGAAAATGAGAGGTTCATCATGGCCAAGCGCACCCTCGCCCTGCCTTTCGCCGGTCTGGCCGCCGGAACGGCCGCCGGTCTGCTCGCCGCCGCCTTCCCGCCGGCCGCGAACGCCGCGCACGACCCCTCCCACGGTTCTTCGCACGGCGTCTCGCAGGTGACCTCGCACGCCGGTCACGCCGCCGGGCAGACCTCCGCCGATACCTCCAGGGCGGCGGGCGGCACGCACACCCCCGCCGTCTACTTCGCGGCCCGGCTCAGCGGCCGGGAGGAAGTACCCGTCAAGGGCGGCCCGGCCGTGGGAGACAAGGACGGCGGCGCCTACGCCGTGGTGCGCATCAGCGGCGACCAGGTCTCCTACGCCGTGCGCTGGAAGGGCATCGCGGCCCCGACGGCCTTTCACATCCACCAGGGCAAGGCCGGGACCAACGGCGAGGTGAAGATCGGCTTCTTCGCCGAGGCGCTGCCCGGAACGGCGAGCGCCGTGGCGGGACGCCTCAAGGTCGGCGACCGCGCCCTGCTGTCCAGGATCACGAAGAATCCGAAGAACTGGTACGTGAACCTGCACACCGGCGAGTTCCCCGGCGGCGCCGTCCGCGCCCAGCTCCACCGGCTGCCCCGTGGCGTCGACCTGGCCGCGCTGCTGGCCGACGGCACGCGCGCCTCGTTCGGCGTCCGCGCCGACGGCGGGCAGGAGGTGCCCGCTCCGCCGAAGAGGACCGGCGACCGCGACGGGCACGCCGAGTGGCTGTTCGGCGTCCGCGGGTCGAAGATCTACTACGCCACGGTCTGGGACCGCCTCGACCCGGTGACCAACGGCCACGTCCACCGCGGCAAGAAGGGCCGCAACGGCGAGGTGGTGGCCGACCTGTTCGCCGACGCCAACGGGCTGCCCGCCTCGATCTACGGCATCGCCGGCGCCGCGCCCGTCAAGGACGAGATCGCGGACGGCATCAGGAGGAACCCGAAGAACTGGTACGCCAACCTGCACACGACCGTGTTCGACGGCGGCGCCGTCCGCGGCCAGCTCTTCAGGACCCGCCACCGCTCCTGGTGACCCCGCCCCGCCCCGCCCGGACCGCCCCCGGGCCGGCGGGGCCCTCGAGCGGCGCCCGCCGTACCGGCCGTGACCCGGTGCGGCGGGCGCCTTGTCCTGGGGCGGGTCCGGCTCCGGCGGGGCGGCCTTCCGCGCCGCCAGGGAACCACCCCGCACAGTGAGCAGTTCGTAACGTTCGCGAACATTGACCGGTCGGTCAATCAGGACGACGGTCGAAGGGCACGACACCTCTCTCTTCGCCGGAGGCACGAATGGACCTCTCCAAATCCTGGGCCGACGTCGTCGCGTTCCTGGCGGGCGCGGCGGCGGTCCTCGCGCCGTTCCTGTGGGCGGACGGCACCCGCGCCGCCGCCCAGCCCCTGCTGCTGGTCGGCGGCCTGCTCCTCATCTCCGCGCTCTGGTCGCTGCTCGGCGCGGGCGGCGCGAGCTCCTGGGTCACGGCGGCCTTCGGAGCACTGCTGTTCCTGTCCCCCTTCGCGTTCGGCTTCGACGGCGACGGCGCCGCCGCGTGGACGGCGTGGATCGCCGGCGGCGTGACGGTTATCGTCGGGCTGTGGACGGCCCTTCAGACCCGCGTCGGCACCCGGGCGCCGACGCACGCGTGATCAATCCGTCCCTGTGGTCCCGGGCCGCCCGGCGGCGGTCCGGGACCGGCGAGGCATGGCCGGACGCCCGCACCCGCATCCTGGACGCCGCGGAGGAGCTGTTCGCCGGCGGCGGCTACGAGGCCACCGCCACCGCGGAGATCGCCAAACGGGCCGAGGTTCCCAAGGGGCTCGTCTTCCACTACTTCCCCCGCAAGATCGACGTGCTCGTCACGCTCGTCGGGGAGCGCACCCGCGTCGACGACATGGGCGACGAGCCCGTCGAGGAGGTCCCCGGCGACCCGGCCGGCGCGCTCGCCCGCCTGGCCCGCCGCGTGCCGCTGCGCGCCTCCCCGGCGATGCGCCGCATCCTGTTCCGCGAGGCCGACACCCACGGCTCGGTGCGCGAACGGCTGCGCAACCTCAACGCCGAGATCATCCGCCGCGCGAGCTTCGTCCTCGAGCTGACCCTGCCCGGCGGCCGCGGCGACGCGGCGCGCCTGGAGGCCGCCGCGGCCACCTTCGCCGCCGTGCTGCTCTACCAGGAGAGCCTCTGCATGCTGACGGGCCACCACATCGACCCCGACATGGTGGCCGATCTCATCGTGAGGGCCCTGGTCTGACCGAGCCCGGCACGCCGCCGGCGCGGCGCCGGACCGGCGGGCGCCGCGTCCGTGACCGCGTCCTAGTCACCGCTCGAACCGCTGGAACTACTCGAACTGCTCGAACTGCTGGAGCTACTCGAGCTGCTTGAGCTGCTCGAACTGCTGGAACTGGAACTGGAACCGGAGCCCCCGCCCCGGCGGTCCCAGTCGTCCCGCCAACCGCGGCCCGAACCGCTGGAGCCGGTGGAACTGCTCGAGCTACTCGAACTACTGGAACTGCTCGAGCTACTCGAACTGCTCGAACTACTGCTACTGCTACCGCTCGAACTCGAGCCGCCGTACCGCCGCGGTCTCTCGCTGCGGCACGACCGGTAGCGACAGTCGTCGCCGACGGGCGCCATGTGGCCGTGCTCGGACACATGCCGGACCACAGCGGCGCCGGCGGGCGGAGCCTGCGCGGCCACCGGTGCCATGAGGCCGGACGCCGCGATCGCGCAGGCGGCGAGAGCGTGTTTCAGCATGAGGATCACTCCGTGTCGGAGGGTTCGCGGCCCGTCCTTGCCGCGGGCCGGCGCAGCGCCGGATCCGAACTCCCGGGAGCGTCGAGACGACGCCATACTTGCCTGCCACGGTAGTTGCGGCAAACTCGACTATTCACCCCATATAGCCCAAAAGCTCAGTTTTCTCCACTTAAGCCACATATCCGGCTATCAACGGCATCAGCGGTAAACGTCGCCACAGTAAGGATCGTTCCAATTACCAATCAAGATCCCTTCAGCCCGAAACGTTCTGACAGAACGACAAAACTTCTGTCATCAACGCATTTACCCTTAGGAAAGTTTCCTACAAACTAGGAGCACCCCCCAGCACAGTAAGGAGCACCACATGCGAAGAACGATCACGCTGTTCGCCGCCGCCGTGATGGCCATCGGCGCCACGGTGTTCGTGGCCTCCCCCGCCAACGCCCACGGCTACATCTCCTCGCCGCCGAGCCGGCAGGCCAACTGCGCCCGCGGCGCCGTCTCCAACTGCGGCGACATCGTCTGGGAGCCGCAGAGCGTCGAGGGCCCGAAGGGCCTGCGCAACTGCCACGGCAACGTCGGCAGGTTCGCCCAGCTCAGCGACGAGAGCAAGGCGTGGCCCGCGGCCCGCGTGGGCAGGACCGTCACCTTCACCTGGGTGCTCACCGCCCGGCACAGGACCAGCACCTGGGACTACTACGTCGGCGGCACCCGCGTCGCGTCGATCAACGACAACGGCGCGCAGCCCGGCTCCACCGTGTCCCACACGGTGAACCTCGGCAACGTCACCGGCAGGACCAAGGTGCTGGCGGTCTGGAACGTCTACGACACCGCGAACGCCTTCTACAACTGCGTGGACCTTCAGGTCGGCTGACCATCCCGGAGGGCCGGACGCCCGGCGCCGCCGCCGCCACGGCGGGGCCGGGCACGCGTCCGGGCCCAGTGGTCCCGCCGCGGGCGCGCCGACGTCCGCGTCCGCGGCGGGACCGTGGACGGATGTGATCCCGTTCGCTACGTTCCCCCCATGCCCCCCATGCCCCCCATGCCCCCCATGCCCCCCATACCCCCCATACCCCCCGAGTCCCCGATCCCCCGCTTGAGGCCGCGAACCGCTCTCGCCGTCGCGGCGGCCGTCGCGGTCCTGGCGACCACCGCCCCGGCGCACGCCGAGACCGAACCCCCCGGCCCTGCCCGCGACCTGCCGTCCGCCGTGGACTCCGGCCCGGCTCTCGGCCTCCCGTCCGCCGTGGACTCCGGCGCCGCGGCCGGCGTGGACGACCTCGCGCGCCGCCTCACCTGGCGGCTCACCCCGACCGGCAGCACCGCGCGCCTGCGCGGGCTCTCCCCTGTGAGCGGGCGCGTCGCGTGGGCGTCCGGCTCGCTCGGCACCGTGCTGCGCACCGGCGACGGCGGCGCGCACTGGACGGCGTCCGGCCCGCCCGGCGCCTCCGGCCTGGAGTTCCGCGACATCGAGGCGTTCGACGCGCGCACCGCCGTGGTCCTGTCCATCGGCGAGGGCGAGGCGTCCCGCGTCTACCGCACCGAGGACGGCGGGCGCACCTGGGCGGAGACCTTCCGCAACGACGAGCCGCGCGCCTTCTACGACTGCATGGCCTTCTTCGACCGCAGGCACGGGCTCGCCATGAGCGACCCCGTGGACGGCAGGTTCCGCGTCCTGTCCACCGACGACGGCGGGCGGAGCTGGCGCGTGCTGCCCTCGGCGGGCATGCCGGAGGCGCTCCCCGGCGAGGCCGGGTTCGCCGCGAGCGGCCAGTGCCTGGCGACGGCCGGCGACCGGGACGTGTGGCTGGCCTCGGGCGGCGGCGCGCGCTCGCGCGTCTTCCACTCGCGCGACCGGGGCCGCACCTGGAAGGTGTCCGACACCCCGATCCCCGCGGGCGACCCGGCGCGCGGGGTGTTCGCGCTGGCGTTCCGCGACCCGCGGCACGGCATCGCGGTGGGCGGCGACTACCGCGCCGGCCAGGCGTCGCCGGACGCCGCCGCGGTGACCGAGGACGGCGGCGCCACCTGGAGGCCGGCCGCGGAGCCTCCCGCGGCCTACCGATCGGGCGTGACCTGGCTTCCCTGGGCCCCGTTCGCCGCCGTCGCGGTGGGGCCGTCCGGCAGCGACGTGACGCTCTCCGCCGGGGCGCGGTGGCGGGCCTTCGACGGCGGGTCCTTCGACACCGTCGCGTGCGCGCCGGACCTGAGCTGCTGGGCGTCCGGCGAACAGGGCCGCGTCGCGCGCCTGCGGTTCGGCGGACGCTGACCCCGGCGACCGGCGGGCCGCGGGCCCGCCGGTCCCCCTATCGGACCCGGCCGACCCCGCACAGGAAGTAGGCGCCGATCCTGTCCAGCTCGGGGGCGACCACGGGCAGGTCGGAGCGCCATTGGTGCAGGTTCACGATGCCCGGCTCGACCAGGTCGAGCCCGTCGAAGAACGGCTCGATCTCGCGCGACATCCGCGCCACGAACTGGGCGGAGGCGCCGCTGTAGACGCGCTCGACGCCCGGGGCGGCCTGGGGCCGCTCGTCCACGGCGACGTGTGAGATGGCCATGTAGCTGCCGGGCGGGAGCGCGCCGCGGATCTTGGCGATGACGCCGGCCGGGTCCTCGGAGTCCCTGATGAAGTGGACGATCGCCAGCAGGAGCACGGCGACGGGTCGGCCGAGGTCCAGGTGGCGGCGCAGCGCCGGGTCGGCGAGTATCTCCTCCGGACGCCGCAGGTCGCCCTCGACGACCAGTACCTGCGGGCTGTCCTGGAGCAGGGCGCGGGCGTGCACGAGCACCTGCGGGTCGTTGTCGACGTAGACGGTGCGGGAGCCGGGCGCGTGCTCGGCGGCCACCTGGTGCACGTTGCGCTGCGTGGGGAGCCCGGCGCCGATGTCGAGGAACTGCCGGATGCCCTGATCGGCGAGGAACCGTACCGCGCGAACAAGAAAGGCGCGATTTTCGCGGATGCCTATGGGGATTTCCGGGACGAACCTGAGCACCTTGTCCGCCGCTTCACGGTCGGCGGGCAAATTGTCCTTACCGCCCAGGAAGTAGTCGTACATACGCGCCGCGTTCGGAGTGTTGGGGTCGAAACCCGGGCCGAACGAGGACGGGTTCATCGCAGTCCCCCACTGATCCGCTTCACGCCGACGATCTTAACAAGTGTCGACGAATATGAGCATATGTAGAAAAATGCCCAGTCCCGGTGTCATGATCCTCTCATGGCCGCAGCCTCCCCGCGCCGTGTGCTGGGCGCGCAGTTAGCCGACGGCATCACCAAGGGCAACATGTGGGCGCTGCTGACCCTGGCGACGGCCGGCACCGCCGTGATCTCGTTCCTGCCCTCGGCCCAGCCGCACGTGCTGACGACCGTCCTCGGGGTGCCGGAGTCCTCGCAGGGCACCACCGTCGGCCTGCTGGGGTTCGCCGCCGAGCTGGCGATGGTGCTCAGCCTGGCCTGGTACGGCGCGCTCGCCGACCGGTTCGGCCGCAGGCTCGTCGTGGTCGCCGGGCTGCTGCTGTGCGCGGCCGGGGCGGCGCTGTTCCCCTTCGCCGCGAACACGACGGTCCTGGTCGCGCTGCGCGTGGTCTTCGGCCTCGGCGTGGCGGCGCTGAACGCCATGCTCTCCACCATCGCCGTCGACTACGTGCGCACCCGTTCGCGCGGCAAGTCCTACGGGCTGATCGGCGTGTTCGGGGGCCTCGGCGCGGTGCTCGCCGTGCTGGCGCTGGTCCGGCTGCCGCGCGCGCTGGAGTCGGCCGGGCTCGCGCCGGTCGCGGCGACCCGGCTGGCGTTCCTGCTCATCGCCGCGGGCGTGCTGGCCACCGCCGGGCTGCTGTGGCTGACGCTGTCCCCCGTCGGGGTGAGCGAGGCCGCCGCGCGCGTCCCGCTGGCGCGCCTGGTGCGCGAGGGGGTGGCGCTGGCCCGCGACCCCGGCGTGGCGCTGTCGTACGCCGCGTCGTTCGTCGCGCGCGCGGACCTGGCCATCGTCGTCGGCTTCATGACGCTGTGGATCGCCGACCACGCCACCGACGCGCGCGGCATGTCCAGCGCGGAGGCGCTGGCCAGGGCCGGGGCCGTGGTGGGCGTCTCGCAGACCGTCGCGCTGCTGTGCGCGCCGCTGTTCGGCTGGCTCGGCGACCGGGTGCGCCGCCAGGACCTCGTCGTGCTCGCCCAGGCGCTGGCCGCCGCGGCCTACCTGTCGACGCTGCTGGTGGACGACCCGCTCGGCGGCGGCATGATGGCCGTCGCGGTGCTCGTGGGCGTCGGGGAGATCGCCGTGATCACCACCGCGGGCCCGCTGCTGGCCCAGCAGGCGCCGGCCGAGGTGCGCGGGTCGGCGTTCGGCGTCCACACGCTCTGCGGCGCCGCGGGCATCATGATCATCTCGGCGCTCGGCGGATGGCTGTACGACACGTGGCGGCCGGCCGGGCCGTTCGTCGTCGCCGGCGTCGCGGGGCTGCTGGTGACGGCCTTCGGCCTGGCGGTGCGGCGCACGGTCAGGCCGCGCGGCGAGGCGGACCCGGCGCGCGAGGCGATGCCCACCGCATGAGACCGCCCCGGCCGACCGGGACGGGGGAAAGACGGCCGGAGTCCGGCGGGCGGGACTCCGGCGGCACGGCCGGCGTGCCGGTGCTCCGCCGCACCAACGGGCACCGGCACGCCGGGATTCACCCGGCTCCCGGCACGCGGACGCCGAGTCGTGGCACGGGCCCGAGGGCTCACCTCGCGGCGGCCCCGGCCCGTGGCATCAGGGCCACCAGGCGAGCCCCAGGAGGAACGACTTCCCGGATCCGCGCCCTTCCTGGCCGGCGTCGGGCGCGTCCGGGTCCGGCGCGCCCAGGGCGTCGCCGGGTGGCGTGGTGGCGGCGCCGCCCGCGTGCGTCTCCATGTCCGTCACGTCGTCCTTCCCGTCGTCGGTGGCTTCCCTGTCGGTGCGCCGGTCATCGGCGGGGTGTCCGGCGTCTGTCGTCTCGCGCATTCCTTGGTGACCTTCTAGGGCGACGGCCGCATCTCCCGCCCGCGGCGACCGCCGCGTCCGTCATCGGGAGTCGTCCGGCTCGAACAGGGCGAGGAGCCAGCCGAGCCACATGCGCTCGTTGTCCGCCGGGTCGACGCTGTCGGAGAAGATGTGGTGGCCGATCACGACCGTGGACTTGGAGCCCTCGATGAACCGGTAGAGCCCGTCGCCGGTGCGCACGCCGAGGAAGTGCGGGGCCACGTAGTCGGCGACGCCTTCGATCGGGGTGAGACCCTCGGGCGCCAGGCGGACCCGGTCGCCCCTGACCACCGGTCCGTTGAGCCCGAGACCGCGCTCCAGCACGGTCCAGAGGGGCTCATCGCGGATGCGCCGCGCCGGAGGCGAGTAGACCACGAGCGCGAACCGCCCGGGGAAGCGGGTGAGGTACTGGTCGAGGGTGTGCAGATACATGTCCCAGCCTCTGCTCACCACGGTTACCCCGTCCGCTCGGCACCGTGGGTCCTGCCGGTGGGGCGGCCGGGAGACGTCCCGCCGTCGTGGCCTGGCAGACCGGGCGGTCCCTGCCTGCCGGCGCGTCCGGTGAAGATCCCCTCTCGCGCGGGATCGGCCCGTCGCTCGGACCCGTCGCGTGACGCGGATGGGTGGGTCATCTCGCACCTCCTTGGTCGCGATCTCGGATGCCGCGGTTGTCGCGCGACGGCCGGAGAGCCGGAATCCGCCGAGGCCGGGACACACGACCGGGCCAAGCCCGGCAGGCGGAAGCACCCGCGGCCCAGGCCCGTCCTCGACGTGCGCGCGCCTTCCCGAAGCGGTACCACTCGGCACTCCCGTGTACCACTCTGCGCGAAGCGCCGCCCCGGGACCATGCGGATCGGTGGCAGCAAGTTGCAGGAGCCTGGCAACTTCCTGCCATCCGGAGGCCGGGCGCCCGCGTCCCGTGGGGACGGCTCGCGCGGTCCCCATCGCAGGCCGGGGTCGAGACACCTCACGCCCTCCGGTTCCGTCCGAGATACGCCTTACCCCGTCCGCCCCGTCCAAACGGGCGACCGGAGGCGCCGGATCGCTCCCGCCACCTTCCCGCACGGCGACATCCGTGCTCAAGCGGGCACGGAACGACGGCCTGTTTAACGTAAAGTCGCGCGACCCGAACGACGCGGTGGGCGCCGCCATAGCGCCACGGAAGCGCGCGGATAGGGGTCGGATAGCGGCCGCGAATACGTTGGCGACGCGAGCAGGGAAGCGGCAGGACGCGAAGCCGCCGCAGACGAGGGGACCGCTGCAATGAGGGATCACGTCAGACAATTCACGACCCGGCTCATCGTCGTCGCCGTCGTCGCCACCGGGGGGTTCGTGACGGCCGGCGCCATGACCTCGGCCCATGCCGCGTCGCCGCACGTGGTGCGCATCTCCGACCACGCTCACACGAGTTCGCCGCACACGGTGTGGCGGGGCAACACGCCCTGGGGCTGAGCCCTTCGCGGCGGGAGCCGCGCGGACACGGACGCGGCGGTGGTCACGGGACCGCCGCCGCGTCCGCCGTTCACCGCGAAATCCGTTTCCCGCCCGCTTCCCGGCGCGCCGGGACATGATGAGGGAATGATGCGGCAGCGCGGCGTCCCGTCCCCGTCATCCCCCGCGTCCCTCCCCCGTCGCCACATCGGTGACCGGCCCGTCCCGCGCCCGGTGACGAGCCGGTCACGGTCCCCCGTTTCCGTGATCATCGGCCCCGTGCCGGGTGAGATCATCGGATGAGGCGGCGACCGAAAGGCGATCCGATGGCGCACGATCTCGCGGATCCCGCGAGTTCTCCCGAGACGGCGGGCCCGCCCGGTTACGCGGTGGTCGACCTGGAGACGACCGGCCTGCGGTCGTCGTGGCACGACCGCGTGATAGAGATCGGCGTCGTCCACCTGAGCCCCGCCGGCGAGGTCACCGGCGAGTGGAACACGCTGGTGAACCCCGGCCGCGACCTCGGGCCCCAGCACGTCCACGGCGTCCGCGCCGCCGACGTCCGCCTCGCCCCCGCCTTCGGGCAGGTCGCGCGCCGGCTCGCCGGGCTGCTGCGCGGGCGCGTCCTCGCCGCGCACAACCTGCCCTTCGAGGTCGGTTTCCTGGCCCGCGAGTTCGAACGGCTCGGCGTCCGCGCGCCGCTGCGCACCGAGCTCGGGGTCTGCACGATGGCCGAGGCCGCGCGGTTCCTCCCGTACGGCGGGCGGGGGCTGGCGCGTTGCTGCGCGCTGGCGGGCGTGCCGCTGGAGGACCACCACGACGCGCTCGCCGACGCCCGGGCCGCCGCCGGGCTGCTGCGCCACTACATCCGATTATCCGGCGGGTGGCGCGAGCGGCTGGAGGCCGCCGCGGCCACCGTCTGGCCCGCGCCGCCCGGCCCCGACCTGCCCTGGGTGCGGCGCGGCGCCGCCGGTCCCCGCACCCGGCGGGCGGGCCCGGACCTGCGGCTGAGGCCGGGCGACCTGGTGGCGTTCACCGGGGACCTGCCCGGCGGCCGGGAGGACTGGGAGACGCGCGCCGAGCGCGCCGGGTACACCGTGCACCCGCGCGTGACCCGGCGCGTGCGCGTGCTGGTGGCCGCCGACCCCGACACGCTCTCCCGCAAGGCGGGCACGGCACGCGCCTACGGCGTCCCCATCCTCACCCCGCCGGAGTTCGCCGGACTGATCTCCCCTGACGCCCTCACGCCTCGACGCGGCCGGTGAGGTAGGCGAGGACGGCGTTGACGCGCCGGTTGCTCGCCGGGGCGTCGCCGATGCCGAGCTTGCGGAACACGTTGTGCGTGTGGGTGCCGACGGTCGTGACCGACAGGGCGAGCCGGTCGGCGATGCCCCGGTCCGACAGGCCCTGCGCCATGAGCGCCAGCACGTCGCGCTCGCGCCCGGTGAGGCGGGCGAGGGCGTCGTGCTCGCGACGGGGCGCGAGCAGGTGGGCCACGACGTCGGGGTCCACGGCGGTGCCGCCGCCGTGCAGGCGGCGCAGCACCTCGTCGAGCATGGCCGCGTCGAGCAGGCGCTCCTTGAGCAGGTACCCGAGCCGGGCGGCGCCGTTCTCCAGCAGCGCGGCGGCGTAGGAGTTCTCCAGGTAGTGGGACAGGATGAGCACCGCCACCCGGGGGTGCCTGCGGCGGATCGCGGCGGCCAGGCGCAGCCCCTCGTCGGTGAAGGTCGGGGGGAGGCGGATGTCCAGCACGACCGCGTCGGGGGCGTGCCGGGCGACCAGGCCGAGCACCTGCTCGGCGCGGGTCGCCGTGGCGACGACCTGGTGGCCGAGCCCGCCCAGCAGGCGGTTCAGCCCTTCCCTTGCCAGCAGCGAGTCCTCGGCGATGATCAGGCGCATGACGGCTCCACGGTGAGCTCCACGGTGAGCACGGTGCCCGTCCCCGGCGGGCTGTGCAGGGTGAACACGCCGTCCACGGCGGCGACCCGGTCGGCGAGCCCGGCGAGGCCCGAGCCGGGGCGCGGGGCCGCGCCGCCCGCGCCGTCGTCGGACACCGAGACGACCAGTCTGCCGTCCGCGACCGTGGCGGCGACCTCCACGCGGCGGGCCGCCGCGTGCCGCAGCGCGTTGGTCAGCGCCTCGGCGGCGACGAAGTAGGCCGTGGCCTCCACCGCCTCGGGCAGGCGGGGCAGCTCCCCCACCCGCAGGCTCGCCGTGGGCCCGGCGCGCAGGACGAGCTGGTGCAGCGCGGCGCGCAGCCCCTGGATGGTGAGCACGGCGGGGTGGATGCCGCGCGCCAGCTCGCGCAGCTCGCGCGTCGCCGCGTGCAGTTCCTCCTCGGCCTCGCGCAGCAGGTCCAGCGTCTCGGCGCTCGCCTCGCCCAGGCCCTGGCGCAGCAGGTTGAGGGCGAGGCCGACGGCGAGCATGCGCTGCTGCGCGCCGTCGTGCAGGTCGCGTTCGAGCCTGCGCCGCGCCTCGTCGCCCGCCGCCACGATGCGGGCGCGCGAGGCCCGCACCTCGGCGAGCCGCGCCCGCACCGCGGCCTGCAGCCGGGCGTTCTCCAGGGCGAGGCGCGCGGTGGCGCTGACGGCCTCCAGCAGCGCGGGCTCGGTGCGCAGGCTGGGGTCGTGCAGGAGCACCGCGACCGGGGCCCGGGGGTCGCCGACGACGGTGAACCGGCGCGGGTCCAGCTCCACCGGCACCTCCACCGGCGTCCCGGAGGCGTCGACGTACCCGCCGGGCACCGGGAAGGCGACCCGCAGGTGGGGGTCGCCGAGCGCCTCCGCCAGCGCGGGCCCGAGCCGCTCGGCGGGCATGGCGGCGATCTCCCTGACCAGGTCGGACACCCGCGCCTCGTCCAGCCGCTCGCGCAGCAGGCCGAGGAAGAACGAGGCGGGCACCGCGACGAGCGCGGCGAACTGGGCGAGCGCCAGGGTGGAGTCGGCCCCGGCGGACCAGTCGCCCGGCGCCCTGGCGGCCAGCAGGCCGACCGCCGCCCACAGCAGCGCGGTGGCGACCATCGCGGTGGCGGGGAAGGCCAGCAGCCGCCGTTCCCTGGCCCCGGCGCGGACGGCCCGCCGTACGATCACGCCACCGCCGACCAGCACGAGCACCGCGGTCCCGAGCGAGACGCCGCGGGCCGCGGCCTCGGCGAGGCCGGGGGCGTCGAGCAGCGGCATGGGCGCGCACACGTCGCGGCAGCCCTGCACCGGCACGGCGGGCCCGGCGAGGAGCAGCGTCAGGGCGGTGAGGGCGCCGAAGGCGTAGCCGGCGCGCATGACGACCCGTCCCATGCGGTCGCGGATGACGCCGGAGGGGTAGGCGAGGAAGACGTGCGCGCCGAGCGGGAGCTGGAGCGCCGTGAGCAGCAGCGCGACGGTGATCAGGACGCGCATCCCGGCGCCGCCGGCCTCCAGCGCGAACGCGGCGGGCGCGTCGGCGGCGAGCAGCACGCCGAGCAGGGCCATCAGGACGCCCATGGGCGTGCCGGGGCGCACCCGCTCCACCAGGAATCCCGCGGCCAGCCACACCAGGATCTGGGTGACCTCCTTGACGTAGAAGAGCGGCTCCGCGGCGCCCCAGCGGGCGGCGAACCAGACGTCCGCGGCGGTGAGGGCGAGCCCGGCCAGGACCAGGGCGCCGTGCCGCCGTCGCGTGCCCTCCGTTCCCGCGGGCGGCGGGGCGACGGCGGCCGGGGAAGGGAGGGGCGTGGTCACGGGCGTAATCCGGCCAGCTCGGCGAGGCGCTCGGCGGTCAGCTCGTCCTTGGGCAGGAAGCCGCGCACGTTCGGGGCGCCCGCCTCGGCCCCGAGCTCCAGGGGCGAGTGGCTGGAGATCAGGACGACCACCGGGGGGTCGGGCAGTTCGGCGAGCAGCGCGGCCACGGCGAAGCCGTCGATGTCGGGCAGCAGGACGTCGAGGACCACGACCTCGGGGCGCAGCTCGGCGGCCAGGGCCACGGCCTGCCGCCCGTCGGCCGCCTCCCCTATCACGCGGAGCCCGCCGGCCTCCAGGAGCCGGCGGGCCATGCGGCGGAATCCCGGGTGGTCGTCCACCAGGAGAATGCCCTCGTCCATCGCCTCATGATGACATCCGGCGGGGGCGTGGAGATCTTCGCCGGGCGTTCGCCCACCGGTTCTCCAGGTTTTCCAGGAGGCGGGGACGCGCGGCGGCGCCTTCGCTCAGGCGAGCAGGCCGACGGCGCCCATGAAGCCGATGCCGCCCCGGTGCGGGAGGATCACCGTCTCGGGGTCGGGACGCCACTCCTCCACCGGCACCACGCCGGGCGCGAGCAGCTCGAAGCCCTCGAAGTACGAGCGGATCCGCGCGTGGGTGCGCGGGACGATCCCGCCCGTGGCGGTCGAGGTGTAGACGTCGCGGCCCCGCCGGATGTCCTCCTCGCTGAGGTCGCCAGGGGTGATGTGCGAGATCGCCAGGGTGCTCCCCGGGGCCATGGCGCCGCGCAGCGTGCGGACGATCTGGACGGACTCGGCGTCGTCGACGACGAAGTGCAGGATGGCCAGGAGCAGCAGCCCCACCGGCCGGTCGAGGTCCAGGTGGGCGCGCACCTCGGGGTGGTCCACGATGCCCCGCGGGTCGCGCATGTCGGCGGAGACGACGACGGTGCCGGCGTTGTCGGCGAGCAGGGCGCGGGCGTGGGCGAGCACGATCGGGTCGTTGTCGACGTAGGCGACGCGCGCGTCCGGGTTCACTCGCTGCGCCACCTGGTGCACGTTCTCCTGGGTGGGCAGGCCGGTGCCGATGTCCAGGAACTGGTCGATGCCGGACTCGACCATGACGCGCACGCTCCTGCGCAGGAAGGCGCGGTTGGCGCGCGCGATCTCCCTGGCGTTCGGCACCAGCTTTATGATCTTTTCGGCGGCTTCGCGGTCGGCGGCGAAATTGTCCTTGCCGCCGAGATAGTAGTCGTACATGCGGGCGACGCTGGGAGTGGTGGGGTCGACGACCCAGGGGTGAGCCCTCTCCCGTTCGGTCACGTCGCCGCCTCCCCCAAGTCGTACGATCTTCCGCTACCGACCAATCTATCGATCATGTGGGCGTGATTACCGGATTCTTCATGGCGCGTCGCGGATCATGGTTTTATTGCGACTCCTCCCCATGCGTCCACATCGACGATGGCGGACGGGTCCACCTCGGGACGCCATCGGGCGATCGGCACCACGCCCGGCTCGACCGGTTCCAGCCCGTCGAAGAAGCCGGCGAGCTCGGCGGGACTGCGCAGGTGGTACGGCGCCGCGCCGGACTCGTTGTACCGGCGGGTGGCCTCCAGGTTGGCCGCGCTGGTGTCGGAGCTGTCGTTGAACGCCAGGTAGCTGCCGGACGGCAGCCCGGCCATCAGGCGGCGCACCAGGGCGTGCGCCTCGGCGGTGTCGTGGACGTGCCCGGTGATCTGCATGAGGACCAGCGCGACCGGCCGCGTCAGGTCCAGGGTGCGGCCGGCGGCGGCGAGGATCGCCTCGGGGTCGCGCAGGTCGGCGTCGATGAAGCTCGTCGCGCCCTGCGGGGTGCCGGTGAGCAGGGCGTGGGCGTGCACCAGCACCAGCGGGTCGTTGTCGACGTAGACGACGCGCGACTCCGGGGCCACCCGCTGGGCCACCTCGTGGGTGTTGTCCACGGTGGGCAGACCGGTGCCGACGTCCAGGAACTGCCGGATCCCGGCCTCGCCCGCCAGGTGACGCACCGCGCGGCTGAGGAAGTGCCGGGACGCCCGGGCGAGCCGCTCGATGCCGGGGAAGACCCGCGCGAAGCCGTCGCCGGCCTCCCGGTCGACGGGGTAGTTGTCCCGGCCGCCGAGCCAGTAGTTCCAGATGCGCGCCGAATGCGGCACAGAGGTGTCGATCTTCGGCGACTCCGGGACGGGGAAGGCCTCGTCGTCCGGCACTGGACACCAACTCCCGAGGAACGTATTCCGATTTTCCCCGAATAACGTAGATCCTGATTCGGTCCCGTGCCAGAGTGCGCCGATGTGAGCGTTTCCTTTACCACCAGGGCGAGCGGACCGAAAACCCCTGCCGACAATGCCGCGGCACGCGCCGATAACGCGGGATCACCGGGCTTTCACAGATCGCGCCCGAAACCGAGCAGCGTGAGACCCGGCACGGGGGCCCAGTCGAGCTCGGGCCTGCGCGTGAACCCCTCGGCGAGATAGATGCGCTGAGCGCCGGCCATCGCCGGCTGGCTGGACAGTAGTAGCGCCCGGACCCCTCGCAGCACGGCCCGCTCCACGACCGCCCGCACCAGCGCGGTGCCGACGCCGCGCCCGCGCGCCTCCGGGGCGACGGCCAGCGCCCGGATCTCCGCCTCCTGCGGCCCCTTGGCCACCTCGCTCCCGGCGTGCCACGTCTCCAGCATGACGGTCCCGAGCAGCCGGTCGCCGTCCACCGCGACCAGGACCTCGCCCGCGCCGTCCGTCCCGAGGGCGCGCAGCGCGCCGGCGTAGGAGGGGTTGGCGTCCAGCAGCCGGTCGGCCTGGTAGGCCGCCACGCGCAGCGCGCCGGCCGCGTCCATCTCGTGGGGAAGAGCGTCACGCACCACCATGGCCGCATTCAACCAGCAGCCCCGCGCGGGACCTCCGCCGGGTTCCCGCCCCGCGCCGGTATGAAGACCCCGCGCGCGGGCAGTGGGGGCCGCGTGGTGGACGAAGGCCTGGTGCTCCTGTTGGCCTGGGGCCAGATGCTGGCCCTGCTGGGCCTGCTGGGATATTTCCTGCTCAGAGGCCGGTCATGAGGCGCGCGGCCGCCGTCCCGCCCGTCCTGCTCGCGGCGCTCGTCCTGTCCGGATGCGTCAGCCCGGCCTGGGACGACCACGACTACGGGCTCAAGGCCGCCGCCACCGCAGAGGCCGCCGCCTCGGGCGTGGAGCTGGCGCGCCAGGCCGTGCGCGGCGCCGACCGGCTGACCACGCCGTACCTGAAGACGCTGCTCACCCAGGCCGCCGACGACGTGGGCGGCGTCGGCGACCAGTTCGGCCGCGTCCAGCCGCCCTCCGACGCCTCCGACCGGCTGCGCGACCGGGTCACCGAGCTGACCTCGGCTGCCGAGGAGGAACTGCGCGGCCTGCTCGTCGAGGTCAGGAGGGACGGGCTGCGCGACCCGGCGGCCGCCGACCGGGAGCTCGGCGACCTCGCGGGGCGGCTGCGCGCCGTCGAGGAGGCGTACGGGTGAAGCGGCTCTTCGCGGTCACGCTCGGCATCCTCACCGCCTTCGGCGGGTTCGTCGACATCGGCGACCTGGTGGCCAACGCCCTGGTCGGCGCCAGGTTCGGCATGTCGCTGGCCTGGGTCGTCGTGGTCGGGGTGATCGGCATCTGCCTGTTCGCCGAGATGTCCGGCCGCATCGCCGTGGCCTCGCGGCGGCCGGTGTTCGACCTGGTGCGCGAGCGGCTCGGCCCCCGCGCGGGCCTGGTGAACCTCGGGGCGTCCTTCTTCATCAACGTGCTCACGCTGGCCGCCGAGATCGGCGGCGCCTCCCTGGCGCTGGAGCTGGTCACCGGCGTGAACTACCTGCTGTGGGTGCCCGGTGTGGCGCTGGTGGCCTGGCTGGTGATGTGGCGGGTCAAGTTCGGGACCATGGAGAAGGTCTTCGGGCTGGCCGGGCTGGCGCTGGTGGTGTTCGCCGTCGCGGCGTGGCGGCTCGGCCCCGACTGGGGCGAGCTGGCCCGCCAGGTGACCCATCCCCCGCCGGACGAGGGCGCGCCGACGTATTGGTACTACGCGATCGCCCTGCTCGGCGGCGCGATGACGCCGTACGAGGTGTTCTTCTTCTCCTCCGGCGGCGTCGAGGAGCGCTGGACCGGCAAGGACCTGCTGACCGCGCGGGCCAACGTGTTCGTCGGCTTCCCCCTCGGCGGGTTCCTGTCCCTGGCCATCGCCGCGTGCGCGGCCACCGTCTTCCTCCCCCTCCACATCCAGGTCGGCACGCTGGACCAGATGCTGCTGCCCGTCGGGCTGGCGCTCGGGAAGATCGGCCTGGTGGTCGTGATCTTCGGGGTGTTCGCGGCGACGTTCGGCGCGACGCTGGAGACCGCCCTGTCGTCGGGGTACACGCTCAGCCAGTACTTCGGCTGGCAGTGGGGCAAGTACGTGCGGCCCAGGGACGCGGCGCGCTTCCACGTCGTCGTCCTGGTCGCCACGATCGTGGCCGCCGCGCTGGTGCTCACCACGATCGACCCGATCAAGGTGACCGAGTACTCCCTGGTCTTCTCCGCCGCCGCGCTGCCGCTGACCTACCTGCCGGTGCTGATGATCGCCAACGACCCCGACTACATGGGCGAACACGTGAACGGCAGGATCTCCAACGCGCTCGGGACCGCGTACATGGTGCTGCTGCTGGTGGTCGCCGTGGCGGCGATCCCCCTGATGCTCGCGACGAAGGCGGGGCAATGACCGGAGCGCGGATCCTGCACGCCCGGCTCCACCTGCTGGACCGCCAGGTGGTGCGCTCCCGCGACGGCCGGCACGTCTGCAAGGCCGACGACCTGGAGCTGAAGCGCGACGCCCAAGGCCGCCCGTACGTGGCGGCGATCCTCGCCGGGCCGCTCGCGCTCGGACCGAGGATCGGCGGCGTGCCCGGCAGGCTCATCGTCGCCGTCACCGAGCTGTTCCGGCCCGAGGAGGACCCGGCGCCGCGGCGCGTCGGCATGGCGCAGGTCTCCGGGATCGACGCCGCCCTGTCGGTGGACGGCGACCCGGAGGAACCGGCCCTGGAACGCTGGACGCGGCGCAACCTCATCGGCCCCATCCCCGGCAGCGGCGCCGGGGACGACACCACCGCGCCGCCGGGACCGGCCAGGACCCGGGCGGAGGAGGGCGCGACGCGGATCGGCGAGCTCATCGGCCGTCCCGTGAACGACGCGAGCGGCACGCCGATGGGCCAGGTGGCCGACGTCCAGCTCACCCAGGACGGCCCGCTGCTGCGCGGCGTCCAGCACGCGTTCCGCGTGTCCGGCCTCATCGTCGCGCCCCGGCACACCGGGCAGCTCTTCGGCTACGAACGCGGCCCCGGCGGGCAGGCGCCCCTGCTCGTGCGGGCGATCGTCCGGCGCCTGCACCGGGGCAGCAGGTACGTCACCTGGGACCAGGTGGCCGGCCTCGGCACCCCACCCGGCCCCATCCCCCTGTCCGTCCCCGCCGCCGAGACCGCCCCGTTGACGGAGCTCTACGAACGCGACCCGGCCCGGTAAGGTGCGTGCCGGTCCGCGCCGGTGCGTGCCGGTGCGTGCCGGTCCGCGCGGCGTCATCAGTGGCCGCGTCTGCGTTCGCGGCGCTTGGCACGGGCGGCCTCGTACCGGCGCTCGGCGTCGGCCGCCTTCCTGGCCCGCAGCCCGGCGGACGCCTCGGCCTTGCGTTCCTCGTACTCCAGGCGGACGGCCTCCTGCGACGCCGTGCTCCGCCGGCCCTGCGCCACGCGGGCGGCCTCCCGGGCGGCCAGCTTCGCGGCCCGCTTGGGGTTGGGACGCCCCACGGGCCGCGCGTCGCTTGCCACGGGCGGGTTCGCGGCGGCCTTGGCGAGCAGGGCGGAGCCGTTGCGCAGGAGGAAGTCGTGCAGCTCGGCGTCCGTCGGCTCGCCGCCGAACACGACCCGGGTGGCGCGCACGGCGCCGCCCTCGTCGATCTCCAGGTAGCCGACCCAGAACGGGTCGGCGAAGCACACGGTCAGCGTCACGGCGCTCATGTCCCCTCCAGCGGGCATACCGATCACCGGCCTGACGAGGCCGGATTCCGGCATGCCGGACATCCCTGGAGAGGGCGGATACAAACCGTCGGACGACGGCGCCTGGGCTACCGACCAGGCCGCGTTTTCGCATGCGCCGACGAGTATATCGGCCCTGGTCCGCCCGGCCCGGGTCCGCTCCGCCTCAGCTCCGCGACGGGCCGGGGCCGCCGCGCCAGACCGGCATGGGGCGCAGGCCGGTGGCCACCTCGAAGGCGGCGCGGGCGAGCAGGCGGGTCGAGTCGAGCGTCGGAAGCGGCGACACCTCGGGCGTCACCAGGAGCGGGATCTCGGTGCAGACCAGCGCCACCGCGTCGCAGCCCCGCTCGGCGAGCCGCCCGATCACCTCGGCGTACCT
This sequence comes from Sphaerisporangium krabiense, assembly GCF_014200435.1. Taxonomy (NCBI): domain Bacteria; kingdom Bacillati; phylum Actinomycetota; class Actinomycetes; order Streptosporangiales; family Streptosporangiaceae; genus Sphaerisporangium; species Sphaerisporangium krabiense. Next base: position 6,388,087 of record NZ_JACHBR010000001.1, on the reverse strand, counting down.
GCGGCGCGATGAGTCGCTGAAGACGCCTTCCAGCAGCTCGGTGAAGATGATCTCGTCCACGACGGCGCGGTCGCCGGCCTCGGGAACCTCGGCGGCGATGCCCCGGGCGGCGAGCGCGCGCGGGTAGAGCGGGCCGTCCATGGTGTACCGGGTGCCGAGCACGCCGACGCGGGTGCGGCCGTCCCGGGCGGCACGGTCGGCGACGACCTCGGCGAGGTGCAGCCCCGGGAGTGCGAGGTCCTCCCCCGGCAGGTCCAGGGCCATGTGGGCGGTGTTGTCGGGGCAGGCGAAGAAGTCGGCGCCCGCGCCGGCGAGCCGCCGCACGCTCTCGGCGAGCGTGTCCCGGATGGGCGCGTGGTCGCCCGCGTCCCAGTACGGCATGCTGCGCGCCAGCGGGATGAGGTCCAGGGTCACGTCAGGATGCCGGTGCGGCCCGAGCGCGCGGAAGCCCTCCCCGCAGAACGCCCGGAAGCACAACGCGGCCCCCTCGGCGCTGTGCCCCAGAATCCCGAAGTGCAACGTCGCCACCCCATCACCCCACTGGACAACGAACCGGACATCCCACCCTCACCCTAGCGATGGTGTCCACGGTGCCGCGGGCCCGCCGCGACGGTGGCTCAGGACCGACGGGCACACACAGGACGGGCCGCTCGGCACGGTCGCGCGGCGGAACCCGCCGAATCCGGGGACCGGCACGACGCCGTCCGAACGGTCTGCGGCAGGACTCGCCGGAATCCGAGGGTGGCACGACGACCTCACCTTCCGTTCACGCGTCCGTGGTCGTGTACCGCCATCGCGGGCGGCGTGACGGCGCCGGACGCGCCGCCCGCGGGGCCTGCGCAATATGTCGGCTTCATACCTCACGCCGCACGACCGGGCGCTTCCGGCATTAACCCTCTGGACTCCCTTCGCTCTCTCACTGCTCATCGGGCCGAGCGGAAGCCGATCTAGCGTCCGTGTAGCCCCCCCGACCCCCGCACGAGGAGCAAGCACATGTTCCGACGCAAGACCCTGACGGCGGTGTTCGCGGCCGCCGTCTCGGGCGCGGTCGCGATCGCGGCCGTGACGCTGCCGGGAGGCGTGGCCAACGCGGCCACGTCGACCTTCACCCCGGTCGCGGACACCTACGTGGACAACGGCGCGACCGGCACCAACTACGGCACCTCCGGGCAGCTCGGCATCGACAACTCGCCGGTCAAGCGGCTGTTCCTGCGGTTCACGGTGTCCGGCGTCTCCGGCACGGTCACCGGCGCCAAGCTCCGCCTGCACACCGACGACGTCAGCGGCGCGGAGAGCGCCAGCGGCGGCACGTTCCGCGCGGTGAGCAGCACGACGTGGTCGGAGACCGCCACCACGTGGAACGACCAGCCGGCCATCGACGGCGCGACGCTCGGCACGATCGGCTCGGTGTCCAGGAACGCCTGGTACGAGGTCGACGTGACCTCGTACGTGACCGGCGACGGCACCTACAGCGTCGGCGTGACCTCGTCCAGCTCCGACGGCGCCGACTACGACGCGCGCGAGAGCGGCGCGGCGACGGCGCCCCAGCTCGTGGTGACCACCGGGACGACCTCCAGCCCGACGCCCACGACCAGCACGCCGTCGGCCGCGGACCCGGTGCTGGTCGGCGCGGGCGACATCTCCAACTCCGGCTCGGGCGACACCGCGACCGCGGCGCTGCTGGACGGCATCTCCGGCACGGTGTTCACCCTGGGCGACAACGTGTACGACAACGGGACCGCCTCGGAGTTCAACACCTACTACAACCCGACCTGGGGCCGCCACAAGGCGCGCACCCGGCCGGTGCCCGGCAACCACGACTACAACACCTCGGGTGCGTCGGGGTACTACGGCTACTTCGGCGCCGCCGCGGGCGACCCGAGCAAGGGGTACTACTCCTACGACCTCGGGTCCAACTGGCACGTCGTCGTGCTGAACTCCAACTGCTCGGCGGTCGGCGGCTGCGGCGCCACGTCGGCGCAGGTGCAGTGGCTGCGCGCGGACCTGCAGGCCAACCCCAAGCCGTGCACGGTCGCGATGTGGCACCACCCGCGCTTCACCTCGGGGTCCAACCACGCGCCCGACACCTCGGTCGCGCCGCTCGTGCAGGCCCTGTACGACAACAACGCCGACGTGATCCTGACCGGCCACAACCACCAGTACGAGCGGTTCGCGCCGATCACCCCCTCCAACCAGCTCGACAACGCGCGCGGCATCCGTCACTTCGTCGTCGGGTCCGGCGGCGCGAGCCACTACGGGTTCGGCACGATCCTGGCCAACAGCCAGGTCCGCAACAGCGACACCTACGGCGTGCTGAAGCTCACCCTTCACGCCGGCAGCTACGACTGGCAGTTCGTGCCGCAGTCGGGCAAGACGTTCACCGACAGCGGCACCACCGCCTGCCACTGAGCGCGCGCCTGAGCGGCCTCGACGGAAGCGGCGCCGCCGGCGGGCCCATCGCGGGTCCCGCGGCGGCGCCGTGCCCGTCCGGGGCGCCGCACTCCGCCGTCCCGTCCCCCTTCCCCCCGCGAGGTCCCGATGACCCTCAGCACGCGCACCCGCGTCCTCGTCACCGTCCTGGCCGCCCTGCTGCTCGCCGGGGCCGCCGTCGCCTACGCGGCCTCCGCGAGGTCCGCGCGGTCGGCCGCCGAGGGCAGGCGGGCCGCCGCCGTCCCCTCCGGCCCCGTGGGCGGCGGGCCGCGCCTGCAGGCGCTGACCAACGGCCTGCTGTCGACCGTCTCCGCCGCCGACCCGGGCGGGCCGCGCGAGGTGTCCGCCCTGAAGTGCGACCGCGCCTACGCCGCCGCCGGGACGGTCGCCTGCCTCACGCCGGTGGGCCCGCTCGGCGCGACCTCGCTGCTCGTGCTGGACGCGTCGCTGCGGGAGCGGAGGTCGGTGCCGCTGCGCGGCTTCCCGAACCGGCTGCGCGTGTCGGCGTCGGGGCGCATGGTGGCCTGGACGCTGTTCATCGACGGCCACTCCTATGCCACGACCGGCTTCTCCACCCAGGCCGGCATCCTGGACACCCGTACGGGACGGCTGGTGAAGTCCCTGGAGGACTTCGCGATCACCCTGGACGGGCGGCCGTACCGGAACCCGGACGTCAACTTCTGGGGCGTCACCTTCACGCGCGACGACAACCGGTTCTACGCGACCCTGTCCACGGGCGGGCGCCGCCACCTGGTGGAGGGCGACCTCGCGGCCGGGACGGTGCGGACGCTGCGCGAGAACGTGGAGTGCCCGTCGCTGTCCCCCGACGGCGCGCGGATCGCCTACAAGTCGGCGGTGGGCGGCGACCCGAAGAAGGGCTGGCGTCTGTCGGTGCTGGACCTGGCCTCGGGACGGGTCACGCCGCTGGCCGAGACGCGCAGCGTGGACGACCAGCCGGTGTGGCTGGACGCGCGGACGGTCGCCTACGCCCTGCAGACCAGCGACGGCACCAACAACACCTGGACGACCCCTGCCGACGGCACCGGCGCCCCCCGCCTCCTGATCCCGGGCGCCAACTCCCTCGCCCCCGCCGACGGGTCCTGATCCGGGCGGTGACGGACCATACGGGGAGGCCTCAGGCCGCCGCGACCACGCCCAGGGGCGACTTCCTCATGCCCGCCGACGGGTTCTGACGCCGCTCCCCTTCCCGGCCCCGGATGCCGTCGCGCCCTCCTGTGCCGGCCCGACCAGGATGGGGGTCTCTTTCCGCCAATATTACTTAGTGTAGCCTTACCTAAGTTTGTGGCGGGCGGTTCTTGAGGGAGACGTGTGGGCACGACAGGGCGGCAGGTACTGGCCCGTTCGATCAAGGGCCAGTGGCGCGGCGTGGCCGCCGGCTCGGCGCTCGGCTGCGTGCACCAGGCCGGCGAGGCGCTGGTCCCCGTCCTGATCGGCGTCGTGGTCGACCGGGCCGTGGCGAAGGGCGACGCCGGGGCGCTGCTGTGGTGGCTGGCCGTCCTCGCCGTCGTCTACGTCGCCCTGTCGTTCGGCTTCCGCTTCGGCGCCCGCGCCGGGGAACGGGCCGCCGAGCAGGCCGCCCACCTGCTGCGGGTCGTGCTCGTCCAGCGCGTCCTGCACCCGGGCGGCGGCGCGGAGACCGGCAGGCCGCCCGGCGCCCTCACCTCGATCGCCACCGAGGACGCCCGGCGCGTCGGCGTGGTCAACATGGCGGTGATGTTCGGCGTGTCGGCACTGGCCGGGGTGCTGGTCGGCGCGGTGGCGCTGCTGCGCACCTCGGTGCCGCTCGGCCTGACCGTGCTGGCCGGCACGCCGGTGCTCCTCTGGCTCGGCCACCTGCTGAGCAAGCCGCTCGAACGCCGCAGCGAGGCCGAGCAGGAACGCGCCGCGCACGCCTCCGGCGTCGCCGCCGACCTGGTCGCCGGCCTGCGCGTCCTCAAGGGCCTCGGCGCGGAGGCGGCCGCGGTCGCCCGCTACCGGCGCACCAGCCGCGCCTCGCTCGCCGCCACGCTGCGGGCGACGCGCGCCGAGGCCGTCCAGAACGGCGTCGTCGTCGCCCTGACCGGGCTTTTCATCGCCGTCGTCGCGCTCGTCGGCGGACGGCTCGCCGTGCAGGGGGACATCAGCCTCGGACAGCTCGTCTCGGCGGTCGGCCTCGCGCTGTTCCTGATCGGCCCGTTGGAGACGTTCTCCTGGGTCAACGCCGAACTGGCCCAGGGCCGCGCCTCGGCCGCCCGCGTCGCCGCGGTCCTGTCCGCGCCCCTCGCCGTGTCCGGCGGAGAACCGGCCCCCGAACCCGCTCTCGTGCAGGGGACGGTGCGGCTCCGGGGCGTCGTGTACGGCGGGCTGCGAGGGCTGGACCTGGACGTGGCCGCCGGAGAGATCCTCGGCGTGGCCGTGACCGGCCCGTCGGACGCCACCGCGCTGCTGCGCCTGCTCGACCGCAGGGCGGACCCGGACGAAGGCGTCGTCGAACTGGACGGCGTGCCGCTGCGCGATCTCGACCCGGCCGGCCTGCGCACGGTGGTCCTGGTCGCCGAGCACGACGCCGAACTGTTCGCGGGCACCCTGCACGAGAACGTGGCCGCGCCCGGCGCGTCCGCCACCGAGCGGGCGAAGCGTGGCGGCGGGGCCGAGGCCGCGGTACAGGACGAGGTCGGGTGGGCGATGCGCGCCGCGGCGGCCGACGAGGTCGCGCGGGCGTTGCCGGACGGCGCCGCATCGGTGATCGGTGAGCGCGGGAGGTCCCTTTCCGGCGGGCAGCGTCAGCGGGTCGCGCTGGCGCGGGCGCTGGCCGCCCGCCGTCCCGTTCTCGTCCTGCACGACCCGACGACCGCGGTCGACGCCGTCACCGAGGCGCGGGTCGCGGCCGGGATCCGCGAGACGCGCGCGGGCCGCACGACGATCCTCGTCACCACCAGCCCCGCGCTGCTGGCCGCCGCCGACCGGGTCGTCCTCCTCCACGAGGGCCGCGTCACCGCCTCGGCCCCGCACGCCGAGCTCCTCCGTCACCACGCCCCCTACCGGACGGCGGTCCTGGCATGAGCGATCTCCCCTCGGCCCGGGTGCCGCTGCGGCTGCCCGTGGCCACCCCCGCGCGGACGCGGGCGGCGGTGCGGGAGTTGCTGCGCCCGCACCGGCGGCTGGCGACGGGCGGGTTCGCGGTGCTGGTGGCGGCCACCGCCATCGGGCTGCTCGTCCAGCCGCTGCTCGGCCGGGTCGTGGACCTGGTCGCCGGGCGGCACCCGGCCGCCGCGCTCACCCAGCCCGTGGCGCTGCTGGCCGCCGTCGCGGTCGCGCAGGGCCTGGCGACCATGCTCGGGCTGTCGCTGGTGTCCCGCCTCGGCGAGACCGTGCTGGCCCGGCTGCGGGAGCGGTTCGTCGACCGGGCGCTGCGGCTGCCGCTGGAACGGCTGGAGCGCGCCGGCTCGGGCGACCTGACGGCCCGCGTCACCTCCGACGTCTCGCGGGTGGCCGAGGCCGTGCGCACGGCGCTGCCCGAGCTGGCCCGCTCGCTGCTGGCCATCGTCCTCACCCTCGCCGCGATGGCCGTCCTGGACTGGCGGTTCCTGCTGGCGGCGCTGGTGGCCGTGCCCGTCCAGGCGTACACCGCGCGCTGGTACGTGCGCCGCGCCGTCCCGCTGTACGCCGAGCAGCGCGTCGCCGCCGGGGACATGCAGCAGCAGCTCCTGGACACGATCGGCGGCGCCGCCACCGTGCGGGCGTTCCGGCTGGAGGAGGAGCACGCCGAGAAGGCGGCCGAGCGGTCCCGGTGGGCGCTGCTGCTGACGATGCGCGGGGTCCGGCTGGTGCTGCGCTTCTACAGCCGCCTGCACGTGGCCGAGTACGCGGGGCTGGCGGCGGTGCTGGTGACGGGGTTCCTGCTGGTGCGCGGCGGATCGGCCTCCATCGGCACGGCGACGGCCGCCGCCCTGTACTTCCACAGCCTGTTCGGCCCGATCAACTCCGCCCTGGTGCTGATGGACGACGCGCAGGTGGCCGTCGCGGGCCTGGCCCGCCTGGTCGGCGTCACCGACCTCGCCGACCCTGCCGGACCGCAGGACCACGCGGCCCCGGCGACCGTGGCGGACGGGGGCGCGGCCGTGGCGGTGGCCCGGCTGGAGCACGCCTACGAGCCCGGCAGGCCCGTGCTGCGCGGGGTGGACCTCGCCCTCGCACCCGGCGAGCGGGTGGCGCTGATCGGGGCGAGCGGGGCGGGCAAGACGACGCTGGCCAAGCTCGTCGCGGGCGTCCACTCCCCCACCGCGGGCACCGTACGGGTGGCCGTCCCGGGAACCGGGGAGCCGGCGAGGGTCGTGCTGGTCACCCAGGAGACGCACGTCTTCTCCGGGCCGCTGGCCGAGGACCTGCGCCTGGCCAGGCCGGACGCCGGCGACGACGAGCTGCGCGCGGCGCTGGCCCGCGTCGGCGCGCTCGACTGGGCCGAGGCGCTGCCCGAGGGCCTGCGCACCGAGGTCGGCGAGGGCGGGCACCGCCTCACCGCCACGCAGGTGCAGCAGCTCGCCCTCGCCCGCCTGGTGCTGGCCGCCCCGCCGGTGGCCGTCCTGGACGAGGCGACGGCCGAGGCCGGCAGCGCGGGCGCCCGTGTGCTGGAGGAGTCCGCCGACCGGGCGGTCGAGGGCCGTACCGCCCTGGTGGTCGCCCACCGCCTCACCCAGGCCGCCACCGCGGACCGCGTCGTCGTCATGGACGACGGCCGGGTCGTGGAGAGCGGCGGCCACGACGATCTTCGCGCCGCCGGCGGCCCGTACGCCGCGCTGTGGGAGGCGTGGTCGGACGCGCGGTCCGGCCTCCCCTCCGCCCACGACCCTTCCACCCCTGTCTGAAACACAAAGGATCCACTGATGTTCCGCATTCTGAGAGGCGCCAGGACCGCCGCGGCTCTCGCGTCCGTCCTGTTCCTCGGCACCGTCGCCGCCTGCGGCTCCGGCGAAGGCCCGGCCGGGCCCTCCGGTTCCGCGGCCCCGGCCACGTCCGGCCAGGCGGGCGCGGCCTACCCGATGTCCATCGAGCACAAGTACGGCAGCACGACCATCCCCGCGCAGCCGAAGCGCGTCGTCACGGTGGGGCTGACCGACCAGGACGCCGCGCTGGCGGTCGGCACGGTCCCGGTCGGCACCACCGAGTGGCTCGGCGGCTACCCGGGCGCGGTCGGCCCGTGGGCCAAGGACAAGCTGGGCACGGCCGCCGCCCCGACCGTGCTCAAGGACACCGGGACCGGCCCGCAGGTGGAGAAGATCGCCGCGCTGGCCCCGGACCTGATCCTCGCCCTCTACTCGGGGGTGACCAAGGAACAGTACGAGACGCTGTCGAAGATCGCTCCGGTGGTGGCCCAGCCCAAGGACCACCCCGACTACGGGGTCCCCTGGGAGCGGCAGACGGAGATCATCGGAAAGGCGCTGGGCAAGGAGACGGAGGCCAAGGCGCTGGTGCGGGACGTCGAGGCGCGGTTCGCCCAGGCCAGGTCGCAGCATCCCGACTTCGCGGGCGCGACCGGCGTCGTCGCCACGCCGTACGAGGGGATCTTCGTGTACGGCCCGCAGGACAACCGCGCGCGCATCCTGTCCTCGCTGGGCTTCACGCCGCCCGAGGGCCTGGACAAGGCCGTCGGGACGGAGTTCGGCGCCAACATCAGCAAGGAGCGCACCGACCTGCTGGACGCCGAGACCGTCATGTGGATCGTCGCCGACCCGGCCGCCGACGCCGCCAAGCTGCACCAGGACAAGCTGTACGCCGACCTGGACGTGGTCGCGAAGGGCCGCGAGGTCTTCGTCAAGGAGACCGGCGACTTCGGGAACGCCTTCTCGTTCGTGTCGGTGCTCAGCCTGCCGTACACCCTGGACCGGCTGGTGCCGCAGCTCGCCGCCGCCGTCGACGGCGACCCGGCCACCGAGGTCCCGCAGCCGCAGCCGTAGACCCGCCCCCCTGATCCACACGCCGCCGCCCGGCCCCCGGACGGCGGCGTCGTGCGCATGAGGCCCGGTGAGCTGGGCGGACTTGCGATCTCTGGTACCCCCGGGGGTATAGTCGCAGGCATGGAGCTGAACGAGGGCATGATCGGCGACGCGCTGACCCGGTTGAAGCGGGCGCACGGCCAGCTCGCCGGCGTGATCGCGATGATCGAGGCGGGCGAGGACTGCACGAAGGTCCTCACCCAGCTCGCCGCCGTCTCCAAGGCGCTCGACCGCGCCGGGTTCAAGATCGTGGCCACGGGGCTGCGGCACTGCCAGGACGCGCAGAACCGCGGCGACCAGCCGCCCATGAGCGTGGCCGAGCTGGAGCGGCTCTTCCTCGCGCTCGCCTAGACACGCGGCCGCGGAGGCTCCGCGGCCGCCTATTTTTATCGTTCTTATACCCCCGGGGGTATAGAGAGGAGTTGGCGATGGAGGTCACGACGTTCCGGACGCCCGGCCTGGGCGACCAGACCTACCTGCTCACACACCAGGGCACGGGCGTCCTCGTCGATCCCCAGCGCGACATCGGCCGCTTCCTGCGCGCCGCCGCCGAGCGGGACGTGGACCTGCGGTTCGTGCTGGAGACGCACCTGCACAACGACTACGCCTCCGGGGCGGAGCAGGCGGCGCTGCGCACCGGAGCCGAACTGGTGATGCCCGCCGCCGCGGCGCCCGCCTACCGGCACACGCCCGCCTTCCACCAGGAGGAGATCGACGGCGGCGTGCTCACCGTGCGTCCCCTCCACACCCCGGGCCACACGCCCGAGCACACCAGCTACCTGGTGCTCATCGAGGGAGAACCGGTCGCGCTGTTCTCCGGCGGCAGCCTGCTGGTCGCCTCGGCCGGACGGCCCGACCTGCTCGGCCCCGAGCGGGCCCGCTCGCTGGCCCGCCTCCAGCACGGGTCGCTGCGCCGGCTCGCCGCGCTGCCCCCCGCCGTGGGCCTGTACCCGACGCACGGCGAGGGGTCCTTCTGCACGGTCACCGGCGCGGGGCGGACGACCTCGACGATCGGGGACGAGCGCGCCGGAAATCCGCTGCTGGCCCTCGCCGATCCCGACGAGTTCGCCGACGCGCTGCTCGCCACCCCCATGCCCATCCCGGCCTTCTACCGGCACATGGGCCCCGCCAACACGCGCGGCGTGCCGCCCATGCCGCCCCTGCGCGTCCCCGAGCTCGGCGTGGCGGAGATCCCCGCCGGGTCGCACGTGGTCGACATCCGGCCCCGCCCGGCGCAGGCCCGGGGCATGCTGCCCGGCTCGCTCGGCGTCGAGCTGGACGACGACTTCGGAAGCTGGACGGGCTGGCTGCTGCCGTACGCCGAGCCGATCACCCTGGTCGCGGAGCCGGGCCAGGACGTCGCCGAGGCGGTCACCCAGCTCGCCAGGATCGGCGCCGACACCGTCCACGGCGTCGTCCGCGACCTCGGCGCGTCCGCCACGCAGACCTACGAGCTGCTGGAGCTCGACGCCTTCACCACCCTGCTCGCCCGCCCGGACGCCCAGCTCCTCGACGTGCGCATGCCCGCGGAACGCGAGCAGGCGCGGCTGGAGGGCGCGGCCGAGCGGTTCCTGCCCGACCTGTTCACCATGGGCATCCCGGACGTGCTGGACCCGGCGCGGCCGGTCCTGGTCGCCTGCGCCTCGGGCCGCCGCGCGAGCATCGCCGCCTCCCACCTCGCCCGCGAGGGCTTCCACCCGATCGCCCTGACCGGCGCCGGCGTCGCCGAGGCCGCCGCCGCACTCCGCGACCGCGACCGCGACACCGACACCGACACCGACACCGACACCGACACCGACACCGACACCGACACCATCTGACCGGCGCGACCGCCGGACCGCCTCATCGCTCGTCCGTTAGCTCGACAGAACCTGGAGAAGTCCTCGTGTCCCGTATCGACGCCGCCACCGCCCGCTCACTGATCGCATCAGATCCCGGCGTCCGCGTCCTGGACGTCCGCACCCCGGGCGAGTTCGCGTCCGCGCACATCGCCGGCGCCGTCAATCTTCCCCTCGACCAGGCCGGCGCCCGCCTGCGGGACGCCGTCGCCGGCGTGGACGGCCGCGTGCTGCTCGTCTGCCAGTCCGGCGTGCGCGCCGAGCGGGCCAGGTCGGCGCTCGGCGACGCCGGGCCCGCCGGGGTCGCGGTCCTGGACGGCGGCATGAACGCCTGGACCGCGTCCGGAGGGGCCGTCGAGCGGGGACGCGCGCGCTGGGCGCTGGAGCGGCAGGTCCGCCTCGTCGCGGGGAGCGTCGTGCTCGCCTCGGTCGTGGCGAGCCTGTGGATCCCCGCCGCGGCGGCGGTCGCCGCCCTGATCGGAGCGGGCCTGGCGGTGGCGGCGCTCACCGACACCTGCGCCATGGGCATGCTGCTCGCCAAGCTGCCCTACAACCGGGCGGGAGGCGTGGACGTCGAGGCCGCCATCGCGCGGCTGCGCCAGGGCCCGTCCGAAGCGGGCGCCTGAGCATGACACGCCGCGCACCGGGCCGGCCCGTGTCTTCCACATACCCCCCGGGGTATCGATGTTCGCCCTGACCCTCGCCGCCGCCGTCCTGGTCGGCGTGACGCTCGGCCTGTTCGGCGGCGGCGGGTCGATCCTCACCGTGCCGGTGCTGGTCTACCTCGCCGGGGCGCCGGCCAAGGCGGCCATCGCGATCTCGCTGTTCGTCGTGGCCGTGACCAGCGCGGTCGGCGCCATCGGGCACGCCAGGGCGGGCCGGGTCCGCTGGCGTACCGGGCTCCTGTTCGGCGCGGCGGGCATGGCGGGCGCGTACGGCGGCGGGCTGATCGGCCCCTACCTGCCGGAGGGGCTGCTCATGGGGGCGTTCGCCGCCATGATGCTCGCCACCGCCTTCGCCATGATCCGCGGCCGCCGCGCTCCCGCCCGCGCCGCCCCGCGCCGCGAGCCGCCCGTCGCGCACATGGCCGTGGAAGGCGTCATCGTGGGGCTGGTGACCGGGCTCGTCGGGGCGGGCGGAGGGTTCCTGGTGGTGCCGGCGCTCGCGCTGCTCGGCGGCCTGCCCATGGACGTGGCGGTGGGCACCTCGCTGCTGGTCATCACCATGAAGTCCCTGGCGGGCCTCGCCGGATACCTCCACAGCACACCCGTCGACTGGAGCTTGGCGCTCCCGTTCAGCGTGGCCGCCGCCCTCGGCGGGCTGGTCGGCGGCGCCCTCACCGCACGCCTCGACGCCACCCGCCTCCGCACGGCCTTCGGCTGGTTCGTCCTGGCGATGGGCGCCTTCGTCCTCCTTCAGCAGCTCCCGGCCACCTGAGCCGCGGCACGACCCGCCGGTTACCCAGAGCCACGACAGGGTAGCAGGGTGCTATGGGCGTTATGGGCGCCGCCGGTTGACGTGCGGTCCGATCAGGACGGGGAGGGTGGATGCGCACCCTGTTGGTACACCCCAGCGGCCTGATGTACTCCGAGATCTTCCTCCGGCTGGAGCCGCTCGGCCTGGAACGGGTGGCCGCCGCGCTGCGCGGGGCGGGACACGAGGTGCGCCTGCTCGACCTGCAGATCTTCACGCACCGTGACCTTCGCCGCGAACTGCTCGACTTCGAGCCCCAGGCCGTCGGATTCGGCCTTAACTACCTCCCCAACGTGCCGGAAGTCCTCGATCTGGCCAAACGAGTGAAAAGTTTGCTGCCGCGCTGTTTCGTCTTCGCCGGCGGGCACAGCGTCTCGTTCATCGCCCCGCACGTCCTCGCGCAGTCCGAGGGCGCCCTGGACGCGATCCTGCGCGGCGAGGGCGAGGCCGCGGCCCCGCTGCTGCTGGCCGCCGCGCGCGACGGCGGCCTCACCGAGGTTCCCGGCGCCGTGACCGCCGAGGGTTCGTGCGCGAAGCCGCCGCTGCTGCTGGACGACCTGGACGAGCCGCGCCCCGCGCGGGACCTGACGCGGCGCCGCGACAAGTACTTCATCGGCGTGATGGACCCCGCCGCCTCGGTCGAGTTCACCCGCGGATGCCCGTGGGACTGCTCGTTCTGCAGCGCGTGGACCTTCTACGGGCGCAGTTACCGCAAGGTGTCGCCGGAGGCCGCGGCGGAGGAGGTGGCCTCGATCCGGGAGCCGGGCGTGTTCATCGTCGACGACGTGGCCTTCATCCGGCCCGAGCACGGCGACGCCATCGCCGCGGAACTGGAGAAGCGGAAGGTCAGGAAGGAGTACTACCTGGAGACGCGCGCCGACGTGCTGCTGCGCCATCCTGAAGTGTTCGAGCGATGGCGGCGGCTCGGGCTGACCTACATGTTCCTCGGCATGGAGGCGCTCGACGAGCAGGGCCTCGACCTGTACCGCAAGCGGACCAGCCCCGACCAGAACGTCAAGGCGCTCGAACTCGCCCGCGACATGGGGCTCACCGTCGCCATCAACCTGATCGTCGACCCGGCCTGGGACGCCGCGCGGTTCCGGCTCGTCCGCCGGTGGGCGCTGTCGGTGCCCGAGATCGTCAACCTCACCGTCATGACGCCCTACCCCGGCACCGAGATCTGGCACACCGAGTCGCGCAAGCTCACCTCGCGCGACTACCGCCTGTTCGACATCCAGCACGCCGTGGTCCCGACCACGCTTCCTTTGCACGAGTTCTACCGCGAGCTGGTGCGGACGCAGGCGGTGATGAACCGCAAACACCTCGGCGTGGCGGGCGCGGCCAAGACCCTGCGGATCATCGGCCGCAACCTGCTGCGCGGGCAGAGCAACTTCGCCGCGGCGGTCTGGAGGTTCCACTCGGTGTACAACGCCGACCGGCAACACGGTGATCATTTCCGTGAGGTCCGCTACGAGCTGCCGGTCCCCGACCGGCGTACCGTCGGGCAGGCCGACCGGCGGGAGCTGTACGTCCACCGGCGGCCCGGCTGAGCCGTGCCCGGCCCTCCCGCTACGGGCGCCCCCGCGCCCCACCGGAGGCCGGGCCGCGAAGCCGCGTGTTCTCCTCGGAGACGACGGCCGCCGCGACGTCCTCCGGGTAGGAACGCCGGGCCCACAGCAGGATGGCGCCGTTGGCCGCCAAGGGGATCAACATGAGCAGGAAGGTGTACTCCAGGCCGTCCGCCCTGCCCCCGTGGCTGAGCGAGTCCGCCAGCATCCCGAAGATCACCGGCGCGCCGGCCTCCGCCGACATCCGCAACGCCGTGCGCACGCTCTCCGCCCGGCCCCAGAGCCGGTGGTGGACCACGTCGAGACGCGCCGCGTCCAGCGGCGGGTTGGCCGCCGCCAGGCAGAACGCCGCCGCGGTGAACAACGGGAGCGCCTTCTCCGTCGACGTGGTCACGAGCGCGGGCAGGAACAGCACGGCCGAGACGAGGTAGGCCGTCGCGGGCACGCCTACCCGGGCCTCCACATGCCCGCGGCGCACCAGCCGGTCGGCCAGCCGTCCTCCGGTCAGCACCCCGAGCAACGCGCCGGCCCCCACGAGCGGCAGCAGCCCGCTCACCTGGATCTTGGTCAGCCCGAAGTGGTCGGACACGAACTCGACCGCGAACGTGCGCAGCCCGGCGAAGAAGAAGTACCCGACGACGGAGGCGATGATCATCAGCCGGTTGGTCGGGATCCGCAGGACGTAGATCACCGCCGCGCGCAGCGACATGGTCGTCGGATCCTCGCGCAGGACCAAGGCGGGGTCGGGGGCCACCCCCCGGCGCCGGATCTGCCGGCGCGCCGTCGCCTCCGGTTGAGGACGCACGCCGTGCCTCCCGCCCAGGGCCGGCATCCGGTCGCGGCCGCCGCGCGCCGGTTCGCGCAGCCGCCGGACCACGACGAAGAGCAGGGCCAGCGCGATCAGCGCGAGAAGGCCGAAGGACCAGCGCCACGACAGCAGGTCGCCGAGGTCGCCCACCAGGATCAGCCCGAACCCGGCGCCGAGCGTCTCCCCCGCGAGGATGAACCCGTAGACGCGGCCCCGTTCGGCGACGGGGAAGTAGTCGCCGATCAGGGAGGCCAACGTCGGCCCCGCGGTGGCGGTCACCGCGCCGAGCGCCACGCGCGACATCAGCAGCGTCGAGAACGACCCGGCCAGCGCGCCCGCCACCATGGCCGCGCTCCACAGGACGATGCTGCCCGCGAGCAGCCGGACCCGGTTCACCCGGTCGGTCAGCATGCCGACGGGCACGGCCGCCAGCGCCCCGACACCGGAGGAGGTCGCGACGAGCGCGCCGATCTCGGTGTTGCCGACGTGCAGGTCCTGCTCCAACTCGGGGGCCAGCGCGCCGATCGTCCCCTTGTCGGCGGCGTCGAGGGCCAGCACGCAGGCGAGGATGACGATCACCTCGGCGCGCGCCGGACCGCCCAGCGCGGCGTAGAGCCGCGCCAGCCCCCATCGCGCGGCCTTCCGCAGAGGCCCGCGTCTTTTCCTGGCAAAGCGATATGGCATGGGCAAAGCCGACTTCGCTCAACGCTCTCCGGCAGGTCCGGACCACCGTCCCCACCACCAGGCCTTTCGCCTCCATTGTCCCGATCCGTCACCGAGCCGCCGCCGCGGGCCCACCTCGAGCGGCCCAAGGCCCGTACACCGTCCCCCGCGGCATGACGGCCAAGACCCGGACGGCTTCGTCGAGCGGGCCGAGGTCCGTCCCTGGTCCGGGCGAGCGTCGGGGAATCCCCGCACGTGCTCGCCCACATCGACCACCTGCGCCGACAGGCGTGAAGCGACGGCGCGGCGGGGCTTCGCGGAGGCGGGGCGCGGTCAGGTCGTCATGTGGTCGATGAGGCTGTTCGGGCGCATGTCGGTCCAGACCGACTCGATGTGGTCCAGGCACTCCTGGCGGGTGCCCGGGCCGTGGGCGACCGTCCAGCCCGCGGGGACCTCCGCGAACTCCGGCCACAGGCTGTACTGCCCCTCGTCGTTGACGAGCACGGAGTAGACGCCGTCGGCGTTCTCGAAGGGGTTGGTCACTGTCGTCTCCTCTGAATGTGATGTGCGGTTGACGGGCGAGTGGTCGTGATGTGCCGGGCTAGCGCCCGTCGGCGATGGTGGCGGCGCGGGTGACCAGGGCCCGCAGAACCTGGAACCAGGTGGCCGCCAGGTCCTCGATCCCGGCCTCGGTCAGCAGTTCCCCGGCGAAGGACCACTGGGCGACGAGCACCGGGCCGCCGGGGCGGTCCTCGGTGAGGGCGTTGACCGTCAGCGGGTGCGACAGCGGCATGCCCGGGTCGGCGTCCAGGTCGGCGACGTCGCCCTCCGGCGCGTACGCCCAGTCGTCCTCGTCGAGGCCGCCGAAGCGTCCGAGGTAGTTGAACTCGATCCCCGGCGCGCCGAGCCGGGCCAGCTCGGGACCGGCCTGCGGGTCCAGGTGGCGCAGCAGGCCGTAGCCGACGCCCGCCGTGGGCAGCGAGGCCAGCCGCTCCCTGACCCGGGCCAGCGCCTCGTCCAGCGCGGGACCGCCCGCGAGCGCGTCGTCCACGCCGGGGCCCGGGTCCAGCAGGACGGGGACGACGCTCGTGAACCAGCCGACCGTCCGGGACAGGTCCGCCTCGCCCGCCAGCGCCTCCTCGCGGCCGTGGCCCTCCAGGTCCACGAGGACGCCCTGCCCGGCGTCGTCCGCGTGCCGGCGCCGCCACGCGGCGACGGCGACGGCGAGCGCGGTGAGCAGCACGTCGTTGACGGTCGCGCCGTACGCGGCCGGGACGCGGCCGAGCAGCGGCTCCGTGACGTCCTCGGGCAGCGTGCGGGACAGGTAGCGGGCGGTCCCGACCACGTCGCGGGACGGGTCCAGCGGGCGGGGCGCCGGGAGCGGGGAACCGCCCTCCAGCATCCGCCGCCACAGCGGCAGCTCCCCGCGCAGGGCCGGGTCGGCGGCGCGCTCGCCGAGCAGTTCCGCCCAGCGGCGGAACGACGTCTCCACCGGCGGCAGATCCGGAGATCTGCCCTCGGTGACGTCCCGCCAGGCCGAGACGAGGTCGGGCAGCAGGACGCGCCACGAGACGCCGTCGACCGCGAGGTGGTGGATCGTGAGCAGCAGACGTCCCTGCCGCTCCGTCCCCGCGTCGAACCACACGGCCCGCACCATGACGCCCGCGTCCGGGTCGAGACGGGCCCGCGTGGCGAGCGCGCGCTCGGCGATGACCGCCCGGAGGCCCTCTTCGTCGGCATCGCGAACATCGACCCTGGTCACCAGGCCCGCCGCGTCCACGGCCCCCCGAGCGGGCACCCGCAGCACCCACCGCTCGGCGGTTCGGTCCAGGCGGGCGCGGAGCATGTCGTGGTGGTCGAGAAGGGCCTGAAGGACGCGGCGCAGCCGGTCCTCGTCCAGGTCGCGCGGGGCGCGCAGGAGCGCCGCCTGGTGGAAGCCCCCGATCGGGCCGCCCAGCTCGCGCACGGCGTGCATGATCGGCGTCAGGGGGACGGTCCCGGCGCCGTCGTCGTGGGTCGCGGGCGCCCCGCCCGGGCCGGTCACGACGGCGACGGCGGCCAGGGCCGCGACCGTGCGGTGCAGGAAGAGCTGGCGGGGGCTGAAGCGCACCCCCGCCTCCCGGGCCCGCGCGGCCAGGCGTATCGCGACGATGCTGTCGCCGCCGCAGGCGAAGAAGTCGTCGTCGGCGCCGATGCGCGGCAGCCCCAGCACCTCGGTGAACACGGCGGCCAGAGCCCGCTCCACCTCGCCGGACGGTTCCCTGCCGCTCGCGGCGAGCGTGAAGTCCGGCGCGGGGAGCGCCTTGCGGTCGAGCTTGCCGTTGGGCAGCAACGGCAGCGCGTCGAGGACGACCACGGCCGCGGGCACCATGTAGTCCGGCAGCGCCGCCGCCATGAAAGCCCGCAGCTCCGCCGGGTCCGGTCCACTCGCGGAAGAGAAGCCGTCCGGAGAAGGACCGTCCGTCGAAGGACCGTCCCCAGACGGAGTGTCCTGCGAGGGAGTGTCCCGGGAGAGACCGTCCGTAGACGGATTGTCCGGTGAGGAGTCGTCCGGAGAGTGGTCGTTCGTGAGGACGACGTAGGCGACCAGGCGGGTGAGGCCGGGGGTGTCCGTGCGGGGGGTGACGACGGCCTGGGCCACGGAGGGGTGGCGGTCGAGGACGGACTCGATCTCGGCGGGCTCGACGCGGAACCCGCGGATCTTGACCTGGTCGTCGGCGCGGCCGCCGTACTCCAGGCGCCCGTCACGGGTCCAGCGGGCCAGGTCGCCCGTGCGGTACATGCGCGTGCCGGGCGCGCCGTACGGGTCGGCGACGAAGCGTTCCGCCGACTGGCCGGGACGGCCGAGGTAGCCGCGGGCCAGGCCCTCGCCCGCCAGGTACAGCTCGCCGGTCACGCCGGGCGGCACCGGACGCAGCCGGTCGTCGAGCACGTAGGCGCGGGCCCCGGAGACCGGGCGGCCGACCAGGGGCCGCTCGCTGTCGCGGACCCGGGCGGCCAGGGCGTCCACGGTGGCCTCGGTGGGGCCGTACAGGTTGAACGCCTCGGTGGCCGGCAGCGCGGCCAGCCGCCGCCACAGCGAGTCGGGCACCGCCTCGCCGCCGACGCCCACCACGGCCAGCGGGCAGACGCCGTCCTCGATCAGCCCCGCCTCGGCCATCTGCGCGAAGAAGGACGGCGTGACCTCGATGAAGTCCAGCCCCTCCCGCCGGGCGAACGCGGCGGCCAGCTCGGCGTCCCGGCGCTCCTCGTCGTTCAGGACGTGCAGGGCGTGCCCGTCGAGCAGCCACAGTTGCGGCTGCCAGGACGCGTCGAAGGAGAACGACCAGGCGTGGCCGACGCGCAGGGCGGTCCTGCCGGTGGCGCGCTTGGCCGGGTCGTACAGCGTCGCGCGGTGGCTGTGGAACAGGTTGACGACCCCGCGATGGCACACCACGACGCCCTTGGGGCGGCCGGTGGAGCCGGAGGTGTAAATGACGTAGGCGGGGTTGAGCGGGTGCGGCCCGGTGTCCGGATCGGTGCCGGGCAGCGCGGCCAGCGCCGCGGCCGTCTCGGGGTCGTCCAGCCGCAGAACGGGCACGCCCGCGTCCGTCAGCGACGGCACACCACGCCCGGAGACCTCCGGCCGTGCCAGCGAGGCCGTGGCCTCCCCCGATGATCCGGCCTCCGGTGACGGTCCGGCGTCGTCGCCCGTGGTCAGGACGAGTACGGGGCGGGCGTCGCCGAGCATGCCCAGCACTCGGTCGGCAGGGAGCTCGGGATCGACGGGCAGGTAGGCGGCGCCGGACTTCATCACGGCCAGGATCGCCGTGATGAAGTCCGCCGAGCGTGGCAGCGCCAGGGCGACGACGCGCTCGGGGCCCGCGCCGTGCGCGGCGAGCAGGCGGGCGAGCCGGTTGGCCCGTTCGTTCAGCTCGGCGAACGTCCACCGGACCGCGCCGCAGACGACGGCGACGGCGTCCGGCGTGGCCGCGACCCGCGCCTCGAACAGCGCGGGAACCGTGGCCGGACCACCCGCGACCGTGACGGCCTCATTCTCGGCCTCGTTCTCGGCCTCGTTCTCGGCCACGGCGACGCCCCCCGTGGCCGGGGTGGGGGCGGACACGGGCGCGGGGAGGGGGGTGGTGCTCCAGGTGGTGAGGATGGTGTGGCGTTCCTCGTCGCCCAGGAGGTCGATCCGGCCGACCGGCCGTTCGGGGTCGCCGGCGAGCTGGGTGAGGACGTGGACCAGGCGGGTGGCGAGGAGGTCGGCGGTGGCGGGGTCGAACAGGTCGGCGCTGTACTCGATCCAGCCCGAGATGCCCCGGCCCTCGCCGTGGTCGACGAAGTCGAAGCTCAGGTCGAACTTGGCCGACTCCTGGCCGAGCGGCTCGGGGCGTGCGGTGAGCCCGGCCAGCGCGGGGGTGGCGCCGCCGCCGGTCAGGTAGGCGACCACCACCTGGAACAGCGGGTGCCTGGCCAGCGAACGGGCGGGGTTGAGCGCCTCGACCAGCCGCTCGAACGGCACCTCCTGGTGCTCGTAGGCGGCGAGGTCGGCCGCGCGGACCCGGGCGAGCAGTTCGGCGAAGGTCGGGTCGCCGGACACGTCCGTGCGCAGCACGAGGGTGTTGATGAAGAACCCGACCAGGTCCTCCAGGCGCTCGTCGGCGCGGCCGGAGATGGGCGCGCCGATCGGGATGTCGTCGCCCGCGCCGAGCCGGTGCAGCAGCGTGGCCACGGCGGCCTGGACGACCATGAACATGCTGACGCCGTGCTCGCGGGCCAGGCGGCGCAGGTCCGGCTCCAGCCCGGACGGCAGCGTGAACCCGGCCGCGCCGCCGCGGTGGCCGCTCTCGGACGGCCGGGGGCGGTCCGCCGGCAGCGGCAGTTCCTCGGGCAAGCCCGCGAGCGCCCGTGTCCAGTACGCGATCTCGCGGGAGTGCCGGCTTTCGGGGTCGGCGGGGTCGCCGAGCCGTTCGCGCTGCCAGAGGGTGTAGTCGGCGTACTGCAGGGGCAGCGGCGCCCAGTCCGGGGCCCGCCCCGACAGCCGGGCCCGGTAGGCGGTGGCGAGGTCGCGCCACAGCGGCGCGTCGGACCATTCGTCGCCGGCGATGTGGTGGACGACGAGCGCCAGCACGTGCTCCCGCGGCCCGACCTGGAACACCCGGGCGCGCAGCGGCGGCTCGTGGTCCAGCTCGAAGCGGTGACCGGCGGCCTCGGCCAGCCTGGCGGGCAGCTCCTCCTCGGTGACCTGTTCCGGCTCCCGGACGTCCAGCGCGCCCGCGAGCCGGTCGAGGGGAAGGACGAGCTGGTAGGGGTGGCCGTCGCGTTCGGGGAAGACCGTGCGCAGGCTCTCGTGCCGGGCGGCCAGGTCGCGCAGCGCGGCCTCCAGCGCGGACGGGTCGAGCGGGCCGGTCAGGCGCCAGGCCATGGGGATGTTGTAGGTGTCGGTCGGGCCCTCCAGCCGGTACAGCACCCAAAGCCGCCGCTGGGCGAACGACAGCGGCATCGGCTCGGGCCGTGCCACGGCGGCCAGCGCCGTGCCGCCGCCGTCCCGCGCCTGCTCCAGCCTGCGGGCCAGGCGGGCGACGGTGGGCGCCTCGAACACCTCGCGCAGGGTGACCTCGGCGCCGAGGGCGGCGCGGATCCGGCTGACCAGCCGCATCGCCAGCAGCGAGTGGCCGCCGAGCGCGAAGAAGTCGTCGTGGACGCCGACGCGCCCGGTCCCGAGGACGGCCGCGAACAGCTCGGCGAGGATCTCCTCACGAGCGTCCCTCGGCCGCCGCCCGGGCGCCTCGCCGGCCGAGTCCGGCGGGGCGGGCAGGGCACGCCGGTCCAGCTTGCCCCCGGCCGACCTCGGCAGCGCCGCCACCGTCACGTAGAGCGCCGGCACCATGTGCTCGGGCAGCGTACGCGCGAGGTGCGCCCGCAGCCCGGCGGAGTCCGGCGCGAGCTCCCCGGCCGGGGCCGCCTCGGACGCGGTTCCCGGCGCCGCGTCCAGCGCCCTGCCGGCGGCCGCCTCGGAGGTCGCGTGCGGCGCCCCTTCCTTATCCGGTGCCGGGGTCGTGGCGGGGACCAGGTAGGCGACGAGGCGGTGGGCCCCGGGGGTGTCCTCGCGGACGGTGACCGCGGCCTGGGCCACGGACGGGTGGGCGCGCAGGGCGGCCTCGATCTCGCCGAGCTCGACGCGGAAGCCGCGCAGCTTGACCTGGTCGTCGGCGCGGCCGAGGAAGACGAGGGTGCCGTCGGCGCGGCGGCGGGCCAGGTCGCCGGTGCGGTACATGCGGGTGCCGGGCGGGCCGTAGGGGTCGGCGACGAACCGCTCCGCGGTGAGCCCCGGACGGTTCAGGTACCCCTGGGCGAGTCCGCGTCCGGCCAGGTACAGCTCGCCGGGCACGCCGGGGGGCACGGGCCGCAGCGCGGCGTCGAGCACGTGGGCGCGGATGCCGGCCACCGGCGCCGCCCACGCGCCCCGGCCGTCCGCGTGCCAGCCGTAGGCGTCCACGGCGCACTCGGTCGGCCCGTACATGTCGTGGACCGCCGTGCCGGGCAGCGCGGTCAGCCGTCCCCACAGCTCGGCGGAGGTCGCCTCGCCGCCGACGGTGATGACGCCCGGCCGGTGCGCTCCGGGCGCGAGGAACCCGTGGTGCAGCAGTTCCTCGACGTAGGTGGGGGTGAGGTCGACGTAGTCGGGGCGCTCGGCCTCCAGGTAGGCGAGCAGCGCGGCGGGGTCGGTCATCGTGGCCTCGTCCAGGACGTGCAGCTCGTGCCCGGCCAGCAGCCACAGCATCGGCTCCCAGGAGCCGTCGAAGCCGAACGAGGCGGCGTGCATGGCGCGCAGGGTCTCGCGTCCCGCGGCCCGGCGCGCGGGTTCGATGACGTCCTCGTACTGGCCGCCGAACAGGTTGCCCAGCCCGCCGTGCGTCCCGACGACGCCCTTCGGCGTGCCGGTGGATCCGGAGGTGTAGATGACGTACGCGGCGGCCTGCGGCGGCGTCCCGGCGTGAGCAGGGACGGTCCGGTCCGAGGAAGCGTCCGGGGCGCCGAGGACCAGTGACGGCACACCACCGGGGAGCGGCGGAGCGGGGTCGGTGGTCAGGACCAGCGCGGGGGCGGCGTCGGAAAGCACGTACGCCAGCCGCTCGGCCGGGAGGCCCGCGTCGAGGGGCAGGTAGGCGGCTCCGGCCGTCAGGACGCCGAGGATCGCGGGCACCATCTCGGAACGGGGAAGGGCGAGCCCGACCAGGTCGCCCCGGCCGACGCCACGCCGGCGCAGCAGGCCGGCGATGCCGTTCACCTCGGCCGCCAGTTCGGCGAACGTCAGCCTGCGCCCGCCCGCGACCAGCGCGACCCGGTCGCCGTGGGCGCGGGCGGCCGCGGCGAAGATCTCGGGCACGGTGCGCCGCTCGACGGGCCTTTCGGCGCCGTGCCACGCGCCGAGGCTCGCCGCGCGCTCCTCTGCGGTGAGGACGGGCGCCTGCCCGATCGGCCGCCCGGGGTGGGCCGCGAGGTGGCCGAGCAGCGCGACGGTGCGCGCGATCAGGGCCTCGGCGGTCTCCTCGTCGGCGAGGTCGGCGGCGTACTCCAGCAGGACGACGACGCGGTCCTCGCCGGTGTGGTCGGCGAAGGTGAAGTCCAGGTCGAACTTGGCGGTGCCGATGCGGGCGGGCAGCCACTCGGTGGGCATGCCGAGCACGTCGGGGTCGCCGCCGGGACGGTGGTGGTAGCCCATCATCACCTGGAAGAGCGGGTTGCGGCCGGGCACGCGCGGCGGGTTGAGCGCCTCGACGAGCCGCTCGAACGGCAGGTCCTGGTGCTCGAAGGCCGCCAGGTCCGCCTCGCGCACCCGGGCGAGCAGCTCGGTGAAGGGCGGGTCGCCGGACAGGTCGGCGCGCAGGACCAGGGTGTTGACGAAGAAGCCGACCATGTCGTCCAGCGCGCTGTCGGTGCGCCCCGCGATGGGCGAGCCGACCACGATGTCGGTGCCCGCGCCCATGCGGTGCAGCAGGACGGCGAGCGCGGCGTGGAACAGCATGAACATGCTGGTGCCGGTCTCGGCCGACAGGGCGCGCAGTGCCCGGACGGTCTCGGCGGGCAGTTCGGCGCGCACGGTGCCGCCGAGCCCGGTGGGCTCGGCGGGGCGGGGCCGGTCGAGGGGCAGCGGCGTCTCCTCGGGCAGGCCGGCCAGCGCGGCCGTCCAGTGGGCGAGCTGCCGCGCGGCCTCGCTGCCGGGGTCGGCGGGGTCGCCGAGCAGGCGGCGCTGCCACAGGGTGTAGTCGGCGTACTGGACGGGCAGCGGCGCCCAGTCCGGGGCCCGGCCGTCGCGGCGCGCCCGGTAGGCGGTGGCGAGGTCGGCGAGGAACGGCCGGTCGGACCATTCGTCGGTGGTGATGTGGTGCAGGACGACGGCCACCACGTGGTCGTCCGGCGCGAGCCGCAGCGCCTCGGCGCGCACGGGCAGCCCGGCGGCGAGGTCGAACGGGCGCGCCACGGCGGCGGCGACCCGGGCCTCGACGTCCTCAGGGGCGCAGTCGGCGACGGCGAACCCGGGCCACGCCTCGGCGGCGGGCACGACGTGCTGGTACGGCTCGCCCTCGTGCTCGGGGAACCGGGTGCGCAGCGCCTCGTGCCGGGCGACGACGTCGCCGAGCGCCTCCCGCAGCGCGGCCGTGTCGAGGGCGCCGCGCAGCCGGAAGACCAGCGGGAAGTGGTAGGCGTCGCCGCCGCTGAGGCGTTCGGCCAGCCACAGGCGGCGCTGCGCCGGGGACGCGGGGACGCGCTCGGGCCGTTCGGCGGCGCGCTCGACGGCCGGGCGGGCGGGCCGCCCGGTCTCCGCGCGGGCGGCGAGCGCCTCGGGGGTCGGGGCCTCGAACAGGTCGCGGATGGCCAGCTCGGCGCCGAGCTCGGTGCGGGCGCGGCTGACCAGGCGGGTGGCGAGCAGCGAGTGGCCGCCGAGGTCGAAGAAGTCGTCCTCGGCGCTCACCTTGGGCAGGCCGAGCAGCTCGGCGTACAGGCGGCAGAGCACCTGTTCTTCGCGGGTGCTCGGCTCGCGCCCGCCCGTGGCGGCGACCGGCTCGGGGTCGGGCAGCGCGCGCACGTCGAGCTTGCCGTTGTCGTTCATCGGCAGCGCGTCCACGACGACCAGCGCGGTGGGCACCATGTAGTCGGGCAGCGAGGCGCGCAGGTCCTCGCGCACGCGCCGCACCAGCCCGCTCGCGCCGCGTGCCACCGCCGGGGCGTTGGCGTACGGGGGCGTGCCGCCGCCGGGGCGGTACAGGCCGCCGGTCAGGCGGGCCGCGTCGCGCACGAAGACCGCGTCGTAGTGGCCGGGTTCCGCGGACGGGGTGGTGAGCAGCCGGTGGCCGTGCTCGGCGGCCAGCGCGTGCAGGGCCTCGGGCTCCACTCCCCCGGCGATCGCCGAGCCGGGTTCTGAGGCGGCGCGGGCGTCGGGGACGCCGGTGACCCGCAGCGGGCCTGCGCCGTGGTCGCGCAGGAGGCGGCCGAGCGCGCCGGGCCGACCGCTTCCGGGCTCGGCGCCGGACGCGTCCACGCCTGCGGCGGGCCAGGCGATCTCCTGCCCCGCGCCGAGCGCGGCGTCCGGGGTCCCTTCGTACAGGACGACGTCGTAGCGGTGGCGGGTGAGCTCGTCGTGGTGGTGGCCGCGCTTGGTGCGCAGGTCGGCGCCGTAGCCGAGCGTGGTGAAGAAGTCGGGGTGGACCAGCAGTTCCTTCTCCAGCGCGAGGCTCCGGTCCACGGCGCGGCGCAGCGCCTCCGGATCGGCCCCGTCGCCGGCGCGGGTGAGCTGGATGGCGGTGTGGAAGGCGCGGGCGGTGCGCAGGTCGCGCACGTCGCCGACGAACAGGGCGCCGCCCGGGGCGAGCAGGCCCATCGCGCCGTGGATCACCTCGGCCAGGTGGCCCGCGCTCGGGAAGTACTGGACCACCGAGTTGATCACGACGGTGTCGAAGAAGCCGCGCGGCAGGCCGTCGGTGTCGTGGGCGGCCTGGCAGCGCAGCTCCACCTTGGCGGCCAGCGCGGGGTCGCCCCGCAGCTCCGCGCCGAGCTTGCGGATGACGGGGGCGGCGAAGTCGGTGGCCCAGTACGCCTCGGCGTCCGGGGCCAGGCGCGACAGCAGCAGGCCCGAGCCGACGCCGATCTCCAGGATCCGGCGCGGGCGCAGCTCGCGGATCCGCTCGACCGTGCGCTCGCGCCACTCGCGCATGTGCTCCAGCGGGATCGGCCGCCCGTCGTAGCTGCTGTCCCACCCGGCGAAGTCCTCGGCGAACAGCGCGGTGCCGATGCGCTCGTACTCGTCGGAGTAGATGTCGCGCCACTCGCCGATCTGCTCGCGCTCGGCGGACTCGCGCTCCTCTCCCTCCTGCTCGGCGGGGACGAGGTAGCCGACCAGGCGGCGGGTGCCGGGGGCGGCCGGGTCGTCGCGGGCGACGACGGCCGCGTGCGCGACCTCGGGGTGGCGGGCCAGCGCGGTCTCGACCTCGCCGGGCTCGACGCGGTGCCCCCGGATCTTCACCTGGTCGTCGGTGCGGCCGAGGAAGTCCAGGTTGCCGTCCGCGCGGCGCCGCACCAGGTCACCGGTGCGGTACATGCGCTCGCCCGGCTCCCCGAAGGGGTCGGCGACGAACCGCTCGGCGGTCAGGCCGGGCCGGTCCAGGTAGCCGCGGGCCAGGCCGACGCCCGCGATGTACAGCTCGCCGGGGACGCCGGCGGGGACGGGCCGCAGCCAGGCGTCCAGGATCCGGGCGCGGGTGGCGCGGATGGGACGGCCGACGGTGGGCGTGGCGCTGTCGCCGGTGCCGCCGCCGAGGGTGTTGATGGTGTACTCGGTCGGGCCGTACAGGTTGTAGCCGTAGGTGCCGTCGGTGTCGCGCAGCCGATTCCACACCGTCTCGGACACGGCCTCGCCGCCGAGCAGCACCAGCGGCGGCCGGTGCCCCTCCAGCAGGCCCTCCTCGATCAGCAGGTGGGCGTAGGTCGGGGTGACGTTGACGACGTCGATCCGGTGCGCCTGGCAGTAGGCGACCAGGGCCCGCGCGTCGCGCCGCAGCTCCTCGTCGCAGACGTGCACCTCGTGGCCCTCGACGAGCCAGAGCAGCTCCTCCCAGGACATGTCGAACGCGAACGACACCGTGTGCGCGACGCGCAGCCCGCGTCCTCCGGCGGAGGCGACCGCCGGGGCGAAGATCTCCTTCTGGTGGTTGAGCTGCATGTTCGTCAGCCCGCGGTACGGCGTGACGACGCCCTTGGGGCGGCCGGTGGACCCGGAGGTGTAGATGACGTAGGCCGGGTGGTCCAGGCTGAAGGCGGGACGGTCGGCCTCGGTGACCGGACCGGCGTCCAGCCCTTCGAGCGCTTCGGCGACGGCCGGGTCGTCGAGCACGATCCGCCGTCCGTCAGGGACGCCGCCCGTCAGGCGGGCCGAGACGGCCGAGGCGCACAGCAGGAGCGCGGGGCCGGCGTCGTCGAGCGTGGCGACGAGCCGGTCGGCCGGGTGGTCCAGTTCCAGGGGGAGGTAGGCGGCGCCGGTGCGCAGGACGGCGAACAGCGCGGCCACCATGTCGATCGAGCGGGGCAGGCCGAGCGCGACGACCTTCTCCGGTGCGGCGCCGCGCGCGAGCAGCAGGCGGGCCAGGCGGTTCACCCGGGCGTCCAGCTCGGCGTAGGTGACCGACAGGTCGCCGAACACCAGGGCGGTGGCCTCAGGAGTGCGGGCGGCCTGGGCGGCGAGCAGGTCGGCGATGGTCTGCTCGGGGACGGGGACACGGCTGGCGGCGTCCTCGCCTTCCAAGGCGGCGCGCTCGCCGGGCAGCAGCGGGTCGACACGGCCGGTGGGCGCGCCGACGTCGCGGACCAGCCGGGCGAGGGTCGCGGTGAAGCGGTCCAGCAGGGCGCGCGCCCGGCCCGCGCCGACGACGTCCGGGCGGTGGGCCAGGGTGACGCGGACGCGGCGGCCCGGGGTGACGATGACGGTCACCGGGTAGTGGGTGGCGTCCACGTTGGCGACGGCGGTCGCGCCGTGCCGGGCCGCCAGCTCGGCCAGCCGGTCCTCGGTGTCGGCGTTGCGCAGCACGAACAGGGTGTCGAACAGCCGCCGGTGCCCGGTCTCGGCCTGCAGCACGCCCAGGCTGAAGTACTCGTACGGCATCAGGGCCAGGCGCTCGCGCTGGACGCGGCGCAGCAGGTCCAGCACCGGCTCCTCGGGGGCGAAGGCCACCCTGGCGGGGACGGTGTTGAGGAACATGCCGATCATGTTCTCGACGTCCGGCACCTCGCTCGGCCGCCCGGCGACGGTCGTGCCGAAGACCACGTCGCCGCGCCCGGTGACGGCGGCCAGCGTGAGGCCCCAGGCGGCGGTCAGGACGGTGTTGAGCGTGAGGCCGTTGCCCCGGGTGACCTCGCGCAGCCGCTCGCCGAGGGCGGCGGGCAGGTCGGCGTCCAGGCTCTCGGGGATGACCGGGTCCAGGTCCTGGCCGGCGGCGCCGCCGATCAACGTCGGCTCCTCCAGCCCGGCCAGCGCGCCGCGCCAGGCGCGCGCGGCCTCGCCGGCGTCCTGGGACTCCAGCCAGGTGAGGTAGTCGCGGTAGGAGCCGGGGCGGGGAAGACCGGCCGGGTCGCCCCCGGACTCGTACAGGGCGAACAGCTCCTCCAGGAACACCCAGGCCGACCAGCCGTCCCACAGCAGCAGGTGGCGGCCGACGACCAGGCGGTCGCCCAGCCCCGCGCCGCGGTGGACCAGCAGCATGCGGAACAGCGGCGGAGCGGCCAGGTCGAACCCGCGGGTCCGCTCCTCGTCCACGAGCGCGCGCATCCTCGCGTCCCGCTCGGCCTCGGGCAGGCGGGACAGGTCCACCTCCTCCAGCGGGATCTCGAGGTCGCGGACGATGAACTGCAGCGGGCTGCGCAGGCCGTCGGCCGTGAACCCGGCGCGCAGGCCGGGGGTTCTGGCCAGCAGCGCCCGGGCGGCGGCGCGCAGCCGGTCGGCGTCCAGCGGCGCGGCGAAGTCGAACGTCTCGTGGACGGTGTAGACGTCAAGGACGCCCTGGTCGTAGGTGGAGTGGAAGAACAGGCCCTCCTGCAGCGGCGCCAGCGGCCAGACGTCCTCGACGTCCCCCGCCATCCGCCGCACCCGGGCGACCTCCTCCTCGTCGAGCCCGAACCCCGTACCGCTCTCCTCGCCGAGCCCGAATCCGGTCCTGGCCTCCTCGTCGCGGACGATCCCCGTCCCCGCTCGTGGCCGCGGGCCGGTCGCCCGGGCCTTCTCCGCCGCGGCGACCGCGAGGGCGGCCGGGGTGCGGTGCTCGAAGACGTCGCGCGGGTCCAGCTCCATACCGGCCCGGCGGGCGCGGCCGGCGACGCCGATGGAGGAGATGCTGTCGCCGCCGAGCATGAAGAAGTCGTCGTCGGGCCCGGCCTCGTCCAGGCGCAGCACGGCGGCGAAGATCTCGGTGAGGACGCGCTCACGCTCATCGCGCGGCGCGCGGCTCTCGGCGCGCACGGCCTCGGGGGCGGGCAGCGCGTCCCGGTCCAGCTTCCCGCTCGGGGTCAGCGGCAGCGCGTCCAGCACCACGTACGCACCGGGCACCATGGCCGCGGGCAGCACCCCGGCCACCTCGGCCGCGAGAGCCCGCACATCGATCCCGCCGCCCTGGCCTTCACCGGTTCCGTCCCCGGTCCGGGCGTTGGTCCCATCCCCGCTCAGGGCGGCGATCCCGTCCTCTGTCCCGGTAACGGTCGCCGGCGGGCGTGGGGAGGCGGGGACGACGTAGGCCACGAGCGTGGTGCCGCGGACGGCCACCGCCGCCTGGGCCACCGACGGGCGGGCGGTCAGCGCCGCCTCCACCTCTCCCGGCTCGATGCGGTTGCCGCGCAGCTTGACCTGCCGGTCGGTGCGGCCCAGGTACTCCACCCCGCCGTCGCCGCCGACGCGCACGAGGTCGCCGGTGCGGTACATGCGGGTGCCGGGCGGGCCGTAGGGGTCGGCCACGAAGCGCTCGGCGGTCAGGCCGGGGCGGGCGTAGTAGCCGCGGGCGAGCTGGACGCCGGTCAGGTACAGCTCGCCGGGCACACCGCGCGGCACCGGCCGCAGCGCGGCGTCCAGCACGCGGAGCCCGGTGTTCCAGACCGGGCGCCCGATCGGGACGGCGGCCTCGCCGGACCGGCCGTCACAGGGGTGGTAGGTCACGTCCACGGCCGCCTCCGTGGGGCCGTACAGGTTGTGCAGGGGGACGCCGGTGAGGTCCCGCCAGCGCGCGGCGGCCGGGCCTGGCAGCGCCTCGCCACTGCTGAACACCCTGCGCAGCGACACCGCCCAGGACGGGTCGGCGGTGATCTCGCCCGCCGCGAGGAACGCCTCCAGCATCGACGGCACGAAGTGCATCGTGGTGATCCGCCGCGCGCGGATCAGGCCGGCCAGGTAGGCGGGGTCGCGGTGCCCGTCGGGCCGGGCGAGCACGACCGCGGCGCCCTCGCACAGCGCCCAGAAGAACTCCCAGACGCTGACGTCGAAGCTGGACGGCGTCTTCTGCAGCACCCGGTCGTCGGCGCGCAGCCCGTACTCGCCCTGCATCCACGCCAGCCGGTTGACGATCGCGCGGTGCGTGACCACGACGCCCTTGGGACGTCCGGTGGATCCCGAGGTGTAGATGAGATAGGCGGCGTCGTCCGGGTCCGCGTCCACCGCGTTCCCCGGCACGTCCGCTTCCGCGGCATTCCCCGGCGCGTCCGCCTCGCCCGCGTCCGCGGTCAGCGCGTGCTCCGGCGCGTCGGCGAGGGCTCCGCTCCCGGCCTCGGGGGCGTCGAGGAGCAGCGGGGTGAGGGTGGCGAGGGCGGGCAGGCGCGGCGCGGCGGCGGCCGTCGTGACCACCGTGTCCGCGCCCGAGTCGGCGAGCATGTAGGCGATGCGGTCGGCCGGGTAGTCCAGGTCCACGGGGAGGTAGGCCGCGCCCGACTTCAGCACGCCGACCAGGGCGACCATCAGCCCGGCCGAGCGGGGCACGGCGACGGCGACCACCCGCCCCGGTCCCGCGCCGAGCCCGCGCAGGCGGCCCGCCAGGGCGGCGGCGCGCGCGTCCAGCTCGCGGTAGGTGAGGGTCTCGTCCTCGTACACGACCGCCGTGGCGTCCGGGGTCCTGGCGACCTGCGCCGCGAAGGCGGCGGCCAGCGTGGTCGCGGGGACCTCCACCACCTCCCCCTCGGGGGTGGCGGCGGCGAGGTCCTCGGGGGCGGCCGGGTCGACGCGGGCCACCAGGTCCCGGGGGCTCTCGGCGACGGCCCGCAGGACGCGGGTCAGACGGTCGGCGAGGGCGCGGACGGCGTCCCCGTCGAGCCGCTCGGCGTGGTGCTTGAGACGCAGGTCCAGCCGCCGGCCGGGCTTCACGATCAGGGCGAGGGGGTAGTGGACGGCGTCGTGGAACTCGTGGCCGGTGACGGCGACCGTGCCGGTGGGGTCGGTGAGGCCGGTGGCGGAGGGGTAGTTCTCGACGACGACCAGCGTGTCGAACAGCTCGCCCCCGCCGGCGAACCCGGCGACGCGCTGGATCTCGGCGAGTCCGAGGTGCTGGTGGTCCAGCAGGCGGGCCTGCTCGTCCTGGAACCGCTCCAGCAGACCGGCGAGGGTGTCGGCGGGGTTCCAGCGCAGGCGGGTCGGCAGGGTGTTGATGAACAGGCCGACCATGGACTCGATCCCGTCCACCTCGGCGTCGCGGCCGGAGACGGTGGTGCCGAAGACGACGTCCTGACGCCCGGTCAGCCGTCCGAGCACCAGTCCCCAGGCGACCTGCACGATCGTCCCCAGGGTGACGCCACGCTCCCGCGCCACGACGGCCAGCCCGGCGGTGACCCGCTCAGACACCTCGACCCGCACCTGCGCGGGCCGGAGCGGCGCACCGCCCGCCGGCACACCGGTCAGCCGTGCGGGCTCCTCGACACCCGAAAGAGCCTCCCGCCACGCGCCCCGCGCGGCCTCCCGGTCGGCCCCCGCGAGACGCCGCAGGTGCTCACGGTACGGAGTGGGCACGGGGAGAGATACAGCACCCTGGCGACGGTCCCGCGTCCCGGTCCCCGCGCCGCCGATCTCACGTACCTCGGCCACATCGACCGCAGGAAGCGGCACAGCGTCCTCGCGACGGTCCCACAGGCCGGTCTCCGCGCCGCCCATCTCGCGCACCTCGGCCACGTCGTGTCGCGGGCCGTCCGGCGATTCCGAGGGATGGGCGTACAGGGCCATCAGTTCGCGGTGCAGGATCGGGAGGGACCAGCCGTCCGCGACGATGTGGTGGAAGGTGAGGAGCAGGCGGCTGCGGTCATCGGTGAGCCTGACGAGCGCGCAGCGCACCAGCGGCGGACGGGCCAGGTCGAAGCGCCGGGCGCGCTCCTCCCCCGCCACCGTCCGCGCCCGCTCCTCCGCCGCCGGGCCCTCCGCCCGCAGGTCCACCTCGCGCCAGGGCAGGTCGAGGTGCTCGGCGATGAGCTGCACGGGGCCGCCGTCGGCGCGCCTGCGGAAGAAGGCGCGCAGGGGGGCGTGCCGGTCCAGGAGCCGCTGCGCGGCGCGGCGCAGGGCCGTGCCGTCGACGGGTCCGCGCAGGTCGAGCGCCTGCTGGACGACGTACACGTCCCCCGCGGGGCCGTCGAGCAGGGAATGGAAGAAGAACCCCTGCTGCAGCGGGCCGAGCGGCAGGGCCTCCTCGAAGGGGATCGGGACCTCGCCCCGCAGTTCCGCGATCTCGTCCGGGGCGAGGGTCAGCAGCGGGCCGCCGGCCTCCTCGCCCGGCTGCGGGATGCCGGCGCCTTCGGCGCGTTCGACCACCTGGGCGAGCGCGGCGACCGTGCGGTGGCGGAAGACGTCGCGGGAGGTCAGGCGCAGGCCGGACTCGCGGGCGCGGACGAGCAGCCGGATCGCCACGATGCTGTCGCCACCGAAGGCGAAGAAGTCGTCGTCGACGGTGACCGACTCCACGCCCAGCACCTCGGCGTACAGCGCGCAGAGCAGTTTCTCGCGCGGGTCGCGGGGCGCGCGGCCGGAGCTGAGCGCGGCCGGGTCCGGCACGGGCAGCGCGGCGCCATCCAGCTTGCCGCTCGGAGTGACCGGCAGACGGTGCAGCGGCACGAACGCGGACGGCACCATGTACTCGGGCAGCCACTCGGCGGCATGCGCGCGCAGCGTCTTCATGAGCACCGCGACATCCCTGAACGGCACCGGACGATTGGCCTGCGCGAACAACCCCGCACTCCGGTAGGCGCCCTGGAGCACGCCACCGCCGACCGCCTCCTCCGCGCGACCGGACGCGTCGTACGGGTGACCGGGCCCGTCGTAGGTCCGGCCGGGCGCGTCGTGCGGGTAGGGGGCCCTGCCGGGCGCGACGTGCGGAGGGACGGTGCTGTCGTGGGAGTTGGCGAGCGCGTCGGGCGAGTCGGCGGAGGCGTCGTTGGAGTTGGCGGGGGCGTCGTGCGGGTGGGTGGGGAGCTTCTCGATGGCCTCTGGGTGGTGGGCGGGGGTGAAGAGGGCGTCGAGGGCGCCGTCGGCGGCGTGGCCGTTCCAGGTGACCGCCACCTGGCGGTCGTGGCGGGCGGCGAGTGCGTGCAGCGCCTCGGGGTCGGCGCCTGTGAGCGGCAGGGCCGGGCCGCCCTCCTCTTCGACCGCGTACAGGGCGGCCAGGTCGTCGGCGAGCCGGGCGTTGGGCACGCCGACGACGCGCAGTGGACCGGCACGCTCGGCGAGGCGCGTGTCCAGGGCGTCCAGCGCTTCCAGCCCGTCCGGCGCATCCGGGCCGACGAGATCAGCCCATCGGACCTCTTCGGCGGCCTGGTCGGCCGGCTGCGGCGCCACCGGCAGGTGGAGCGCGGCCTGCGGCCGTCCGCCGGCCTGGGACCCACCGGTGGTGACTCGGGACGCCCCGCCCGTCTCCGCGCCGCCCGTCCCCACGGTGGCGTTCTCGGGGGTGCGGGCGGCGGTGGGATGGAGGACGACGTCGTAGCGGTAGCGGGTCAGCTCGTTGTGGGAGGCGCCGCGCTTGACGCGGATGTCGGCGTCGAACCCGGGCAGCGTGGCGAAGTAGTCCGGGTCGAGGAGCAGTTCGCCTTCCCAGGCGACGGACCGCTCGACGGCCGTGCGCAGCGCGTCCTTGTCCTGCCCGTCGCGTCCGTCCCCGGCACGGCCGACGGTGGTCGCCTGGCGGCGGGTCTCGACGGCAGCGCGCAGGCAGCGCAGGAGGCGCAGGTTGCGCACGTCGCCGACGAAGACGCGCCCGCCCGGCACGAGCAGCCCGCTCGCCTGGCGCAGGACGCCGGTCAGGTACTCGGCGTCGGGGAAGTACTGGGCGACGGAGTTGATGACGACGGTGTCGAAGAAGCCCTCGGGGAGCCCGGCGAGGTCGTGCGCGGGCCGGGTGAGCAGCTCGACACGCCCGGCCAGCTCGGGCACGGCGGCTACCTGGGCGCGCAGGGCGTCCACGGCCTGGTGCGACAGGTCGGTGCCCCAGTACGCCTCGCAGCCGGGCGCGACGCGGGACAGGATGAGCCCGCTGCCGACGCCGATCTCCAGCACCCGGCGGGGCCGCAGTCCACGGATGGCGGCGACGGTGGCCTCCCGCCACTCGCGCATCTCCTCGACCGGGATCGGCAGCCCGTCGTACATGCTGTTCCAGCCCGCGAAGTTCTCGCAGATCCCGCCCGCGAGATCACTCGGGGAGACGTCCGCGCCCGAGCCCTCCCGGACGCCGCCCGCGACCCCGGCGCTCTCGTGAACACCGTTCGCGCGCGCACTCTCATGGGCGCCGTTCGCGCCCCCGGCGCTCTCGTGGGCGTCGTCGGATCCCGCGGCCGCGTAGAGCAGGTCGTGCAGGTCCTTCCATTCCTCGACCCGGCCGGGGCCGTCCGAGCCGGTCTCCGGCACCAGGGCCGGGACGACGTACGCGGCCAGCCGGCGGTCGCCGGGGCGGTCCTCGCGGACGACCACCGCGACCTGGTCGACGGCGGGGTGCGCGCGCAGCACGGACTCGATCTCGCCGGGTTCGACGCGGAAGCCGCGGATCTTCACCTGGGAGTCGGCGCGGCCGAGGAAGTCCAGCCGTCCGTCGGCCCGCCACCGGACGAGGTCACCGGTGCGGTACAGCCGCTCGCCGGGCGCGCCGAAGGGGTCGGCGACGAACCGCTCGGCGGTCAGGCCGGGCCGTCCGAGGTAGCCGCGCGCGAGCCCGGCGCCGCCGAGGTACAGCTCGCCGGTGACCCCGGCGGGGACCGGGCGCAGGCGGGCGTCGAGGACGTAGGCGCGGGTGCCGGGGTCGGGGACGCCGATGGGGACGATGGACCCGGCGGGGGTGTCGGGGTCGCACAGGCCGAGGGTGGAGTTGGTGGTGGCCTCTGTGGGGCCGTAGGCGTTGAACATGCGGCGGCCGCGCGCGTAGCGGCCGACCAGCTCGGGTGAGACGCGTTCGGTGCCGGCGAGCAGGGTGGCGGGCGGCAGCTCGACGTCGCCGGGCATCGCGGCCAGCAGGGCCGGGGGCAGGATCATGAACGTGATGCCGTTGGCGTGCGCGTAGTCGGCGAGCGGGGCTCCGGGCACGCGCAGTTCGGCGGGGACGACGACGAGACGGCCGCCGGAAAGCAGGCCGAGGCACAGGTCCCAGAAGGCGACGTCGAAGCTCGGCGAGGCGAACTGCAGGACGCGGCTGTCGGGGCCGACGCCGAACCGCTCGCTCTGGGTGGCGACGAGCTTGGCCACGCCCGCGTGGGACAGCACCACGCCCTTGGGGCGGCCGGTCGAGCCGGAGGTGTAGATGACGTAGGCGGCGTTGAGGACCGACAGCGGCCCCCGGTCGTCCTCGCCCGGGTCGTGGGCGGGGCCGGTGGCCAGTTCGCGGACGGTGCCGGCGGCGTCGAGGACGAGCGTGCGCGTGCCGGGGGGCGGCTCGGGCAGGTCGCCGGCGACCTCGGCCGTGGTGACGAGGCAGGCGGGGGCGGCGTCGGCGAGCATGTAGGCGACGCGGTCGGCCGGGTAGTCGGTGTCCACGGGCAGGTAGGCGGCGCCGGACTTCAGCACGGCGACCTCGGCGACGATGAGCTCGGCCGACCGGGGCACGGCGAGCGCGACCACGCGCTCGGGACCGGCGCCGCGCGCGATGAGGGCGTGGGCGAGGCGGTTGGCGCGTTCGTCCAGCTCGGCGTAGGTGAGGCGGGTGTCCTCGAAGACCAGCGCGACGGCGTCCGGGCGCTGCCGCACCTGCGCGGCGAACATCTCGGGCCAGGTCAGGAGCGGGACGTCGTGCGCGGTGTCGTTCCACTCGCGCAGCACGCGACGCCGTTCGTCCGCGCCGAGCACGTCCAGCTCCCCGACCGGAGCCTCCGGCCGCGCGAGCGCGTCGGCGAGCAACGTCGCGTAGTGCCCGAGAACCCGCTCAACCGTCTCCTCCAGGAACAAGTCCCCCCGACATCCAACCCAGACTTCCTCCCCGGCAACGCCAAGCACCAGATCGAGCCCCCCACCCTCGGCGGGACCGCCCTCGCCATCAGCGCGACCGCCCTCGACGCCCCCTTCAGAACCGGCACCACAGGAAGCCGCCCCCGTGCCGCCGGGATCCGTCTCCTCCACGCCACCGGAACCCACCCACGCGACACGGGAAACCGCCTCCACCACACCGCCGGGACCCGTCCCCTGCGGGGTCTGGTCGGCGCTTCTGTTCGCGATGAGCCGTCCGGCTGTGCCGGATTCATCCGTGTAAAGCGCGCTGTAGGAGGAGGCGGGGGTTGTGGTGAAGGCGGTGTTGAAGAGGAGGGCGCCGCCTCGCATCGGGGCCGGGCGCAGGGCGTCGACCAGGGTCGACAGAGGGACGCGGTGGGCGCGGGACTCCGTGCGGGCGGTCTCGACGCGGCGGGTCAGGTCGGTGAAGGTGGTGTCTCCTGTGCAGGCGACGCGCAGCGGCAGGCCCTCGTACCCGACCGTGATGTCCTCCGCGCCTCCGTACCGGTGGAGCAGCGCGACGAACGCGGCCAGCAGCACCGGCTCGGGCGCGGTGGCGGCGAGGGCGCGGACGCGGGTCTGCCAGTGGCCGGTGGGCGACAGCGGGTACGGGAGGTCGGCGGGGAGGGCGGCTTCCTGCGGAAGCGGGGAGAGACGCCGGTTCCAGTACTCCGTTGCTTCTTCGATGCCGGACACAGGTGACAAAGCCTCCAAACTCCACGAATCAAGGCCGAGATCTAGCCGTGACCGGCCACATACTAAGGTAAGGTTTACCTAAGTCACATCCCTGGGGCGCATGGTTTTCCGAGCGGAGATCAGGTATGCCCCGCTTAAGGAAGTCACAGTGGAGACATCGCGGTGACCCGCGCCCAAGGGCTACGGCCCGCGTTCCTCCTGGTGCTGCTCGGTGCCGTCCTGCTCGTCCTGTGCCTGCTGTCCATCGCGCTCGGCGCGCGGGGGATCCCCCTGGACCAGGTGCTGCGCGCCCTCGCCGGACACCCCGACAGCCGTCTCGTCGACAACGTCGTCTGGACGGTCCGCGTGCCGCGCACGGCGCTCGGGGTGACCGCCGGCGCGGCACTCGGCCTGGCGGGCGCGCTCATGCAGGCCC
The DNA here is from genome assembly GCF_014200435.1 of Sphaerisporangium krabiense. Taxonomy (NCBI): domain Bacteria; kingdom Bacillati; phylum Actinomycetota; class Actinomycetes; order Streptosporangiales; family Streptosporangiaceae; genus Sphaerisporangium; species Sphaerisporangium krabiense. Next base: position 6,351,754 of record NZ_JACHBR010000001.1, on the reverse strand, counting down.
TCACCCGCAACCCGCTCGCCGACCCCGGCGTGCTCGGCGTCAGCGCAGGCGCCGCGTTCGCGATCGTGTTCTCGGTCGCCGTGCTCGGCCTCGGATCGCTGCTCGGGTACATCTGGTTCGCCTTCGCCGGCGCCTTCGCCGCGGGCGTCGTGGTGTTCCTGCTCGGCAGGATGGGACGCTCGGGGCTGACGCCGGTCAAGCTGGCGCTCGCGGGCATCGCGATGACGTCGCTGCTCACCTCGCTGACCAGCGCCATCGTCCTGACCGCCCCCGAGGCGCTGAACCGCTACCGCTTCTGGTCGGCGGGGTCGCTCGCCGACCAGGGAGGCGAGACGGTGCTGCGGGTGCTGCCGTTCGTGGCCGCGGGCGCGCTGCTGGCCATGGCGTGCGCGCCCGCGCTGAACAGCCTCGCGCTCGGGGACGACGTGGCCGCCTCGCTGGGCCGCCGCCTCGGGCTGATCCGCCTCCAGGGCGTGGCCGCGGTCACGCTGCTGACCGGCGCCACGGTGTCGGTCATCGGCCCGGTGGTCTTCCTCGGCCTGGTCATCCCGCACGCCGCCCGCGCGCTCGCGGAACGTGCCGGGATAGGGCCGGACCACCGCTGGCTGCTCCCGCTGTCGGCGATGCTCGCCCCCTGCCTGCTGCTGGCCGCGGACATCACCGGGCGCATGGTCGCGCGCCCGGTGGAGATCCAGGCCGGGGTGCTCATCGCGTTCCTCGGCGGGCCGTTCTTCATCGCCATGGTCCGCCGCCGCAAGCTCGCGGAGGTCTGAGCCGTGGTCCGCACCTCCGGCGGGACCCGGCCCGGCGACACGGCGGCCGTCCCCATGCGCCGGCACTTCCGTCTCACCGTCCCGCCCGTCTCCGGCGTCCTGCGCCCCCGCCTCGTCGCGGTGTGCGCGGCGCTGCTGGCCGCGACGTTCCTGGTGTTCTGCTGGGGCGTCTCGATGGGCGACGTCCCCATCGGGCTGACCGCCGTGATGAAGGCCCTGGTGGGCCAGGGCGACCCCGGGACGCTGCTGGTCGTCAGGGAGCTGCGGCTGCCGCGCGCCCTGGTCGGGCTGCTCGCGGGCGTCGCCTTCGCCGTGTCGGGCGCCCTGTTCCAGACGATGACCCGCAACCCGCTGGCCTCCCCCGACATGATCGGCCTGACCGAGGGCGCGGGGACGGCCGTGGTCGCGGGCATCGTGCTCGGCTGGGACGCCGGCGTCGGCGTGCAGGCGCTCGGCCTGACCGGCGCGCTCGCCACCGCGCTGCTCGTCTACCTGCTGGCCTGGCGGCGCGGCACGACCGGCTACCGCATCATCCTCGTCGGCATCGGCCTGTCGTGGATCTGCACCAGCGCCACCGACTTCCTGGTGGCGCGGGGCGGGCGGTTCCAGGCGCAGGCGGCGCTCGGCTGGCTGGTGGGCAACCTCAACGGCCGTTCGTTCGAGGACGCGGTCCCGCTGGCCGTCGCCGTCGCCGTGCTGGTGCCCGCGACGCTGGTCCTCGGCCGTCTGCTGCGCACCCTGCAGCTCGGCGACGACGTGGCCGCCGCGCTCGGCACCCGCGTCCAGGCCGTGCGGCTCGGCCTGATGCTGACCGGCGTGGGGCTGGTGGCGTTCGCGACCGCCGCGGCGGGGCCGATCGCGTTCGTGGCGCTGGCCGCGCCGCAGATCGCCCAGCGGCTGGCCGGGGCCGCCCACCCTCCCCCGGTCGCCTCGGCGCTGACCGGCGCCCTGGTGGTGCTCGGCGGCGACCTCGCCGCCCGCATGCTCATCCCCGGCACCGAGCTTCCCGTCGGCGTCGTCACCGGCGTCCTCGGGGCGCCCGTCCTGCTCTGGCTGCTCATCCGCGTCAACCGCGCGGGGTCAGGAGGCTGAACCATGGATCCGGACCTGCGGGCGAGCGGCCTGCGCCTGGCGTACGGCGACCGCATGGTGGTCGACGGCCTGGACGTGGCGATCCCGCCGGGGCGCATCACGGCCATCGTGGGCGCCAACGCCTGCGGCAAGTCGACGCTGCTGCGGGCGCTGGCCCGGCTGCTCGCGCCCCTGGAGGGCGCGGTGCGGCTGGACGGCCGGGCGTTGCGGTCGATCCCGACCCGCGAGCTGGCCCAGCGCCTCGGCATCCTGCCGCAGACGCCGGTCGCGCCCGAGGGGCTGACCGTCATCGACCTGGTCGGCCGGGGCCGGTCGCCGTACCAGACGTGGTGGCGGCAGTGGTCGGCGGCCGACGAGCAGGCCGTGCACGGCGCGCTCGCCGCCACCGGGCTGACGGCGCTGGCCCACCGCCCGGTGGACGAACTGTCGGGCGGCCAGCGGCAGCGCGCCTGGATCGCCATGGCGGTGGCGCAGGGCACCCAGGTGCTGCTGCTCGACGAGCCGACGACGTACCTGGACCTGGCGCACCAGATCGACGTGCTGGACCTCATCACCGACCTGAACCGGCGCGAGGGCCGGACCATCGTCATGGTGCTGCACGACCTCAACCAGGCCTGCCGGTACGCCGACCACATGATCGCCATGAAGTCCGGCAGGATCGTCACCGAGGGCACGCCCGGCGACGTCGTCACCGCGTCCACGGTCGAGGACATCTTCGGCCTGCGCTGCGAGGTCACCACCGACCCGATCAGCGCCACTCCCCTGGTGATCCCGAAGGGCCGCCACCACGACGCCTAGGCCCTCGGTCCCGGCCGGGTCCCGGGCACGCCGGCGCGGACGTGCCCGGTCCGGACGTCCCGCGTCCGCGGCTACCCGGTGAAGGTCGCGGCGTGGTCGCGGGCCCAGGTGGCGAAGGTCCGCGGAGCGTGCCCGGTGACCTGCTCGACGGTGCCGGTGAGGGGCACCGGACGGCCGTCATTGGCCTGCCAGTGGTCGAGCAGGGCGTCCGCGTAACGACCGGGGATGTAGTCGGCCATATCCCTCTTCCATTCCTCCCGGGTGACGTGCTCCACGGCGATCGGCCGGCCGGTGACCTCCGCCAGTCGTGCGAGCTGTTCGCGGAACGTGAGGCTCTCCGGGCCGGTCAGGTGCAGGTGACGGCCCTGGTGGCGTGGGTCGGTGAGCACGGTGAAGGCCACGTCGGCGATGTCCCGTTCGTGGATGGGGTCGGTGTGCGAGCCCGGGTAGGGCAGCCGCACCGGGCGCCCGGCCGTGATGGGCCAGACCCAGGCGCTCGCGTTCCCGGCGAAGGAGCCGGGGCGCAGCAGCGTGGTGGTGAGAGGCGAGGCGAGCAGCGCGTTCTCGACGTCGAGATGGGACCTGGCCAGCGGGTCGCCGTCCGCGCCGGGATTCAGCACGGCGGCGGAGGACAGCAGGACGACGTGTTCGACGCCGGCCGTGACGGCGGCGCCGGCGAACTCGGCGATGTGCGAGGCCTCGGCGTACAGGAAGACCTCGGTGACGCCGGAGAGGGCGGCCGGGAAGGTCGCGGGGTCGGCGAGGTCGCAGGTGACGGCCGTGACGCCGTCGGGCGCCTTCACCCCTGCGGGGTTCCTGGAGGCCACGCGTACCGGGCGACCGGCCTGAAGCAGCAGGGCGAGCAGCTCGGCGGCGACGGCGCCGCGGCCTCCGGTGATCAGAATCATGTCTGTGGACATGGCAGGACACACTCTCCACTGAGAGATCGAGACAGCCTGTGCTCAGGCTGCCGTGCCAGCCGGATGTCCCGACGTGCTCGCGAACGAGCGAGCGCTGCACCTTCCGACACCGACGGTACCAGGAACCGTCGTTATCGGCATTCCCGGCCGCCGGACGGCCGCACCGAGCCGGGAGGCGTGGCGGCGGTAGGCTGCCTGTGGGCGTACTCGGGGAGCGGGCATGAGAGTCCTCGGCATGATTTCCGGCACCTCCCATGACGGCATCGACGTGGGCCTGGTCGACTTCGACCCGGACTACGCCGGGGGCACGCTGGCCGGGGTGGTCGAGTACACGGCGGTCCTCCCCTACCCGTCCGAGCTGCGCGCGCGGCTGGTCAGGGCGCTTCCGCCGGCGGCGGTCACGCTGGCCGAGGTGTGCGAGCTGGACACGCTGATCGGGCAGAGCTTCGCCGAGGCCGCCGGCACGGCGATCGAGCGGGCCGGGCCGGTGGATCTGATCGTCTCGCACGGTCAGACCGTCTTCCACTGGGTCGAGGGCCCGCGTGCCCGGGGCACGTTGCAGATCGGCGCCCCCGCCTGGATCGCCGAGCGCACGGGGACGCCCGTGCTGTCGGATGTGCGCGTGCGCGACATCACGGCCGGCGGGCACGGCGCCCCGCTGGTCTGCCTGCTCGACGTCCTGCTGCTCGCCGGGTACCCGGGGACCGCCGCCGTGCTCAACGTGGGGGGCATCGCGAACATGACGCTGGTGCGCGGCCCGGACGATCCGCTCGCCTACGACATCGGACCGGGCAACGCCCTCATCGACGCCGTCATCGCGGGCCGGGGGCTGAACGCGTGCGGGTTCGACCGGGACGGGCGCATCGCCGCCTCCGGGACGGTCGACGAACGCCTCCTCGCGGTCCTGCTCGACGACCCGTTCTATCGGCTGCCCGCCCCCAAGAGCACCGGCAAGGAACTCTTCCACGCCGCCTACGTCGAGGAGGCGATGGCGAAGGCGGGCACGCGGCCCGCCGACGCCGACCTCGTGGCGACCCTCACCGAGCTCACCGTGCGCACCGTCGCCCGCGCGGTGAGGGCGGCCGGCGCCGGCCTGCTCGTCGTCTCCGGTGGCGGCTGCCACAACCCCGTGCTGATGGACGGCCTGCGCCGCGCGTGCGCGGGGGTGACCGTCGCCTTCTCCGACGACTACGGCGCGCCGGCCGACGCCAAGGAGGCCATCGCCTTCGCCCTCATCGGCTGGCACACCGCCCATGGCCTGCCGGGAACCGTGCCCTCCGGCACCGGAGCGCGCGGCCCGCGCGTCCTCGGCAGCCTCACCCCGGGTTCGGGACCGCTCGTCCTGCCGGCCCCGCTTCGGGAGCCTCCCCGGGCCCTGACACTGACCGGCGAGGTCCCCGCACGCGGCGAGGAGGACGACCGCCGCCGCGCGGACCGTTTCACGGGTGGGCGGTGAGGTAGCCGCCCATGGTGGTGAAGTAGTCGGCCGCGGTGTGCTCGGCGCCGTCGTCGGTGCGCACGCGCCGGACGAGCAGGCCGGGCAGGCGGCCGGTGTGGGCGTCGGCGCCCGCGACGATCACCACGCCGTCGCCCTCGCGGATGAACACGCGGCCGGGGGTGCCGCCGTACCGGGCCTCGGAGACGGCGGCGGCGACGATGCGGAGCCGGCGGCCGTCGTGGTAGGTGTACGCGTTGGGGTAGGGGTCGGACTGGGCGCGGACGAGGCGCTCCAGCCGTTCGGCGGGCCAGGTCCAGTCGATGCGGCCGTCCTCGACGGAGCGCTTGTGGAAGAAGCTCGCCCGGGCGCGGTCCTGCGGCGTCCAGCGGGCCCGGCCGGAGGCGATGAGGTCGAGCGATTCGCGCACGACCGGGCCGATGAGGTCGACGGTGCGGTGGAACAGGTCGGTCGCGGTGTCGTGCGGCCGGACCGTCACGGCGCGCTGGAGCACGATGTCCCCGGCGTCCAGGCCGGCGTTCATGCGGTGCGCGGTGACGCCGACCTCCTGCTCTCCGTTGATGAGGGCCCAGATGATGGGCGAGAAGCCCGCGTACGCCGGCAGCAGCGAGTCGTGGACGTTGAGCGTGCCGTGCGGCGGCAGGTCGAAGAGCTCCGGCGGGAGCCAGGTGCGCCAGTTGTTGGCGACGATGATGTCGGGCGCGGCGTCCCGCACGGCCTTGAGCAGTTCGGCGTCGCCGGGGCGGCGGCGCAGCAGGACGGGCACGCCGTGCTTGGCGGCGAGCTCGGCGACGGAGTCGTCCCAGATCTTCTCGTAGGCGTGGTCGCTCTTGGGGTGGGTGACGACGAGGGTCACCTCGTGACCGGACTCGATCAGGGCCTGCAGCGTGCGATGGCCCCAGGTCTGGTACCCGAACATGACGACCCGCATAAATGGTTCCCCTCTCGAGACCACGGCGACAAAGAAGGTTAGCCTAACCTCATGATTGCAAGGTAAGGCTAACCTTATCTAGCATGTCCCTGGCGAAAAAGGAGGAGATGCCGCGGTGAACGCACTGCCCAGCGGGCCGGACGTCGTCTACGACATCCTCGGAGTGGGATTCGGGCCGTCCAACCTGGCACTGGCCATAGCACTCGACGAGCACAACGCGAAGGCCGGCGCGGCGGACCGCCTGCGGGCAGGGTTCCTGGAGAGGCAGCCGAGCTTCGGCTGGCATCGCGGCATGCTCATCGACGACGCGACGATGCAGGTCTCGTTCCTGAAGGACCTGGTCACCCTGCGCGACCCGTCCAGTGACTACAGCTTCCTGTGCTACCTGCGCGAACGCGGCAGGCTCGTCGACTTCCTCAACCAGAAGACCCTGTTCCCGCTGCGGGCCGAGTTCCACGACTACTTCGAGTGGGCCGCCGCCCGGGTGGACCACCTCGTCGAGTACTCCTGCGAGGTGCTCGCGATCGAACCGGTGCCCTCGCCCGGCGGCGAGATCGCCTGGTTCGACGTGGTCGGCCGCGGCGGCGACGGCCGCACGGTCGTGCGCCGCGCCCGCAACGTCTGCCTGGCCGTCGGCATGGAACCGCACCTGCCGCCGGGCACCGTGCTGTCCGACCGCGTCTTCCACAACAGCGAGCTGGTCCCCCGGGTGGCCGCGCTGGTCGCGGGCGGCGCCCCGGTACGGCGGGCGCTGGTGCTCGGCGCCGGGCAGAGCGCGGCCGAGGCCGTCGAATACCTGCACCGCACGTTCGGCGACGCCGAGGTGTGCGCGGTGTTCGCCAAGTACGGCTACACCCCGGCCGACGACAGCCCCTTCGCCAACCGCATCTTCGACCCCGAGGCGGTGGACGTCTACTTCAACTCCCCGCCCCAGGTGAAGCGGTCGCTGTTCGACTACCACCGCGGCACCAACTACTCGGTGGTCGACATGGAGCTGATCGAGGCCCTGTACGCCACCAGCTACCGCGAGAAGGTGCAGGGCCGCGAGCGGCTGCGCATGCTCAACATCTCGCGCATCCGCGAGGTGCGGGAGACCGGCGCGGGCCTGGAGGTCACCGTCGAGTTCCTGCCCACCGGCGAGCGCGAGGTGCTGACCGTCGACGTGCTGGTCCACGCCACCGGCTACCGCTCCCCCGACATCTCCGCGCTGCTCGGCGAGGCCGCCAAGCTGTGCCTGCGCGACGAGGAGGACGGCGTGCGCGTCGGGCGCGACCACCGCGTGGCGGTGACTCCCCCGGTCACCGCGGGGGTCTACCTGCAGGGAGGCACCGAGCACACGCACGGCATCTCCTCCACGCTGCTGTCGACCACGGCGATCCGCGCGGGGGAGATCCGCGAGTCGCTGCTGGCGCACCGCGCCACGGCCTCCGTCCTGTCCCCGCCCCGCTGACGCCGCACGTCACCGTCGAAAGGCCCGCTCGTGACCGACCTGCTCCACGCCCCGCCGCCCGGCGCGTACGCCGAGGCCGAGATCGACACCGCCTTGGAGGCCCTCGCGCAGGCGGGCGCCCAGCGCTACAGCGGCGGGACGTTCGCCGACGTCGGGTGCGGCTCGGGCGAGGTGGCGGCGGCCATGGCCGAGGACGAGTTCACCGTCACCGCGCGCGACGCCTCCCCGGCGTGGGTGGCGGCGACCCGGGCGCGCTGCGCGGGCCTCGCCGTCACGGCCGAGGTCCGCGACCCCGGCGCGCCGCTGGCCGAGGGCGGCTACGACATCGTCCACTCCTCCTGGGCGCTGCACACCGTGGCCGACGCGGGCGCCGCCGTGCGGGCGATGGCGCGGGCGGTGCGCCCGGGCGGGCTGCTGGTCCTGCAGTGGGGCTTCGCCCAGCCCCGGGCGGAGGGCTTCCCGCTGCGCGACGTCGTGCGGTCGCTCGCCGCGGACCCGGTGTGGCGCGACCGGCTCGCCGCGGTCCCGTTCGCGCCGCACGCCCACCCGCTGGAGGAGGTGCGCGCCGTCCTCGCGGCGGAGGGGCTGGAGGTCCTGCTCGCCGAGGGCGTGCGCGTCACCGACGGGCCCGGCCAGGAGGAGGCGTGCCGGGCGGCGGTCGCCGCGCAGGTGCGCGCGCTCGGCGGGGACGGCCCCCGTTTCGCCGACGCCGTGGTCGGGGCGCTCGCCGCCGCCGGGGCGCTGGACGCGCGCACCGTGCGGCTGACGGCGCGCCGCCCCCGCGCGGAGGAGGCGGCGGCCGGCGGCGCGTCGCGGCCGAGGTCGCCGGTGCGCGCGTTCCCGCTGGCCACCGGCATGCTGGAGGTCGCCTCCGTCACGCGGTTGTCCCCGCTGATGCGGCGGATGGTGCTGCGCGTGGACGGCGACCCGCTGCCCGTCGAGGAGCCCGGCGAGATCATCACGCTGGTGTGGCCGGCGCCGGGCGCCGAGGTCGTCCTGCCCGAGCGCGGGCGCTGGCGCTTCCCGCCGGGCACCGGGCCGCAGCACGCGGTCAACTACACCGTGCGCCGTCACGACCCGCGGGCCGGGCTCGTGACGATCGACTTCTTCGACCACGGGGAGGAGGCCCTGGCCTCACGGTGGGCGCGGCACGCGGCGCCGGGCGACCGCGTCGGCTACGCGGGCACCCGCGTGCACTGGGCCGCCGACCCGTTCGCGTCCTGGACGCTGCTGGCCGGGGACGAGACCGCGCTGCCCTCGATCGCCGCCGTCGCCGAGACGTTGCCGGCGGGCGGCCGCCACATCGCGGTGGTCGAGGTGCGGGACGCGGCCGAGCGGGCGGCGCTGGACGCGGCCCATCCGGAGGTGCACTGGGTGTACCGGGGCGAGCGCGCGCCGGGCGTGGGACGGGCGGTCGAGGACGTCGTGCGCGGCCTGGAGCTGCCGCCGGGCCGGGGCCAGGTCTGGGCGGGCGGCGAGTCGCTGATGATCCAGAGCCTGCGCCGGCATCTGACCCGCGAGCGGGGCGTGCCGCGCGACCAGGTGTGCGCGCTCGGGTACTGGAGCATCCCGCGCGATCAGCGCGGGGCGGGATCCTGAGGGGTCCCGAGGGACGGGGCGGCCGCGGTGGAGGGTGCCCGCCGCGGCCGCCCGCGTGCTGCTCAGGGGCGCCGGCGTCCGGTCAGGGCGTCGTCGGAGTCGGCGCGGGCGTGGTCGGCACGTCCGTCGGCGACCCGGTCGGCGAACCCGTCTGCGTGGGCAGGTCCGTCGGCAGGTCGGTCGGCGGGACGGTCGGCGTCGCCGTGGGGGTCCCGGGCGGGACGCTCGGCGACGAGGTGGGCGTGGGGACGGGCGGCGTGGGGCACGGCTTGGGCGTGCGCCACTTCGAGGGCTTGCCGTGCCTCCACTGCCACTGGGGCGAGTACCACCGGTCGTCGCCCCGCCAGAGGTTCCTGACGGGCCGGGACAGGTCGTAGACGTAGGCCGCGGTCGGCGTCTCGACACCGGCCGCGGAGGTCACCGACAGCCAGTCGCCCTGCCTGACCTCGCGGTCACGGCCACCGGCGAAGACCTTGGTGGTGTCGTCCACGATGTAGACCTTCTCGAAGCCGTCGCCGCTGCGGACGGTGATCGAGTCCTCGGCCACGGCGGTGGCCTCGCCGGTCTGGGTGAGCACGGTCACGAAGACGCAGGGGTCCTTCGTGCCGAGGACGATCTCCCCGTGCGGCGCCCCGCTGAGCGCCCACGCGCCGGGGCGCGGCACGCTCGGCGCCGGGGAGGGCGCCGTGGGGGTCGGGGTGGGGAGGTCCGTGGGACCGGCCGTGGGCGTGCCCGTCGGCAGGTCGGTCGGGATCCCCGTGGGAGACTCGGTCGGGAGCGTCGGCGTCCCGGTCGGGGTCTCGCTGACGGTCGGCGTCGGCGGCACGGGCGGCTCGGGAGCCGAGGCCGCCGCCGAGGCCACGCCCACGCCGCCGGACGCCAGGAGCACGCCGGCGGCGGCGAAGATCATCGGTCGGTTGATACGCCGGTGCGGCCCACCCTGTTCGTCTCGTCCTTTGTCCGGCTTTCCAGGGTTGGTCGGCATAAGTACGTCCTCCATGCGGTTCGATCGCATCGACTCCCCACCCGTGACCAGGTCGGTGTGAGGGGGGTGTCCTGGTCCGCCCCCTCGAACACGTTCATGGCCCTCCTCCCTTTCGCCCCAGATCGAGGGGACCGCGAATGACTGCCCGCTTCCCCCGCGCCCATGCCCCGCGCGTCCGCGCCGTGCGGGCGGCGACGGCCTTATCTCCTGGTCATCCCAGGCTCCGGGCGGCAAAGAAAAATGCGGCTTTTGACATTAGACGTACGAAGTCGCCACCCGGGTCCGTCAATCGGCCCGCTCGCTAGGCTTCCCGGCATGAAGATTCCGCCGCCCGGTGAGATTCGCTCGCTGCACGAACGGCACGCGCCCTCGCGCGCGGCGTTCGACGCCGTGTACACGCACGGGCTGATCGTCTCGGAGATCGCCGCACAGGTCGCCGTCCACGCCGGACTCGACGTGGACATGGAGCTGGTCCGGGCCGGGGCGCTGTTGCACGACATCGGGGTGTACCGGCTGTACGGCGCGGACGGGCGGCTCGACCACGCCGAATATGTACGCCACGGGATCCTCGGGGAGGAACTGCTGCGCGCGGAGGGGCTGCCTGAGGCGATCTGCCGCTTCTGCTCGCGTCACACCGGGGTCGGCATCACCCGCGAGGACGTGCGGGCGCAGAACCTGCCGTTGCCGCCCGGCGACTATACGGCCGAGACGCCGGAGGAACGACTCATCATGTACGCGGACAAGTTCCACAGCAAAAGCGTCCCGCCGACGTTCGTGTCCGCCCCGGCCTACGCCGCCCGCGTCCGCCGCTTCGGCGAGGACAAGGTCGTGGCGTTCAAGGCGATGTGCGAGGACTTCGGCCTGCCCGACCTCGCGCCGCTCGCCGCCGCTCACGGGCACGCCGTGGTCTGATCCCGGGGGCGGGAGGTTCCGCGCCGGGCGGGTGTCGCGGGGGTCTTTTCGGTCACCCGCCCGGCGCCGCTTGGCGGCCGGGGCCGGTCCTGTGCCTCCCCCCCTCCTGCCGCACGGCAGGCACAGGACGGCCCTCCCGGCCGAGGCGTCAGCCCATGCTGATGACGATGTCGAAACGCGGCGTGGAGTAGGAGCTCAGAGGGCTGCGCAGCTTCTCCACCCCGAGGCGGTAGGTGCCGGCGGACAGGCCGCGCAGCGGCAGCCACCGGCCGGTGAAGTTGGGCGAGTCGCCGGTCCAGAAGCCGTGGCTGCTGGAGGTGCGCACGGTCCAGGCGCCGGAGGCCAGGCGCGGGTGCACCGCCGCGTTCTGGGAGCTCGTCAGGCGGAACCGGGCGCCGGCGACGGCGTTGGAGCCGGGGGTGCCCATGGCGAAGATGAAGTAGCGGTGGTTGTAGGGGGTGCCGGAGGTCAGCGGCGCGCAGCCGGTGACGATCAGGGTGCCGCGCACGGTGCCGAGGCGCAGCGGGTCGCTGTAGGACCCCGATCCGTACAGCGAGCCACAGCCGACGACGGTCGCCGACGACGCGTGCGCGGGCTGGGCGCCCGTCGCGGCCAGGGACCCCGCGGCCAGCGCCAGCGAGCCGAGGACCGTTCCAAACGCCCGCCTCGCGCGAGCGATTCCCATCTTCTCCATCGGTGCCTTCCCAATCGGTGTGCGATGAGCGGGCGAATGCGGCCGGCGGTCCCGGAAATGCGGATCCACGTGCGACGTTTCGATTTCCACGTGTTTTCCGCGCCTTCTTTTCCGATACCGATCGGCATGGCCCGACCGTGTTCT